>DXIU01000067.1 GCA_019112765.1 Candidatus Mediterraneibacter norwichensis | reverse complement strand
GTTTTTGTTTGATAGCTTAATTTTACATCAAAAAGGAACAGGATTCCTTATATTTTGGCCATTTTTTAAAAGTTGTGGATAACAAAACTCAGCAGATTTATCTTAGGGGATAATTCTGCGGAAACTCAAGTCCTTCTTTACCTTGTTATCCTGACAGAACTATGGTATTATGAATTTGGTTTTATATATTTTTATGAGGAGGCATTACTATGAGATATTGTCCTAATTGCGGCGCGCAGTGCCCGGACGGCACTACGTTCTGCTCAAACTGCGGCGCTTCACTTCAGGGCGGTCCGCAGCCCGGCACGAACAACACGCAGAACAATTCCTGGAACGCTGGCCAGAACCAGAACGCATGGAATAATAATCCGAACCAGAATGCGTGGAACAATCCGAACCAGAACGGCACAGGATATAATTATCCGAATCCGGGAATCACTCCCAGAAGTATTCCTGTCTGTGTAATTCTCTCGATTATTACATGCGGGATCTACGGGATTTACTGGATGATCAAGCTGAATGACGAGATCAATCTTCTTGCAGGGGAACCCGGAGCTACCAGCGGCGGAATGGTATTTCTTTTTTCAATTATCACCTGCGGGATTTACGGACTGTACTGGCAGTACAAAATGGGTGAAAAATGCGACCGGATCAAACGCACATCGGGAAGTTCCGGTATCCTTTATCTGATCCTTGCTATTGTCGGTTTTGGTATTATCGGTTACTGCCTGATGCAGGACACAATTAACAAAGCGATTTAATCATTTACTTGCAATGGAATTATGTTAAAGTCATACATAGCATTTGATATTGAAACTACCGGACTGAATCCGGCGGAAAATGAAATAATAGAAATCGGCGCGCTGAAAGTGCGTGAAGGAAAAGTGGCGGAGCGGTTCATGGAACTGGTCCGCCCGTTGTCTCCTGTCTCGCCTTCCATCACTGCCTTGACCGGAATTACCAATCAGATGGTATCCTCCGCCCGCAGCCGGCATGATGTGATCTCTGATTTTCTGGATTTCTGCGAAGAGGATATCCTGATCGGACACAATGTGTCCTTTGACTACAGCTTCATAAAAACAAACGCGGCAGCTGAAGGGTTTCCCTTTGAAAAGTCAGGGATTGATACACTTAAGATTGCCCAGAAAGTACATAAGGATCTTGAATCCCGGAGCCTGGAATATCTGTGTCATTACTATCATATCGAAAACAGATCCGCACACAGGGCCTATCACGATGCACTTGCCACCGCAAAACTGTATCAGACACTGGCTCATTATTTCGAAGCAGAGAATCCCCGGATTTTTTCACCTGTGCAGCTGAACTATAAAATAAAAAAGCCCCGGCCCGCTACAGCAAAACAGATTGCGTTTCTGACGAGTCTTGCGCGCAAAAAGAAAGTCTGTGCTGACTGGGATCCGGATACACTGACACTGAGTGATGCCTCAAGGCTTATCGAGATGATGCTGAAACAGTAAGAAAACTCTATGTAAATGCAGCCGCATTTACATAGAGTTTTCTTTTATCTTATCTTGTTTTTTTTACGTATTACAGTAACTGTAATCCCGGCTGCTGCCGCGAGAGACGCTGTCAGAGCTGCCGCGATCAGCAGATAAACTGTCAGATCATCTCCTGTCTGAACTGCTTTTCTATCATTTTCAGAGCCGGCTGTTCCACTTCCGCCGCCTGTATCAGTGCTGTCTCCTGTATCCGCAGCTGTTCCGTCCCCGGCATCCGGATCATTGTCTGCGTCCGGATCTTCATTGTCTGTTCCCGGATTTTCGTCATCCGGGTTCTCCGGATCATCGGGATCCGGTGTTTCTTCCCCGCCAGAGGGATCATCCGGTGAGTTCTGCTGAACATCTGCCTCCAGTAATCCGTTATTTCCCAGATAAACAAGAAACTCTCCGTTCCCCTGATAAGTCGGATAATAATAGGTATCTGCCGTTCCGGTCAGTTCCCCTGAAGCTTTGTCCTTTACAAAATCGCTTAAGTTTCCAAGCCTCGGCGCGCCTGCCTGAAGTTCCAGCTGACCGTCTGTTCCTGTCGCCGCAACAGTGGGCCGGCCATCAGCATCCATAAAGAGACTGCCTTCTCTTGCCACAACTGCTGTCTTCTGCTCAGTGCCTTCATAATAGCTGATTTCCATATAATAGACGTCATTTTCATTGATTTCTCCTGTTGCGGGATTCTGACAGTCCTCATCTGTGTACAATGGAATATTTTTCTGCACATAGTAGAACGGATTTGTCTTTGCTGATGTAAATCTTACCGCTGCGTCGCCAACTGTCTTTCCATCCGTCTGTGTACCTGCATATCCGTTGTCTGTATTTCCGCTATATTCATTTGCAAAAAGCTGAAGTTTTCCGTCTGCTGTCAGATACTGGTCAAGATAGCTCCGGGCAATCTGAGAGGTATCAACTGCTCCGTTTTCATCTGTAATTTTCTCCTGCACCCCCACTCCGTATACCACACGAAGAGGATATGCCTCATTATAAGTATGCGCTGCGACTGTGCCGTCCGGATTAAGCGTAACTTCATTTACACGCATAGGGATTGCCGCCGCAGGGATCCGCAATTTCCACGTGATAACTCCTCTCGTCGCCGTTTGCCCCGAGTTTGCCCTGTACAACCGGATCACCGCCTGTCCGGTACTCCTCCCAGGCTTCCGCCACCTGTACAGCTGCCTCGGAAGTACTTTCAGATGCCTGACTCAGACTGTCCCCCGGATTCAGAACAAGATTCGCCATCTCTACCATTCCGTCGGTCTGATGCTCTGTGCTGAATCCTATCGTGTAGACATTGGCACTCTGATCATCCGTATTTCCATAATAGTGCTCTGTTATTACGTTTTTCATATAGGAAGCGGTCAGCAGCGCCATAAATCCGTTTGCGCTGTGCGGCGTATCGTTATCGCCTCCGACACGCCGTTCCACCAGGTTTTTGCTGTCTGACCGGGGGACTCCCTCCCTTTCACAATAGGTAAATATAAACATAAATCGTATATTTTTCCAGAAGTTTCTTCCGCCATACCCAGAAAAAACACATTGGTACTATATACCAACCCAATCTCTCTTTCAACCTCTTTCACTGTTTTTACATAATTTTCAATAGACTGTTCAGTCCCATTTTGGACATTTTTTGGACATTCTTGATTTTCTTACATAAGCATGATATACTACAAAACGCCGAAATCAGCGTAAACACGTTGTTTCCGGCGCATCATTATCGAGTGTTCGAGACCTTCCACTCGTAAAACAAAACTAAAGGAGACGGAAAAATGAAAACAACGCAAAACAGCAAAGTGCTTTTTACAGCACAGGCGGCTATGATTGCCGCAATCTATGTGGTACTGACCGTTATCGGCGCGTCTTTCGCCTTTGGTCCGGTTCAGGTCCGTCTTTCCGAGGCCCTGACCATTCTGCCCGTATTTACCCCTGCCGCAGTTCCCGGCGTCTTTCTTGGATGCCTGATCAGCAATGTTATCGCGGGGGCGCTGCTGCCGGACATCATCTTCGGAAGCCTCGCCACGCTGATCGGCGCCGTCTTTACATGGCTGCTCCGGAATAACAGCAGATATCTGGCGCCGCTTCCGCCTGTTACCGCCAATGCTCTGATCGTTCCCTTTGTGCTGAAATACGCATATATGGAGCCGCTTCCCATCCCGTTTATGATGCTGACAGTCGGGATCGGGGAAATTGTGTCATGCGGTATACTGGGACTTCTTCTGCACGCCGCGCTCAGCCGGTATCAGAACATTATATTCAGAAAAGCACTTTAAGAGTAAATCCCATAAAAAATAACGGCTGAAGGAAATCAATCCTGAAGCCGTTATTTTTTCTATATATATCCGATAAAGGTATTTCCTCCCTGATCTGTCAGTTCCTCCATGTCACTGACAGACACCGTTGACTCCTGCCCATTATCGGGATCGATATAGGTAATGTCACTGGTTGTATATCCGGTCAGCAGTACCGCATGATCTCCGTCGATTACGGCAATCACCGGACGTCCCTTATTAATTACATACAGCACCTGATCCAGCCTGCATCCCGTCAGATCAACCCGGTGCGCTCCATACTGTTCCATATACCTTTCACAGGCCTGGAGAGACGTCTCCTCCCCTTCTTTCTGAAATGCCTCCGCGTCTGTAGAGTATGCCAGATCCCGGTTTCCTCTTTCCCACACATAAGCCTGCGCGGAGGAAATCACAACTCCGGACACCTGTTCCGCTCTCTGAATCGCATATGCTGCTTTGTCGTAAACTGCCACCAGTTCTCCCATGCCGTACACGTAGAATTTTTCAGTCGTATCCGTTCCGCTCAATGTAATCGTCAGCGGTTCTCCGGTCGTCAGCTGATGAGGCTTCATTACTGCTACATCCGTATTTTCCGCCGCATCCGCAAAGGTAAGCCTCAGCTGTCTCTGCATTCTGTCCGTGCTGTAGGTTTCCAGACTGACTGTGGTCTCTTTGCGTTCCTCATTATTGGTTATATATTCCTGTTCCGCAGTTCTGTATACGCTGTCCCGCTTCTCTACCCGGTTCAGCGTCAGCAGATTGCCGTCGATCAGAATATCGGTCGTATAAATGCCGGAATCTGTAAAGGAATATTCCGCCACCTTTTCGTTCTTTGAATTCAGAATTTCTACAGCATACATCGGCGTAATCTCTTCGCCGGAAACCGTCTGTCCGGCATCTTCTGAACGCATTCTGCCGCAGACAAAATCGCTGTGGATAAATCCCAGCGGACGAAGAGTCTCACCGTCTTCCGCACTGACTTCGTAGCTGTCCCCGCTCTCCAGATTCATCACCTGGATTACAGATGCTGAATCATCTGTCTGATAAGCCATCAGCCGTCCATCGTCCGAAACGGTATACTGATCTTCTGTCAGATTTTCCGCCAGAGTTTCCTGTTCATTTCTGTCCAGATCTATCTGATAAAGGGTCCCTTCCGCCAGAACATACAGCATTTTTTCGCTGTGGTTATAGTATACCATTTTACCAAGTTCATCTTCTGCGATGGCAAAGGATTTTGTGCTCGGAATGAATGCTTTCTCCTCAATCACATTGTCCGGCACGCTAAAGTAATAAATTCCAACGCCCACTTCACCTTCATGGGTTCCCCGGTTCATATATCCATATACGGCGAAGGCAAGATTCCCGCTGTTATCCATACTGATAATGCGGACTGCATGCTGATCGTTCCTGCTTCTCTCATCGCTCCCTTCCGCATCTGAAAAACTGAACACCTGATACAGCTCTCCTGATTCTCTGCTGTAAAGCCACAGATCCCGCTCCTGGACAAATGCCACTATCGTTTCATCCTCATTTGTCTCGTACTGGAGATCATCGGAGGCAATCCCGAGCAGGACCCCTTTTTCATCAATGGTGTCCGGGCTTCCGGTAAATACTTTCTGCAGGTCTCTGTTGTAATCCAGGAGGTAAATCGTATCCCCCATCTCCCGTATCCGGAAAAACTCCTTTACATTATACACACCGGTCTCCTCATTGTCTCCAATGCAGGAAACCTGATATTTCGCAAGAATGGACGTATATACTGTGTTGCTCTCCTTGATGCTCCATTCCACATCGCTGGTCACCTGAGGTTCCAGGTCACCCCACTGAATATGCGTAATATCTGAATGAATGTTTACCGTCTGATATGTGGAATTATCGCTTTCCTCATTTGGCTCAAGACGCAGCTCCATTTCCTCTGCGTTTGTTCCATCCAGCGCATTTGTGTGAAAGTCCACGGCATAGGCCAGGCAGTCCGCGGCATTAATATTGTCAGACCGCTCAATCCTGGTGTAATAGCTTATCTTCCGGTCGTCCACCGTCAGTACGATTTTCAGTACCGCTTCCCGGACGGAATCGCTCAGGCCGTCTGAAAGAGACAGCGTAACAGTTCCCGTGTCTGAAAGCTCCGGAGCTTCTCCCTCCGTATACACCTCTTCGCCGTCCATGGAGTATACCGTGTACTGCACCCCGCTTATTTCATTGCCGTCTGTTTCTACAGTCATATCAACCGTGCCGTCCGCTTCCAGCGGAGTAATCGTATCCCGCATCGCCGGAATATCCATATCCCTGACATATCCGGAAAGCACATTCACCTTTTCCCCGTTCAGCGTAAACCACACCCTGGGAAGAGTGGGCGCTCCCATATCTACAATCTGATCCCCGCTTCCCCTGTTAATCACAAGACTGCTCACAATCAGCGCAGCCACAAAAATAATAAGCAGAACCCCTGCTTTAATCAGTTTTTTCATCATTGCGTACCATCTCCCCTTGGCCTGCAAGTAAAACGCCCAGTGCAGGCTTTACATGCAGAAACTCTTCACATTGCTTGATTTCTTCTGCTGCCTTTGTGCTGTTTTCCCCCTTATTAACGGCACGTATCAGTATATTTTTCGGAGTATGTTCCATATCGATAAATTCAAGAATCTGCGTCTCATACCCGCATCTCTCCAGGTATTTCGCGCGCAGTCCGTCTGTCAAAAGAGCCGCGAACCGCTCTTTCAGAAGGCCGTAATCCATAACCGGTTCCAGAGAACCGCCTCCTGTCCCCGGAGTCATCTGCGCATTCAGCTCATGCTGACAGCAGGGCACAGACAGAATTACCTTCGCGTTCCAGCCCACAGCCTTGGCCAGTGCATAATCCGTCGCCGTATCACAGGCATGAAGCGTAACCACCATGTCAACCGAATCCACCCCGTCATAATCGGCAATATCACCCTGAAGAAACTTCAGTTTTTCATAGCCGTATTTCCGGCCGAGACTGCTGCAGTGTTCAATCACATCTTTTTTCAGATCCAGTCCGATTATCTGTATGTCATAGTTTTTCAATTCATGCAGATAATAATACATTGCAAAGGTAAGGTAAGATTTCCCGCAGCCGAAATCCAGAATCGTAAGTTCTCTCTCCCGGTCGAGCTCCGGAAGAATATCCCGGATAAACTCAAGGAATCTGTTGATCTGCCGGAACTTGTCCCTCCTGGACGCGACAATCTTTCCCTCTTCTGTCATCACTCCCAGATCCTTCAGAAACGGGACATATACCCCTTCTTCCAGTATGTATTTTTTCTTTCTGTTATGGGACAGATCAGCCGCTTTTCCCGGCGTCTGCCTTTTCTTTCTCTGTATTGTAATCTTTCCTTTTTTGCTGGTCAGAACAGATATGTTTTCCGATACTGTCTCAATCTGCATCTGACGAAAGGATTTCATATACTCCGCAATCCGCTCTTTTGCCTCCTGAGGACCGGCATTTTCATGGAATGCCTGTGTCTTTGTAAATGCCTCAAGCTGAAAATAAAGCTCTCCCTTTTTCTCCAGCGGCCGTATCTTTACTTTTACGATACCGTCTCTGCTCCGCGGACCGCTTATGGTTCCGCGGATAAAATCTATATTCAGCGTGCCCTCCAGCACGTTCATCAATTCTTCCATTTCCCGTAAAGCGGATCCATAATTCCTCTGCCGGGTCACTGTCCGGCCCCGCTCAGAATCTGTCTCCGCCCGCTCCTTCCCTGCAAATACATGCGCGTCTTTGAGCGCCTTCATTTTATTTCAGTCTCCATTGTAAAGCAAAATCCCGGCCAAAGCAAGACATAAGGGAACCGCTCCGGCTCTCAGATCCGCGTCAGAATATTTCCGACAACAGATTTTCTGCCGAAGCGGCCCCCTGTAAACTCTGTTCTTCCTTTATACTTTATTTACCAGAAATCCTTTTTCCGCCAGCATCTCTTCGATCATATCCAATGTCTCTTCGCTGTCCGCGTCCACCGTATGATAATGATAATCCGACGTAATATTCTTCAGCGGACTGGATTTTCCGCTGCGGATATCCGCGATAAACTCTGCCGCTTTCCTTCGGGATGTGATATTCAGCGGCGCCTCCATCTGCCCGTAAACTTTGTGATTTACCATTACATTTCTCACCGTTCCGCCCAGATCCACGATAGAGTAAAGCTCTTCCTCCAGCTGTTCATCAGTATGCCTTACCTTGAATATTCTGCTGACAGAAGACGCTTCGCTCAGTATATATCCTCTGTTGGTGGATATAATGTCATACCCCGCTGCGCGGATCAGGGCAATATCCTGCACAATCACCTGCCGGCTGACATCATATGCCTCTGCAAGACTTCTGCCCGCCACAGGTTTTTCACTGTTCTTTATTCTGTTCAGGATTGCGTCTCTTCTCTCCGCTCCGGTCATCCGGCCTCATCCTTTCTCCTGCTTTACTTATCCTATAGCATGAAGGTTTTTCATGGAAATGTCAAGTATGGGAGCGGAATGTGTCAGCGCTCCGCTGGAAATATAGTCCACGCCGATCTCCGTCAGACGGGCGATATTTTCCTTTGTTACATTGCCCGAGCACTCGGTCTCGGCTCTTCCGTCTATGATCCGGACAGCCTCTTTCATCTCATCCGGCGTCATATTATCCAGCATGATAATATCCGCGCCGGCCTCCACGGCCTCTTTTACCATATCCAGATTCTCCACCTCAATCTCGATCTTGCGCACAAAAGGAGCGTATTCTTTTGCCAGTTCAACGGCTTTTGAAACGCTTCCTGCCGCCCCGATATGATTGTCTTTCAGAAGCACGCCATCGGACAGATTGTACCGGTGATTGTATCCCCCTCCGACCCGGACGGCATATTTCTCAAATATTCTCATATTCGGCGTTGTCTTTCTTGTATCCAGCAGCTTCGTCCTGCTGCCCTTAAGCAGATCGGCCACAGAGCGGGTATAGGTCGCGATACCGCTCATTCTCTGGAGGTAGTTCAGGGCAACCCTCTCCCCGGACAGAAGCACCCGGATATCCCCCGTAACTCTGCCCATAAGCTGTCCCTGCTCCACCGCGTCTCCGTCTTCGCAGAAAAACTCCGCCTCTGTCTTATCGTCCAGCAGCTCAAACACCCGGCGGAACACATCAAGCCCGGCTATAATTCCGTCCTGCTTGCAGATCAGGTCCACCTGCCCTTTTACATACTCTTTCATTACAGCATTGGTGCTTACATCCTCACTGGATATATCTTCTCTTAACGCCTCCCGGATCAGATGATCTGCCTGAAGCTCCATTGTAATCTTATTCATAATTCCTCTTCCTCTCTATAATTCTGTCCCTCAGAAAACATACAGCGGCCGCGCTTCTGATCCTGATTCTTCACACTGCGCCGCTCATTCTCCGGCTACGCTGTTCTCTCGCTGCCGGCATACGTCTCTTTATCCTGCCCTCCGCCGGCATAGCTGCTTTCAATCTTCCGTGCCGCTCTTTCTGCAAATACAAGACTCTCCAGAAGAGAATTGCTGGCCAGGCGGTTGGCTCCGTGGACGCCGTTGCAGCTTGTCTCTCCCACAGCAAACAGCCTGTCCATAGATGTCCTGCTGTCCGAGTCCACCCAGATCCCGCCCATAAAGTAATGCTGGGCCGGAACTACCGGAATACATTCCCGTGTCACATCATAGCCCTCTTTCAGGCAGTGGCTGTAAATGTTCGGAAAATGCTTCATAATCGTCTCTTTCTCTATATTTTTCATGGAAAGCCAGACATGATCCGTGCCGTCCTTCTCCATCTGTTCTTTAATCGCTTTCGTAACCACATCCCTGGGAAGAAGTTCATTAACAAACCGGTTCATGTTCTTATCCAGAAGCACAGCGCC
The DNA here is from genome assembly GCA_019112765.1 of Candidatus Mediterraneibacter norwichensis. Lineage (GTDB taxonomy): Bacteria > Bacillota > Clostridia > Lachnospirales > Lachnospiraceae > Mediterraneibacter > Mediterraneibacter norwichensis. The sequence continues at coordinate 11,218 of DXIU01000067.1, read as the reverse complement.
TTCTCCTCTGACAGACTCTGAGATCAGGAATCTCCGCCCCGGCTTTTCGGAATACAGTGTGGTCGGATGGATCTGCACGTAGTCCAGATGCTCCAGACGTATGCCGTGCTTCTTCGATATGTCAATGGCATCGCCCGTAAGATGCGGGAAATTGGTAGAGTGCCGGTACCGTCCGCCGATGCCTCCTGTGGCAAAGATTGTGTAGTCCGCATGAATCCGGATCTCTTCCCCGTCCGGACCAGATGCAAGAATACCCGCGCACTTTCCGTCTTTTACAAGGATGTCTGTCATTGCAGTATACTCATATATGGAAACATTTTCAAGCTTTTTTACCTGGGCCAGAAGTTTGCCGGTAATCTCTTTTCCGGTAACATCTTCATGGAAAAGAATTCTTGGCTTTGAGTGTGCCCCTTCCCTGGTAAACGCGTACTCTTTCAGAAGTTCTGCCTTATCTCCGTTCTCTTCTTCCTCCGGCGCTTTCTGAAACTCCACGCCGTATCCGATCAGGCGCCGGATAATATCCTGGGAACTCCGTATCATAATGTCTACAGACTCTTTCCTGTTTTCATAGTGGCCGGCCCGCATGGTATCTTCAAAATAGCTGTCGTAATCTTCCTCATTTCTCAGAACGCAGATGCCGCCCTGGGCCAGAAAGGAATCACTGCTCTCAAGATCTGACTTTGTAATCATAATAATCTTTCTGTCCCGCGGCAGGCTCAGCGCACTGAAAAGCCCGCCCGCGCCGGTTCCCGCAATCACTACATCCGCATACATATCCATAATATTTTCTCTCCTTTTCCGGTTCTTCTGTGCCCGCAGTTCTTCCTGTTTTTCCTATTGTGCCAGCCTGAGCATCCGCTCCAGCGGTTTGACGGACTCCTGCCGCAGACTTTCATCAAGCAGGACTTCATTTTCTCCGGTTTTCAGCACATGGAGGATCTTCTCCAGAGTGATGGTTTTCATATCCATGCACAGGGGCTCTGTCTCCGGGAACCAGAATTTTTTGTCCGGACATTTTTTCTCCAGCTCATACCGGACTCCGCTCTCTGTACAGACAATAAACTCCCGCGCGCTGCTTTCCTGCGCATAGCGGATAATTCCGGATGTGCTCCCGATATAGTCAGAAATCCTGCATACCGCTTCAGGACACTCCGGATGAGTCAGCACCAGCGCCTCCGGATGCTCCTCCTTTGCCTTCCGGATTTCCTCTGTACTCATTTTTTCATGGACCGGGCAGAATCCTTCATTAAAAATAAAATTCTTTTCCGGGACCTGGGAAGCCACATAGCGCGCCAGGTTCCGGTCAGGAATAAAAAAGATATTTTTTTCCGGAAGAGCCTTTACAATCTTTACCGCATTCGCAGACGTTACACATACATCTGAATGGCGCTTCAGTTCAGCTGTGGAATTGATATAACATACAACAGCCAGATCTTCATATGTATCTCGCATCCGTCGGATAGTCCCGGCATCTGCCATGTGAGCCATGGGACAGTCCGCGGAAGCGTCCGGCATCAGCACGGTCTTTTCCGGATTCAGCACCTTCGCGCTCTCCCCCATAAATGATACTCCGCAGAAAACAATGATCTGCTCTTTCAGCCCCACCGCTGTTTTGCTGAGATAAAAGGAGTCTCCCGTATAATCGGCAGCCTCCTGCACCTCCGGCCTGGCATAGTAATGAGCCAGTATTACCGCGTTTTTTTCCTTTTTCAGCTGTTCAATTTCTTCTCTGACTGTCATATCCATATCCCTCTTTCTGCTTTTCATCTTCCTCCATCCCGGTCAGTATATCACTGTAATTTACATGTGACAAGACACATGAATTTGCAAAAATTTTACAGGTTTCTGTTAATTTTTTGACAGATTGTTCAATTCCGGTCATTACCGGCAAAAGAAAAAGGACGGCTGTCCGTCCTCTTATCAGTTATGCATATTACATTTTCCTCTTATTTATCTGCCATATATACCGCTCTTGTCCGCTCGCCGTCATCCTCCAGCACCACATTGGGAAAACTTTCAATATACTGCTTGAACTGCGAATACCCGTAATCCCGCACTTTAAAATCGCCGAATTTCAGCCGGATCCGGTTCCCCAGAGCACCCAGAGAAATGCCGTATCGGCCATTACTCCTGATCTGCTGCATAATGTATTCTTCCAGCCGTTCCTTTTTGCTCTTGTCCTCATAAAGAGTAACCCAGACCTTTGTCCCTTCCTGGATCAGCTTCAGCTTCGGCAGTGTTTCCAGAAATTTAGACAGCAGACTGTAGCCGTAGCGCCGCACGTCAAAATCCGGATACAGCTTAACCAGCCGGCTTCCCACTTCTCCCAGCCCGGTCTCTTTATCGTCATTCTGATTTTCCGTAATAATCTTGACCACAACTTCCTCGATCTGCTGTTTGGACGGCGCGGTTCCTTTCTTCTGTTCCTTCTCATGCTGCTGACCACTGCTTCTCTCGTCTTTTTCCATTGTGCTGTCTTCAAGAAGAAGTTCCAGTACTGTAAAAATATCACAGGCTTTCCGGAACGGAGACGGTGTTTTGTCTTCTCCCATCCCGATCACCAGCTTTCCGCTTTCCCTGAGTCTGCTGGCAAGTTTCGTAAAATCGCTGTCGCTGGACACCAGACAGAACCCTTCCAGTTCGCTTGTATACAGCATATCCATGGCATCGATAATCATTGCGGAGTCTGTAGCGTTTTTCCCGTGAGTGTAGCTGAACTGCTGAATCGGAGTAATGGAATTCTGCAGCAGTTCCTCTTTCCAGCTGGCGCTGTTGGATCTTGTCCAGTCTCCGTATATTCTTTTATATGTTACATTGCCGTATTTGGACAGCTCATCCAGAATCGGCTTAATGTATTTCGCCGATACATTGTCCGCGTCAATCAGCAGCGCGATCCGGTCTTCCATGTCTGATACGCCTCCCCTTCAAGATTTTTCCAGGTAAATGTTCCCTTCTCATAAATCATATAACTGCGCCGGGATCCTTCTTTCGGGATAGATACAGATCCCGGATTCAGATACTGATACCGGTTTCCATCCATATCCAGAATCTCCTCACAGGCCGGAATATGTGTGTGCCCGTTCAGAAGGATATCTCCGTCCGAAAGCGGCGGCAGATGATGGGGATTGTATCTGTGGCCATGGGTGGCGAACATCACCGCGCCGGCATTTCCGCTGCCGTCTGTCAGATCAAGCAGACAGTAATCGGCAAGAACCGGAAAATCCAGTACCATCTGATCCACTTCCGTATCACAGTTTCCCCGGACACAGAGCAGATTTTTCTTCACAGGATTAAGCATGGCAATTACTTCCTTCGGCGCATAGCCTTCCGGCAGGTCGTTGCGGGGCCCGTGGTATAGAATATCCCCCAGCAGCAGAAGCCTGTCCGCTTTTTCCCGGGCATATGCTTCCAGCATTTTTCTGCAGCACGGCGCGGAGCCGTGAATATCTGACGCAATCATAAGTTTCATCTGTTTTCCTCCTGCTTTATCAAACTGTTCTCTCTGTTTCTGTATTTTCATTTATAACGGGAAATACTCATGGTAATAATCATGGCCGTAATCATGATCGTAATCATAATCGTAATTATAATCGTAATCATGATCGTAATTATAATCATAGTCATAACCGTCCCAGCCGTAGCCGCCATATCCGCCGTCCCGCGCAGCCTTAACCGCCTCTTCCGGAACCCGTATCTCATCCACACAGTTATATTCTTCATAAATCAACTCAATACCGCACGTGGAAACCGTTATATCCTGCCCCGCGGCTCCGGCCATTGTATCTATGATTTCCGACATATCAATAAATATTCTTGCCGGAAGGATACCATCCCGGTATACATCGATTATGCAGGGAATCTCCACCTCTGAAAGCGTCTCTTCATCCAGGCCCAGTCCTTTCAGCGTATTAAGTATATCTTCCCCCAGCATGCCGGAAACCGCGTCTCCGCCGATATCGCCGGCCATTTCAAAGCAGTCCTTTCCGTTTACCTCCACCAGTCCTCCGGCCGTCTCATACATCTCTGCCCGGGTTCCCATACCTGCTATATCCATATTAAATTCGTCCGTGCCATCTGTCTGGGTGCTCCTGCTCCACACATCATCGGCAAGGGTATATGAAACATACTCATTTCCTTCTCTGACCTGATATATCTCCAGATCATGCGCCTCCTCCATACCGTAAGCATTCAGCTCCACCTGTCCTTTTCCGTGAAAAGCCTGAGGATCCGCTGTAATTTCCAGATCCATATCCGTGACAAACGCAAGAGACGCTGTCCCGTCAGACATCTCCATTGTAAAATTCAGACTGCAGCTGGCAGACTGTATGTTTTCAGTATTTTTCCCCATATCTGAAAACAGATTTTCCGGGGTTGCCTTTTTTCCGCATCCGGACATCAGAGCTGCTGCCATAACCGCTGCCAGCCCTGCTGCCGCAAGTCTCTTCCCGCTTTTCCTCATCCCTCTTCCCTCCATTCATTTAAATATGACGTCAGAAGACAGAGACTCCTGTCCGTCCGCTTTCGCTGCCGTCTTTCTTACGGGCTTTCCTTTTCTCCGAAGTACGCCACAATCAGATCCACCATTCTGTCATAACTTTCCACCCCGTCAGCCTGTCCGTTCACTTTGAGGTATGTATCGTTAATCTGCTCTGCAGTCTCCCTGACCGGTCCCTCATAGCTGTCCCAGAACGCGTTGTTTGCACCCAGATCCGGCTCTGCCGTTTCTGTCAGACTGCTCCGCGCCTCTGCCCAGCGTTCCGGATCAATCCGGTAAAGCGCATTCATACAGTATACCCAGCCGGAAAGATATCCACTGTACTGAAAATCCGTCCGGTCAGAGCCGATACAGGCCAGAAACGCAATGAAATTCGCCTCCCGCTCTTCCATAAACCCTCTGAGATGTGAAAGTTCGTGACAGACAGTAAACGGAATATTGTAAGCTGTCATATCCCCGTTATAATTCGCTTCAATTGTAAGCGGAAGATAAATTCCGGTCAGTCCCTGATAAGAGAGGACTTCCGATACAGCCAGCTTCTTGGGCCGGGGATAAAATCCCTCCAGGGAGGAGAACTCCTTCCCGAGTTTTTCCATGGCTTCCACAGCGCCTTCCCCTTCCGGCTCATCCAGTTCCATTACGCCGTTTTTGTCCCTGGACACACTGCCGCTTAAGGCGTTCACTTCCTCTGTCAGCCACCGGCAGATTTCTTCCAGATCATCTGCCGAATACCGGAATGTAACAATCCCTTCTGTCTGAGAAAAAGGCCGGCGGTAATAATTGATGCCGCATCCCGCGGTATAAAGAAATATCAGAATTCCTGAGGCCAGCACCACTGAAGCAAACCAGCGGAACAGCGTCTCTTTTCCGTTCCTGCGGCGCACAGTTTTTACAACCGTATATATCAGAGAAACAGCAAATGCAGCCAGCAGAAGATAAATGCATATTTCTGCCACAGAAAATGGAAACAGTCCCATAAACTGCCCGATAACAGTTACAAGCATGGGATAAATGTTCACTGAGTACCACTGCGCGAAAGAATCTGTCCCGGCCGCAGGCAGCATCAGCGCCGCAGATACAAGAAAAAGCCCCGCGCCTGAAAAAAGTGTGTATATATAAACAGATCTGCTTCTTTTTTTGTTCTTTTTCTCTGATTTCTTCATAGTATGCCGCAACCTTGTCTGCTGTAAAATATCACAATAATTATACCGTTTTTGAAGCGGGGTGGCAATGCGGAAATTTGAGACAGAAAAATCCCCTGCATACCGCCGGAAGATCTTATTCCGCCAAGGCACAGGGGATTAATTATTTATGATTTTATTCCTCTCATTCATTTCCCGTATAAAGGAATTGCATTTCTTTAGTATTTCTGTTTATATATACTTTATAGACTTCCATAACCAAATTACTAATGGACATACTATTTGCCTGGAGCTTTTGAACTGCCATAACAATCTGTTCAAGAACAATTAGAAATTCTTTTTTCGATATAGGAAATAACAAATATTCATATAATTTTGTTTTAAGTTTCACTGTCTCTGCCCTCTGACATAAACTGACATAATATTTTTTAAGAACTAAAGCCCCTATCTCTCAATATGTGTCAGCGTTTGTAGTCGGAGAATTTTTATAGAATTTATAGAATATTCATATAATTTTATTTATACTTCAATTCGTACTTTTATTTTTGAGGAGGATTTTTGTATGTCCGAATTTTCAGAACTCCTAACCCATTATGTCCACAGCAAGGACGTAAAGACTTACGCTCTTGCACAGTACTGTGGTCTTGACCGTTCCAATATGTACAAAATAATCAACGGGAAGCGAAAGCCTGCCTCCGCCGATATAGTTACTAAAATATGCAAATTTCTTCATCTTCTCCCTGCTGAAGAGGCAGAGCTTCAGGAAGCATACCAGATCGCTTTACTGGGGCACGATAATTATTATCGCCGGAAAGATGTGCTGAAGTTCTTTTCCGAATTCAGTCTGACACAGGTTCCTTTATCCAACCATTTTTCCGGCCCTGACGAGCCTTTTGACAGCGGATTGAACACTGCTGATACTGTACTGTTGAATACAAGGCATGAAGTAAACCATGCATTATCCCATATAATTTCCGCAGAGCTCAACGGGAAAAAAGGTCATCTGCGGCTTCTGGTACAGCCGGATTTTTATTATCTGATGTCCTTCCTTACAGCAGAAAGCGGACACATATCTGATGATACCAGAATTGACCATATTATTTGTCTGAATAATGACTCTAAAGCAACCCATTCCCGCAGGAATTATAATCTGAACTGTCTGAATCAGATTCTTCCTTTGTATGGAAATAATCCGCTGTATAACTGCTACTTTTATTACGACACCATTGCTTCCAGAGCAGAAAATATCGCAATATTTCCCTTTGCAGTAATCACAAAAAAGTATTCCTGCCTTTTGTCTTCAGATCTTCAAAAAGGATATCTGACATCAGAGCCGGATTCTGTCCGGATGCTTCAGGATATTTTTGACAGATATACGAAACAGCTGACGCCTCTTTTGAGCCGGATAGACAATATTTTTTCCCAGCTCGAGTATACTGCCTCTCTTAGGCCGGTTTCGGGACCTGCATATTCCTTTCAGATGACGCCTTGCTTTACACCGTTTCTTACACAGCGTTTTATGGAAAAATATATCGCCCCTGGTGTCCCGAACCGCGAATTTTTTATTGAAAACTTCAGAAAATATGTACAGGAACTTACATCCTGTAATGAGCAGGATAATATCACCTATATTTTTTCATTAAAGGGCATTCTCAAGTTTATGAAAACAGGACGAATCGGCGAATACCCTGATAATGCATATCTGCCTTTTGATAAGGCTGACAGAATTTATCTGCTGCGGCAGCTTATACACACGTATGGTTCAAAAAAATATAAAATGCTGAAAGATAATATCGGAAATATAGAAAACGAACTTTTTTTATTTGTCAGTCAGAAAAAAGGGTACTTAATGTTTCCTTCCTATTCAACAAACAATCTGATTTATCTTGACATCGCCGAACCCGGACTTCTGTTTACCTTTTTTGACTTCTGTGAGAATCTGGACGACAATTTATTTTATTCTGCGGATGAAACAGAAAAAATCCTCCAGCAGATCCTGGAGAAATACAGGAAAACTAAATAGTACAGAATATAGAACGGCTGCTGATAAAACAGCTCCGCGCAAAAAAACAGCTTTTACAGAATCCGTTTTCAAATGCATACTTCTGATATACCGCCACTGTTAATGTTCGAATTTTACAGTGGCGGATTTTTCTTAATATCTGAAACACTTTGGAAAGAATAAAAGATTTTTACAACTCCCAATCCACTCCGCAGCTCCCACGCTCCGGACCGCCTCTGCGCCGCATGCATTGGCAAACTCCGCGCATTCCTTCAGGCTTTTCCCCTCAGACAGTCCATACAAAAATCCGGCCGCAAAGCTGTCTCCCGCTCCGGTTGTATCCACGCACTCCACGCCGCTTACAGCCGGGAACCAGGCGGACAGCGCTTTGCTTCTTATATAACAGCCCTTTCTGCCGCATTTAATCACTACGTGTTTCACTCCCGTTTCCCATAGAGATTCTGCCGCTTCCTCCGCCGTATCCCTGCCGGTCAGCAGCATTGCCTCTTCCTCGTTGGGGAACAGATAATCCACATATCTCAGCGCGGGAGCCATTTCTTCCACCGTTTCATTCTTTTTCCGTTTGGTCATATCCGCGCATACGATTTTCCCCTGACTTTTTGCCTGCCGGAAGATCTGTTCCAGCTCCTTCACCCCGATCTCCGGGAAAACAAAAATGCTGGCAAAGCACACAATCTGAGCTTCCTCTCCAAAAGGCATATGAATATCCCCAAGTGTCAGGCTGCGGAGCGTCCCTTTCGGGTTGGTAAGGAAATGCCGCTCCCCCGCCCTGTCAATCAGGACCACATTAATTCCTGTCGGCACACCTTCTCTTACACAGTCTTCCGGAAGCTCGATTCCCATGTTTCTGCAGTAGTTCCGGACAAATTCTCCTGCACTGTCACAGCCGGTTACCGTCTCAAGACGCACCCGTTTTCCCAGTCCGGCCAGAACAGCAGCCTCGTTGAGGGCATCCGCTCCGGCGGACATGCGGATATCCTCCGCGGCATATGAACCCGTCTGAAACACTTCCTGCTCTGCCGGACGAACCAGAATATCTACAATCGCGGCGCCTATAACAATAATCTGAGAAGACTTTTTCTGCATTGCCGTTCCTCCTTTTCACCAGACATCTGTATCTGTTATCTATTCTGTTCTATTTTCCGCCATTTTTCAACTGAAACATTCCGGGCCGCAGATATTTATTGTAACCATTCAGCCGGAAGGCCGGCTGAACCGCTGCCTTCTGTTTCCGACGCTTATCAATCCCCCTGAAACGCAAAATGTGCAGTCTGGCGCCGAGTTCCGGGTCTCAGCGCATAACTGCACATCTTTTGTCTCTGCTGCTCGTACAGCCGGACTGTCTTTATTCTATGAGTTCTTCATTACAATACTCTCTACCACATCCGCCACATGCTCGCAGGCGTCCGCGCACCTTTCAAGATAAATATAGATCTCCCTCCACGCAATAATATGAATCGGGTCCTTTGAGCCTGTATACAGCTTTCTCATACTTGTCATAAAAAGCCTGTCCTCGGCTTCCTCAAGATCGTTAATACGGATTATTACTTTCTTCAGATTCCTGGAACGTCTGAAGTCCGCGAATTCCTGCAGGAGCTCCCGCACTGCCTCACAGCACTCAACTACAACATCCATCATAGCCAGCGCGTCCCTGCCGATTGTACTGACATTGTTCATATAGACACGCAGCAGAATATCCTCTACTTTATCCGTCACGTTGTCAATGTTCTGGCTCAGAGAGACAATATCTTCCCGCTCAATCGGCGGAATAAACTCCTTTGCCAGATGATCCATGATGTCATGTTTCTTCTCATCCGCACTGTGTTCAATCTCATGAAGCTTGTCAAGCTGTGTCTCAAGTTCTTCCGGCTTAAAGTCCTCAAGCACATTTTTCAGCAGATGAGCCGCTCTGCAGGCGTCTTCCGCGCATGCTGTAAAAGTATTAAAATAATACGCATCCTGTTTTTTTCCCATTTTTCATTCCTCCTGTACTGTCCTGCAAAAGACCACTTTGCCGGTCCGCTTACTGTTTTATTTTTATAGTACTCCTGCCCGTTCTCACTTCCCTGATTCTGTTAAAATACTGCCAGAAACAGTTTTGCAATAGCAAAACTGATCAGACCGCAGCCCGGGAACGTAAATATCCAGGTCAGCATCATATCCTTCACAATGCCGAAGTTAATTGCCGAAAGCCGCTTCACCGCTCCCACGCCCATGATCGCGCTTGTCTTTGTATGCGTAGTGGATACCGGAATGCCAAATGTGCTGGAAAGCAGCAGACAGAACGCGCCGGCCAGATCCGCTGAAAATCCCTGAAACTTTTCCAGCTTCACCATATCCATGCCTACAGATTTGATAATCTTTTCTCCGCCCACACTTGTTCCCACGCCCATAACCACACTGCAGAGCAGCATCAGCCATACCGGTATGGACATACCATTTACACTGCTCTGGCCGTTGCAGAACGCGATTCCCAGGAACAGAACGCCGATAAATTTCTGGCCGTCCTGCGCGCCGTGCATAAAACTCATAAACGCGGCTCCGAAAATCTGAGCTCCTTTGAAAAATCCATCTGTCCTGCGCTTATCCATTGCCGCGCAGACAACAGAAAGAATCCTGCATATAATCCATCCGGTGAAAAATCCCAGGGCCAGACTTAATACCAGTCCGTAAAGTACCTTGACCCATTCGTCAAAATTAATGCCGCCGATGCCTCCCTGCACGGCAATCGCCGCTCCTGACAGACCGGCAATCAGGCTGTGGCTCTCACTGGTCGGAATCCCGAATACAGACGCCGCCACACTGTACACTACAATGGAAAACAACGCCGCACACAGAGCTACAAGCGCCATATCCGTTTCTCCGCCGAAGTCCACCATATTACTGATCGTTGACGCAACGGAACTGTTAATGTGGGTCATAACCAGCACACCCAGGAAATTAAATACCGCGCTCATCCAGATCGCGGAGCGGACCTTCATACACCGCGTCGCGATACATGTGGCGATCGCGTTCGGAGCATCCGTCCATCCGTTTACAAAGATAACCCCCAGGGTAAGCAATACCGTGATTGTCAGAACAGGATTTGATAATACCTCCTGAAAAAATCCCGAAAATGAAACATCCATAAAGCTGCCTCTCTTTCTCTCCCTTTGCCTGAATCCATTTACAGTTCACACAAGACCGCTGCCTTTGCAGATACACTCTGTGAACCGAAACCTATCTGTGCGCAAAAAAAGACAGGGAAAAACAAAAATTTCTGCCAACGGCAGTATGCCGCATCTGCACTCAATATTATTTGCTTTCCTCCTGTCATTTATTTTACATGGTTTTAACAAAAAAATAACATTACCAAAGTAAGTTGTCAATATTATATTTCTTTCTCCGTCAAGACCTTAGCGTTTTTTTTATATGCTTTTCCGTTCAGCTTCCTCCCTATTTAGTCAAGTGTTTTTTCCCTTAAAATCAAGGGATTTCTAAGTTTCTATCTCAGATGAATGAGCCTCGATCATGAGCATTTTTCTGTATCTGGTACGAAAATAGGTGGTTATAGGTATA
>DXIU01000066.1 GCA_019112765.1 Candidatus Mediterraneibacter norwichensis | reverse complement strand
ATCTAGTGTGAAAGCCGTTCGACGGAGTCGAACCTCATTGTTCAATGACGTTCTTAGAAATTTTCTCTTCAAAGAAATTTTCAAGGGTTGTTGTCTATTGTTCAGTTATCAAGGTTCCTGTCGTTCTCTCTCAAGCGACAGCTTTGATATTTTATCAAATCCGATCCGCTTTGTCAAGAACTTTTTTCTTTTTCTTTAGTTTTCGCTGTCTCTCACGAGTCAGCTTTGATATATTACCATTTTCGCGACTATATGTCAACCATTTTTTACAAGTTTTTCAACTTTTTTTGCCGGTTTTCAATTCGCCACTATATATGGTAGCTTTACATGATATTATCCACAACTTTACTTTAAACATACAAAAACTACTGGGAAATTTCTCCAGTAGTCTCTGGATAATATCAAACGGAGAAAGAGGGATTTGAACCCTCGCGCCGGTTTCCCGACCTACACCCTTAGCAGGGGCGCCTCTTCAGCCTCTTGAGTATTTCTCCTGATTCTGAACACCACCGCCAAAATTACTGCGGAACTGTATTTTATTCTGCACGAATAGTGCGAAGTTTATTATACAAAACATTCCTTTTAATGTCAACGTGTTTTTTTCATTTTTTTAATTTTCATCTGTACATACTGCTGAAAAAGAATCCGGCGCACAAAACAATGCCGGATCCATTTCACAAACACTTCGCAAACACCCTTCCCGTCCCTTCAGATATTTTCATCAATCCGCTTCTGAATCCGCTCCTGAACCAGGGCAGCCACTTCTGTAGTTTTCATATTTTTATAATCTTCATATAAAATAGGTTCCATAAAATGCACCTGAACTGTTACCGGACGGATTGTATTTGTATCGAACGGCTTGAAGGAATCAATCAGCGCGACGGGAACAATCGGACATTTTGCTTTTGTGGCTGCTTTAAAGCTTCCACCCTTAAATGTACCGATCTTATTTCCATTCTTTGAACGTGTCCCTTCTGCAAAAATCAGATAATTTCTTCCTTTTTTCACTTCATTCGACACATTAATAATCACCTGCATAGCCTGTCGGACATCATCTCTGTCGATCATATACGCTTTCACGCAGGCAAAAACCTGCTTAAGGAAAGGAACATTTGCCACTTCTTTTTTGGCAACAACAGAAAACGGCCTGGGACATGCTTCAATTATTGCCAGCACATCATAAAGCCCCTGATGATTTGGAAAGAACATAAACCCGTCCTTTTCAGGAATGTTTTCTTCACCATGTACATCTATGCGCACATTTCCGCCGCGGTTTGCGTGCAGATCAATCCACCTGAGGAAAGCATACATATCCTCCTCCGGATATTTATCTACATGGCCGGCCCTGTAGCAGAGACGGAACCAGGCGAACGGCACCAGAAATATATTTCTTAATACCATCAATAATATACGCTTCATAATGCTCGCTCTCCTCTTCCGTCATATTTTAAGGCCGCCATTACAGCTCCACCTCAATCTTTCTGCCCGTACGATGGTACTGATGGTATCTCACCCCGGCCGAATCCATCATTCTCTTGGACGCAATCACACTGGAAGTATCCGCATATTTGTCACTGTCATATATTACTTCCTTGATTCCGGACTGTATAATCGCTTTGGCGCACTCGTTACACGGAAAAAGGGAAACATAAAGTTTCGCTCCTGCAAGACTTCCTCCATTATAATTAAGTATGGCATTCAATTCACTGTGTGTAGAATAGACATATTTGGTTTCCAGAGGATCATCGCCTTCCCTCGCCCAGGGATATTCATCATCTGAACAGCCTATGGGGAAACCATTATACCCCATGGACAGGATTTTATTATCCTGACTGACAATACAGCATCCCACCTGAGTATTCGGATCCTTAGACCGCATGCCTGAAAGCATTGCCACGCCCATGAAATATTCATCCCATGTTAAATAATCTTTTCTTTTGTCAGACATGATCTTCTCTCCTTTTGAATTATTTTGTTCCAAAAATCCGATCACCGGCATCGCCAAGCCCCGGCACAATATAACCATGATCATTCAGTTTTTCATCCAGCGCGCCGATATAGAGCTCTACATCCGGATGCTCTTTCTGCATTCGCTCCACCCCTTCCGGTGCCGCAATAATGCAAAGGAAACGAATATTGTTTACGCCTTTTTCCTTGAGCATACGGATCGCTGCTGTACTGGAGCCTCCGGTAGCAAGCATCGGATCCACCACAAACACGTCCCTCTCTTCACAGTCTGACGGGAGTTTGCAGTAATATTCCACCGGTTCCAGTGTCTCCGGATCCCGGTAAAGGCCAATGTGCCCCACCTTCGCAGCCGGCATAAGAGACAGCATGCCGTCCACCATGCCTACGCCCGCGCGAAGAATCGGAATAATCGCAGGCTTTCTTCCTGCCAGTTCTTTTCCAACCGTCTCCGCAATGGGCGTTCTGATCTTTACATCTTTTAATTTCAGATCACGGGTAGCCTCATAGCACATAAGCTGAGCAATTTCATTTATAACTTCCCTGAACTCCTTTGTCCCGACATCTGCTCTTCTGATATAGCTGATCTTATGCGCAATAAGCGGATGATCCATTACATGTATTTTCCCCATTCTTTTTCTCCTTCCGCAGACGAGTTCAGTTTTTCAGCAAGTTCCGCAATCAGTTTTTCCATCACTTCGAGACATTCTCCATACGCGGTCAGCGGCTTGCCGTACGGATTCGGTATCTCTGTTGTATCTTCCGTAAATTCGTTCAGAGTGTAAATATTCCGTATATTTTCATACTCTGATCTCAGTTTATCCTTCTGGGATTCCTCCATTGTCAGCACCAGTGTGTCATCCAGTATATTTTCTCCTTCAAACTGCTGAGAAATATGGGGCTCCATAGTCATTCCGACGCTCCGCATTACTGCCTCCGCCTTCTGGTTCACCGGTTCCGGGAACAGAACCACCATTCCTCTGGAATCAACCACATATTCCTGTTCAAGGTCCTGATTGCGCAAAAGTTCTGCAGCAATAGGCCCCCGTGCAGAATCAGTGCCGCTTACGAATATGATTCTGCGATATTTCTGAAGTTTTACAATATCCGCCGCGGTAATCTTCTGATGCCCGGCTGCTTTTTCCAGCCGATTCATCACCGCCTTCCCGATTCCCTGCACGGCAAAGGATTCACTGTAAATCACCTCTGCGTCTTCCTGATCAAACTCTCTGAGTACTTTGTACAGATTCCTTGCTATTGTTTTTTCATTTTCCCGGGTCCCGGCATTTTTTATAATCCCATAATTATAGAAAGGAAGCGTCTCGCTGGTCGCGATAATGCCAATCTTCTTTTTTCTGCGATGCGCCGCATATGCAAGCTGCCGGATTGCCAGGATTTCTTCTCTTATGTCCCCTTCTACAATCATCAGCCGGGCTTTCGGAGCGTAGTGCCTGTATTTCATTCCCGGAGCCTTCGGGCGTATGCCGCTCTCTGCATCCAATATCGTCCTGTCCACATCAACCGGACCGATCACCTCTGCGAACATCTCCGCCGTGACAGCTCCCGGGCGCAGAATCATGGGCGGCGATACCGTCATATCAAGTATCGTAGACTCTACACCAATATCCACAGCCCCGCCGTCAATCACCATATCAATCTTCCCATTCAGATCATGAATGACATGTTCTGCTGTTGTGGGACTCGGCCTCCCGGATGTGTTGGCGCTGGGCGCAGACACAAATCCTCCGGCTGCCCGGATCAATGCCAGCGCGGCCGGATCTGAAGGCATTCGGACTGCCACCGTCTCCAGACCGCCGGTAGTCCCATAAGGCACCACATCACTCTTCCAGAATATCATCGTAAGTGGCCCCGGCCAGAAATGAGCAGCCAGAGCATCTGTTCCCGGCGGAATATTTACAGCAATCCGGCGCAGATCTTCATAATCCGCAATATGAACAATCAGCGGATTATCTGATGGGCGCCCTTTTGCCGCATATGTTTTTTTAGCCGCCTTTTCCTCCAGAGCATTTGCGCCCAGACCATATACTGTTTCCGTAGGAAAAGCAACCAGCCCGCCCCGTCTGAGAATATCTCCGGCCTCCTGTATAATATCTGCATCTATATTGTTTTTATCTATTTTTTTTACTATCGTTTCCATAACTTTCATTATATCATTATTCCCTGTAAAAAAAAACTCTTTTATTCCCTGAGTTTTCCAGGCTCGCTCTTTTCCGCTGCCCATTACCCGGTCTGCTGTATGTAAGAGAGGATCCCCTCCTTTATCACATCCGCCATTGTCTGCTGATATTTTTCATCTGCCAGTTTTTGCGCTTCCTCGTAATTACTTAAAAATCCACATTCTACTATAATAACAGGAACTTCTGTCTTTTTCAGTATGTAATAAGAACGGTTTGCCTTTGCCTCTTTCCTGTTGTCCGGAATGTTTTCATTCAGCAGTCTCTGCATAATCTCTCCTGCCTCTTTTCCTTCTGCCGAATCTCCATAGTAAAATACCTGTGCCCCATGTACTCCTCCTTCATGATAGCTGTTCTGATGTATACTTACAGCCAGAACCGGGTTTGCCTTGTTCATTATCCGGACTCTTTCTTTTAAGTCTTCTACCTGCGTTTCCGCCAGTCTCTGATCTTCTGTCCGTGTCATTACAACATCTATTTTTTCTTTCTCAAGCAATTCTTTAATATATAACGCAATTTTTAAGTTTATTTCTTTTTCTTCCGCTCCATTGACCCCTGTCTTTCCCGCATCCATCCCTCCGTGGCCGGGATCCAGAAGAACCACTGCAGAAACTGTTTCTGACGAAACCGCCCGGCCTTCCTGTATCTCTTCCCGCAATACTTTTCCTGCGCTCTGACATAATAAAACAAGACTGATCAGCAGAGCCGCTGCTGCCATAAATTTTATTTTTGTTTTCAAAAAAACACCCTCCTTCCCATATACCATGTATATGTGGAAAGAGGATGTCTCTTTCTTTTCTGTTGAATGAAAGTAATCGGATTAATTTACATATTGGAGGATCAGATCCCACACGCCGGATTCTTCCATGCCAAGACTCCACTCCGCTACACCTGCCAGGTTATTCTCCCGGATCACTTTCAGCTTTTCTTCCAGTGACTGCAGATCTTCCAGCCAGATCCTGTATGTTCCGCCATCGGCTTCCCACTGGGCGTAATTCTGTTTTGTGCTTTCATCCCACTCTGCCTGTACGCCGGCATTTGACACGGCCTCAGCCGCTTCACTCATACCGTAGGCCTGGCTTGCAACTTTATCCGGATAAGACGCCGCTTCCGTGCCGGCTTCCGCTGCCAGCTCCTCCTCTGTTTTCGGGGTTTCAAACCACAGTCTTGTAAAGAAAGGCACTCCTGCAATAAGTTTGTCCGCAGAAACAGACTCAAGGGCATCCGAAATTCCATTTTCCAGATAACCGATAGACGCAACGGAACCGGCCTCGTATGAGCCGTCTGTATGTTCATCGTAGCCCATTATCACCACATAGTCTGCCACCTGGCCCTGTTCTTCAATATCATAATGGGCATTGTAAGGCTGCGGCACATAATTGTCCACCGAGAACACCAGGCCGTTCTGGCGGCACCTTACAGACAGCTCCCTTACAAACTGAATGTAATGTTCTCCGCATTCCGCTGAAATAAGCTCAAAGTCCAGATTAATTCCATCTATATCGTACTGAATAGCGTCAGCAATCACCTGGTTTATCACCTGGGTCCGTCTGGATGTATGGCTCAGTACTTCATAGGTTTCATCATAAGAACTGATACCTCCATGGAAATCCCGAAGAACCGCCCAGACCTCCAGTCCGGACTGATGCGCATAATTCACATAATCAGAATCAGCCAGTGACGTGATGTTCCCTTCTGTATCCGCAAGGCTGAACCATGTAGGAGCAATTGTATTAAGCCCTTTTGTCTGCGCAATTGTCTCCAGAATATATCCGTTGGCATCTGAATTGCTCACGTTATGCCATGCCATATTAATGGTATAATCCTTTGAAATGTTTGTATAGACAGGCTCGTCAAAATCCCGTAAAATTTCTTCTTCCTGTATATCCCCCAGAGTATTGGTCTTAACATAGCCTACAAATCCATCGCTGGTAGCCACTTTCATCCAGTCGTTCTCATCTTCCAGCACAGTGACTTTATCTGACTTTTTCACTTCCGTAAGTATCGGGCTCTTCACTCCACCCTGATACCGCACTTCTGTATCACGTTTTAATTCAGCCGACTGAACGGATTCCCATTCGGAAGTAATTACCGCACGGGACGGGCTTTCGTAGACAGAGTACTCCATATCGGTATACTCCTGAATAAACGGAAGCGCTATATATGCAGTCTTTCCCTCTGTTTTGAGAATAATATAGTCCTCGCTTTTTGTATCTGTGATGTCCGTATATTCTGTGCTGCCGACCTCCACTGTAACACTGCCTGACGGCAGAGTATACAGCAGGACATTTTCGTTGGAATCCCAGTAAAAACGTTTATTAATCTGATCCCGCACAACAGAATACTCAATATAATACTGCCCGTCGTACATTTTCCCCGGGGCAGGAGCTGTATCCTGCTCACTTTCCCCGGTATTTTCTTCTCTACGCACAACTTCGCCGTTGATCACAACAGCCAGGTCATTTTCTTCTTCCAGCCCATAATAACTTGTCAAATCGGCTTTCTCGTTTGATGAACCGTATCTCTGCCAGATCAGAAATCCACCCGCTGCCGCAGCAATCAGCACCAGAAAAATGAGCCAGCGGATAATCGTATTCCGCCTTTTCCTTCTTGCGCGGCTGCTCTTTCTCCTCGGTCCCGGCCGTTTTGGATTATGCTCTCCCGTTCTCCGGGCATCTCTGTCCGGGGGCCTTCTCCGCACACGGTCTGACGTATGCCGGATGCCGGTTCCCTTTCTTTCTCTTTCGTCCATGCCGCACCTCCTATCAGGAATCATTATAACAATATTTTTATTATACGTCATTAATAATTTACCTGCTTCGGATTTTTAAACATCATTTCAATATTAATACAGACATATATTTTGTCCGACAGTCAAGGGGTATTCTCTGTCTGCTGAAATTCACTGAAATCCGTCTGTATATCTGTAAAAGCAAGAGTTTCTATATTCCCTTTTACATCCATCACATAATCGCGCATGTATGCACCTTCTTCTCTGGTCATATACGCTGTTACAATCTGCAGCGGGCTGGCCTGATATCCATCAATCATAATGTCAACACCTCTGCGTTCATAATTTTCCAGTTCAGCATATAATTCCCTGTAAACTGCTTCTTCCGTTTTCATTTCCGTATACTCCTTTCCCTGCAGACTCCCTGATAAACAATACATTTCCGCTAATCGCTTTCCCATATGGAAGTACCTGTGACATACTCCTGGATTCTCAACGGATCAAAAGACAGCATCATCTGCAGAGGCTCTGATTCCTTTCTGCCCTTTCGCTCTTCAGGACCCTCTGTTAATGTAGTTCGCCGAATCTTTCCTCCCTTCGTATAACATCTGTTTATCAAGTAATACTATCTTCTGTAAGTGCCATTATATGTATGCCCCTACAGGATTTGCAATGTGTTTTTTGTTCGTAAGTACAGGGGATTTGTTGATAACTTATCTTACTTAAAAAACCTGTATTTTCTGGCACTATATTCTTCTTTACATATTTTTATTTTTTGTTTATACTATGGTAGAAGAGATATATCCTGCCGAACAATTGCTGTACGGCATGCATATTATCTTACAAAGATAAGGATGTGATCATATGAAAATTGAAAAGCTGAATGAAAATCAGATTCGTTGTACGTTGACACATGCTGATCTGGCAGCCCGCCATTTAAAATTGAGCGAGCTGGCTTATGGTACCGAGAAAGCAAAATCATTATTTCGTGATATGATGCAGCAGGCTTCCTTTGACTTTGGTTTTGAGGCAGAAAATATTCCTCTGATGATCGAAGCAATTCCTTCATCCTCAGATTCGATTGTTCTTATCATTACAAAGGTAGAGGATCCGGAAGAGCTGGATACGCGGTTTTCAAAATTTACACCCATCGGTGATACAGATACAGTAAACACAGAAGCTCTGGAAAAGCTTCAGGGAGCAGATGAGCTTCTCAATCTGTTAAACAAGGTAAAGGAAGCCGCTGCCGGCGTATCGGCTCCGGAAGAAACCGCTCCGGCGGAAAACACTTCCTTTTCCATCCGCCTGTTCTCTTTCGGAACACTGGACGGGGTAATCCAGGCTTCCCGTCTCCTTGCTCCCGGATACCACGGCGCCAATACACTGTACAAGGATCATGAAAATGGAATGTTCATCCTGGCTCTCGCGCCGTCAGACCACTCTGCAGGCGAGTTCAACCGGGTATGCAATATGCTTTCCGAATATGGTTCTCCCGAAAAAGCATCCCCGGCGGTTCTTGCTTTTCTGGAAGAACATTGTGAAACGGTTGTCTCCGCAAACGCTGTGCAGAGACTGGCCGGGCTCTAGATCAGAAGAGAAATTTTATTCAGTAAAAAAGCAGCAGACTTTGTAAAAGGCCTGCTGCTTTTTCATGCTTTTGTTTTTATCTGCTTACTGTGCCGCCGCGTTCATTGCCGCGTTGATCTTTTCAACCAGAAGATCACTGTCAATTCCGTGTACCATAGCCGCCTCTTCAAGAGTCTCCATCTGAGATGCCGGGCAGCCCAGGCAGTGCATGCCGATCTCCATCAGTATCGGAGCGCTGTCCGGGAAAATATTCAGCAGTTCGCCAATCTTTGTATCTTTAGAAATCTGTGCCATTTCTGTTTTCCTCCTTATAATATTGTAAAATATCATTCAATGGCTTTTATTATAATCCCTGTCTGTTAAATTATCAACCATCTTTTCTTTTTTATTCACAGGCCGGATGTCCTCCGGACACATAATTCGCTCTGGTAAATAAGATGGGGTGTCTGAATTTTCTGATAAATATTCTGCTGATTTTTCTTTCTTTTGAATACTCAAAAGTCAAGAATTTTGTCTGGTTTTTTCGACAAAATCTTAATTTCATCACAACTGACCAAAACGTCCGTTCTTTTTTCCAGTGTGAGTAATTCACCAAAAACACATGTTTTGATGTGGATAATGTGGATAACTCAGTTGAAAGGTATAGTTTTTCCACGTTTTTTTCGATTTTGAGTGTGGATAAGTTGAAAACTTCACTTTTTTCACTTTCGACGCATTTTTACAATTTAGAACAAATTTGTGCATTTTGCTTATTTATCAAAGCAGGGACTCCTGTGCTTTTTCTGAAGTACAGGAGTCCCTTATTTTTTTCAGCTGTTTTAAAGTACACGCCTTACAGCTATTATTTCCATATATGTGGCATTGCAGATACCAATGCCTTTTTCTTCATTCATCGCGTTTACAATGTTGCCGTCCCCCATATAAAGACCCACATGTCCGTCATACAGAATCAGATCACCGGGCATGGCATCTTCATAGCTCACGGCATATCCGGCATGTTCCATATCATAGGTGGTCCGGGGAAGGCTGACACCAAAATGCGCATATACTGACTGAACGAAACCGGAACAGTCCGCGCCTTCTGTAAGACTTGTCCCACCCCATACATAGGGGTTCCCGATAAACTGACACGCATAATCAATAACTGCCTGTCCTTCCGCCGCTGCCTGTTCCGCTTCTTCCCGGGCTTTTTCCTCCGCGATCCGTTCTTCCTCTTCTTCTTTTGTCTCCCCATAAGAGTAGGAAGTTTCTGCTGTAATATACTCGCCGCATACCCAGCCGTCAGTCTCTCCGACTTTAACCGGATACCAGCCATCCACCGGTTCACCGGTAATCACATATTCTTCGCCCTCTTCCACCTGAGTCAGTATTTCGTTCTCTGTTCCCTGACCCGATCTGACATTAAGCACAGAAGCCGTAACCGTTGCTTTGTCCGTTGCGTAATCTTCCGCGCTGGAGCGGGCTTCTGCCCCGGTAAGCAGCGCATCTGCCGGGACATATCCCTCTGCAGAGCCTGATCTGATTTTCGTCCAGCCAACCAGATACTCAAGCACTTCTGCCGCCGAGTCGCTGTACAGCTTCCCGACCCAGTCGCTTTCTTCATCCGGCGCGCTTCTGATATAGGTAAAATCACCTGTATCAGAAAACGCCATATTCAAATACTCTCCCTCTCCTGATGGCACCAGATAGAGATTAATATTGTCTTTTACATCTGTCTCATAACATTTTTCCAGCACCGATTCGATTCCAGCAACCTGTACAAACGGCTGTTGTTCTTCTGCCTCCTCTGCAGCCGAAACCGTGATTGCTCTCCCCGGAATCATAATCATTCCCGTCATAGCGGAAATGATGATTCTTTTTCTGATGTGCGTTTTTTCCATTTAAAAACCTCCTTGCATTTCTGTCTTTATCTTTTGTAGGAAGTTATAAATGTTACACATTTGTTAAATTTGTTACACGAAAATTATATCAACTGAACTTTTATCTGTCAAGCTGTTTCCACTGTTTTTGATTGACATGTAATGACAATAGAAGCAAATTTCTATCATATAAATCTATTTTATGCTTCTGTTTTTAATTATTTTGCAACATATTGGTGAAAATATTCCTTCTATATGTAAATACAGCTGCAGACTGCCGCTCCGTTTTTCCTGTCCGGTCTTTCTGCTCTCAGACAGAGTATTTTAAAACAAAATTTAAAATAATGGTTGACAACGGCTGCTTTTTATATTATATTCTAATTACAGTAATCGTTATCGTTATTGTTTCTGAGAATCGTTATTATTTGCGAGAAAGGAGGATTCCCCTTGACAGCTTTGAAATACAGCAGACAGAGAGAATCCATCAAGCATTTCCTTGCGGAAACAAAAGGGCATCCGACCGCTGATACTGTATACCTTCATGTAAAGAAACAATTTCCCAATATAAGCCTGGGTACGGTATACAGAAATCTGAATCTTCTGACCGATCTGGGAGAAGCGGTCAAAATCTCAACACCGAATGGAGGAGACAGATTTGATGGACGTCTCGAACCGCACAATCACTTCCTCTGTACGAAGTGTGGACGGTTACTGGATCTGGATCTCGATATGAAAAGCATTGAAGAAATGAACCATCTTGCGGCAGAAGGCTTTGATGGAAAAATTGAGTCCAGCAGTACATTATTTTATGGTGAATGCAGTGACTGCATTAAAAAGTCATAACAATAAAACATTATTCAAGAGAAAAGGAGACTGAAAACTATGAAAAAATGGGTTTGTACAGTATGTGGTTATGTTTACGAAGGAGAAGCAGCTCCGGCAGAATGTCCGGTATGTCATGCACCGGCTGAGAAATTCCAGGAGCAGTCAGGCGAGATGACATGGGCTGCTGAGCACGTTGTAGGTGTTGCTCAGGGCGTAAGCGAGGACATCCTTGCTGATCTGAGAGCAAACTTTGAAGGCGAGTGCTCTGAAGTTGGTATGTATCTTGCAATGGCAAGAGTTGCCCACAGAGAAGGATACCCGGAAATCGGACTGTACTGGGAGAAAGCTGCTTACGAAGAAGCTGAGCACGCTGCTAAATTTGCCGAGCTGCTCGGTGAGGTTGTTACAGACAGCACAAAGAAAAACCTGGAGATGCGTGTAGAGGCGGAAAACGGTGCTACAGCCGGTAAATTCGATCTGGCTAAGCGCGCAAAAGCTGCCAACCTTGAC
>DXIU01000065.1 GCA_019112765.1 Candidatus Mediterraneibacter norwichensis | reverse complement strand
CTGCCGGGATATTTTGCAGCGTTCTCCGTATTCTCCCGGTCTTTCTTTCGATACATCTTCGTGACAAGCCTGGGCGAGGAAAATATCTTCCTCATAACTGCCCGGACGGGGCGTGGGATAGCCTGATACTTCCGCTCATAAGCCAGCACCATCAGACGTGCCGAACCCTCCACAGAAACACCGTAGCGTTCCTTTGACTGATTCTCTCTTGCCCGATCTTATTACAAATAAAACTATAGTTCAGCTGTCCCCGGCTGTCAATACTGCTCATTTAACCCCTTTTTTCATTTGCCGGGCAAAAAGTATATCACCGGATATGATAATCATTTATTTACCAAAAAGCCATCCCATAATCTCTCGATCCGCGGCAAACAGATTGCCGCCTCCGTGCTGGGCCGTCACTCCCTGACTCTCAAAATAGTCTGCATCTTTTATATCCAGCACCAGAACTTCCTGAATTTCCTCATCGGACATTCCCTCTTCTCTGTACATACTGTAAAGCGTTTCATAAGCCTCCCGGGTAGGACCGGAGCCGTAGTATTCGTCGTCTTCCCCTATGACAAAATACACCGGAGTCCGGCTCTGCACTACCGGCTCATATGATCCGTCCCACCGGGAACTGCACTGAAGATACGTGGTAAAAAGATCCGGCCGCTTTCCCATCACCCGGGACATGGTCTCTCCGCCGCCGGAATATCCTTCCCCGTACACTCTGTCCGGATCAACCTCTTTTCTATCTACATAAATCTCTTTCTTCACAGAAAATCTCATAATATCAGGACAGCCGGCGGATTTCTCTTCGTTCATCCGCCGGCTGCCGGGAAAATAGTTTTATATACTGTTTTACATACACTCCATCAGAATGTCATAGATTTCATCGCGGCTCAGCTCTCTTGGATTACACTTGATCACGTTGCCGGTATCTGCCACGCTTCTCAGAATTTCCGGTGTGATTTCTGTTCTGGATTTCAGTTCGCCCATCTTTGCGGGAAGGCCGCATTCTTTGATAAAGTCAGCCAGCGCCTCCACACCGGCCTCTGCTGTGTCCACGCCAAAGACTTCCTTTCCGAATCTCCGGAATTTTTCTTCCGCATCTTTCACAATATGACGATAATATGCCGGATGGATTACAGCCAGCCCCTGTCCATGATTGCAGTCCGTGTAGGCTCCCAGCTGATGTTCCATCTGATGTGCCTGGAAGTCTGTTACTCTGCCGACTTTCAGAATGCCGTTCTCTGCCAGATGTTCTTTTGCCGCGCCTTCTCCGAAATAAACTTTTGTCGCGTACTCATATACAAATTTCTGCATTGTAGATCTCTCCTTTCTTTCTGGCTTTAATTATACCCTTGTTTCCCGTCCGATTGAAGAAACAATAAGTTCCCGGGTATAAACCGACAGGTTTTATCAGAAATTTTTCCCTTGAATGCCGCCGTAAAATAGTGTATACTTTTTATTGTAAATGGAATTGAGGGAATGGGCCCATATCATCAGAGGCTCATTCTTTTTTATTATCCGGAATTCTACTATCATTTTTCTTTCTGCAGATTTTTATCTTCTATAGATTTTATCTCATGAAAAACCCGTTTTATTATTTCAGAGGAGGTAATGTGTATGGCTTTTGCCCTTTTAATGTGTTCCGCAGTTATCGTGCTTTGTATTCTGGCCAACAGGTTTCTGAAACGGTTCGGCATTCCGGCCGTTCTCATCTTTATCGGACTGGGTATGCTGTCCGGAAGTGAAGGCATTGTGAAAATTCCCTTTGACAGCTTCCAGATGGCTGAAACCATATGCTGCACTGCCCTGATCTTTATTATGTTCTACGGCGGGTTCGGCACCTCCTACAGGGAAGCAAAGCCGATTCTTCCAAAGGCAGTTCTTCTCTCTACCGTTGGCATTCTTATTACTGCAGGACTGACCGGCCTGTTCTGTTACTATGTGGCGGGAATGAGCCTGCAGGAAGGACTTCTTGTAGGGGCCGTCTTAAGTTCTACGGACGCGGCTTCCGTATTTTTGATCATCTGGCTCAGATGCTCATCTTCTTTCTGCTGGGCCTTCTGGTCTTTCCGTCCATGCTCCTTCCGATTCTGGGAACAGCAGTGCTTGTATTCCTGGGACTGACCTTTATTGCAAGACCTGCGGCTGTCTTTCTTGTAATGACGCCCTTCCGGTCTTCCTGGCACCAGCAGGCCCTGACCGCGTTCGCCGGCCTGAGAGGCGCCGCCTCAGCCGTGTTTGCCATTATTGCTGTGGTAAGCCCCGGCTATGCCGGATATAATGTATACAATATCGTGTTCTGTGTCGCCATTATCTCTGCAGCCTTTCAGGGCCTCCTGCTGCCCTTTGCCGCAGAAAAACTGGATATGGTGGATGACAGCCAGAATGTTATGAAAACATTCAGTGATTACCAGGATGATCAGGAAATGCAGCTCATCCAGATCCGGTTAACCCCCGGCCACAGATATATCGGGAAAAGGCTGAAAGAGCTGAATATGGGAGACGTGCTTGTGGTGCTGATTGAACGGGGTGATGAAACGATCATGCCCCGGGGAGAAGTTCTGCTTCAGCAGGGAGACGTACTTGTTCTCAGCGGCGAGATCTATCACGGAGACGCCGACACGCTCCTGGATGAACTGACCATAGAACCGGGGGATATCCGCATCGGCAGACGGGTCCGGGATATCCGTGACCTCGGCGATTCGCTGATCGTACTGATTCGGCGCAAAGACGGGAATACCGTAGTTCCCAGAGGAGACACCCGGATCCAGGAAGGGGATGTCCTGGTCATGAACGCACTGGCGCAGTAAGACAGTAATCCCCGGGGATGCCGTTTTTCAGCATCCCCGGGGATTTTTTCAGCTTCCTTTCGCGATTGCTCCCGCTACATCTTCTTTAAACTGAGCCCACGCGTCTTCATTCTCTACAAAATATTTCGGACAGTTCTTGCCTGTTACATCATAATGACGGATCACCTGATCTTCCGTCAGATCAAATTTTACACAGAGCCATGCCGTCAGCTGAACAAGAGCCCGGTATGTCTCATCTGTAAACTTTCCTGTCTCATCCGGATGGCAGCACTCAATGGAAACGGTATCAATATTTCTGGAATTTGACGCATATGCCATCTCCCATGTGGGAACGCACTGTATAATTTCTCCGTCCAGCCCTACGATAAAATTGCTGCTTGCCTCGGTCTCATGAGAGTCTTTCAGGCCGTTAAAATAGTCTCTGTTATTCTGCGCCGTACTTCCCGGATTTGCCGTATAGTGAATCACAATCCCGGTAATCTCTTCCGTCTCCGTTCCCGGCCTGGAATAAGGATTCACATCCAGCAGCTGTACATCAATCTCCGGCTGGGAAGCGTCCACATCAACGAGAGCGGATGCCCTTCCCGTACCGGATACACAGCTGTATACCCCGAGCACGGCTGTCAGAATCAGTAAAACCGCAATTCCTGACCGGATATACAGTGCCTGCTGCCGAGCCCGCCGGCTGCTGCCTCCGGACCTGCTTTTTCCCCGGCCGTTATATCTGCTGTACCCTCTTCTTCTGTTCATCTTCCGTCATCTGGCCTGTCCTTTCTTTTATCGCTCTTTCAATAATAACACAGATTGCCGGCGGAAATATGAACAAAATCTTATGAAAAACGAAAATTTCTATTCTATATCATGCTTTTGAAGCCGGCGCTTTCTCCGCCTGCAGCTGCCGGCCGCATAAGGTTTCCCCGGTCTGTTCGTTATTCCAGTACCACAGATCTTCCGGTTCCGTCACCCGGAACACGCCGGCCAGTTCTTTCCGGTCCGGGCAGATCTTTTCAAAAAGATCCGGCAGTTTTTCGAAAAATGTTCTGTCATATTTTACCGTTCTGTCATCTCCCCACAGCGCGCAGTAGAAAATTCCCGCTTCTACCAGATCCTGGAACATATGGCTTCCGTAGCTGAGCTCCGGCATATTTTATAACAGTGCCCTGCAATTTTTACGGAAACGGACATATATCCGTCAGGACGCTTCAAATTCACCGGAAGCTTCTCCTACTGTAATCGTATAGGTCTCCCCTGACGTTATATCCGGACTGCTTAAGATCACAACGGCAAAAGACAGTTCCGGCGTATAGGAAATGATCTCATTTCCACTCTGATCCGTCAGCGTGATCCCGTTTCCCGCAGACTGCCCGCCCACGCTGACAGCAATTACCCCTTGCTCAGAATCACTGAATGTCTGGGCCATGCCGGAGGCTCCGGTTCCGATAAAGGTGCCTCCGGTAATCTCTGCTGTCGTATCATAATCCAGAGTGGCAGTGTCTCCCTGGGTCGGTCCCGCAACAACTGTATATCCTCCGGAAATGGCAAGGGATCCGTTGGCGTCAATCCCGTCTCCGGAAGCATTGATATCCAGGGTTCCCCCGGAGATTTCAATACTGCCGCCGGAACTGGAAGACATACCTCCTCCGGGTTCTCCGCCCATGCCGCCTCCGCCGCCGAACATTCCGTCCCTGCCGCCTGTTGTGCCGCTGGAATCAGTGCCTCCCGCGGCGTTCAGGCCGTCGTCTGTGGATACAATTGTTATATCGCCGTCCTGTATACTTACGGAAAGCGCCTCCAGGCCTTCATAGGATTCTGTTATATTTATTGTCCCTCCGGAAACGGTAAGGGTATCTTCCCCATGAAAAGCATCATCCCCTGACGCGATTTCAAAAGTGCCCCCGCTTACAGTGACAGATGAATTCGTATGAACAGAATCGTCCGCGGAATCAATGGTAAAACTTCCGCCGGAAATCATCATATCTCCGTCTGATTTTATTCCTTTCATACTGGTACTGCTGTCATCCTCCGTATCTGCAGACGCATCTGAATCTGAAGCTGTCAGAGACTCCGTAAACGCAAGGGCCTCGGCAGATTCTCCGCTTCCTGAAGCGCCCTGGTCCGGAGTGCTCTGTTCCGGAGCCCCTCCGGTTTCTCCTTCTCCGGCACTGCCGGGATCCGTACCTCTCATGCCGTCTCCGCCGGCTCCTCCACGGCCTCCGGGCTGTCTGGGCGCGCCGCCGCCCCACTGCCCCCAGGAATCCGAGGATTCACTGGCTGCATTCCCGCTGCCGTTCAGGGTCAGATCCTGTCTGGAAAAGATTGCAGAATCAATATTGCTGTCATCGATTGCCGTATATGTCCCGCCGTTGGAAAGTGTATTTTCCGTTCCATCTGCCAGTGTGACAAACACCTTATCCGCTTCCGGAATATACAGAGGCGCGCTGGTCTCACTGTTGATATCGGCTCCGTTAAGTACCAGTTGAAGCTTTACGGTATCCGGCGCGTCTACAATAATCATCCCGTCATCCAGCGTGCCGCTGATAATATAAGTTGCTTCCTCTGTAATCGTAATCGTTGAGCCGGATATCTGAACGCTGTCAGAATCCGCCTCCGCCGTGCTGCCGTTCAGCTCAATATGAACACTGCTGCTCTCATCATAGTCCGTCTCATAATCGCGGTCTGTAAACATGTCCGCGTCGGTCTGCGAAAAATCCGTCTGCCCGGAACTGTCCGCGGAAGTCCCTGAATCACCGGAATTCTCTTTGCCGGAACTGTCCGACCCGGATATGCCGCATCCGGCTGCTGTTCCCGTAATCAGCAGAACAGCAAGTGCTGCCGCCAACTGTCTTTTCATAATAAACTCTCCTTCCGTCAAAGCTCTGCCGCCATGGTTTCCTGTCTGGAAACCGAAATCTCAAGGTTTCCGTTCCGGCACCGGATCTTATCCAGCATTTCCTTTTCTTTTGCGACATTCTTCAGAGTCACATGGTAGGTCAGCCGGAACATGCTTCCCATATTTGTCGTCTTCACACAGACCATCTCACAGGCCGAAGTATAGGTCTGGAAAATATCGTCAAATATCTCCGAGTAATCCAGGTCTTCCGGGATTGTAACAGTAAGCGTTTTATAAGAGGCCGCGTTTTTCGCCGCGCCCAGATCCAGCCGGTTATAGAGCAGAAACACGGCGCACATAAGCACGGTAAAGAGCACGGCAAACCCAAGATAGCCCATACCGGCAATCAGCCCGGCTCCCATTGCCAGAAAAAGCGTGCAGATCTCTTTCGCGGTCCCCGGAACAGACCGGAAACGGACCAGATTGAACGCTCCCGCAACTGCCACACCGGTTCCCACGTTGCCGTTGACCAGCATAATCACCACGCAGACCACAGCCGGAAGAAGGGCAAGTGTCACAACAAAACTTTTTGTATAACGGGTACGGTACATATATGTAAAAGTCATCGCCAGGCCCAGTATAAGGGATACAAACAGACAGAGAATAAAATCATATACGCTGATAATCGCAGTAAGATCGGAATCAAACAGCCCCCGGAAAAGTGATTCAGGCATGAGCGGCTTCCTCCTTTGCAAGATTCGGATATATAATGGTCCGGTAGGCGGTTCCGTATTTTGAAAAAGATGTTCTGTATATCTGTTCTTCAGAAAGCGCCCGGACCATCCATATGGGGATCTCGCCGGAACACTTGATCTCCATCAGCACGCTGCCCTCCGGAAGCAGGGGCGTCCCATAGACTTCCGATTCCAGGGAGAGATCCTCCTGACGGAACAGGATCGTATCGTCAAATGTAACCCGAAAATCCTCCTGCTCTTCCGCATAGTAAGCCTCTCTCTCATAAGAGAGAAATCCCACCGGGCGCAGGCCTCTGTAGTAACGCAGGAAATAGTCCACTTCCCCGGATATCTGCGTGTCTTGCCGGCAGTGCCGCTCTCCGCTCACCCACTCCATCGCTTCCTCCTCCGGCAGTGAGATTCTGCGTTTATACACCACTTTCTTATATTTCTTTTTCAGCTCCACAAACGTCTCATATCGGCACCTCCTGCCTTTTATTTTACCAGGAAAGATTGAAAATTCATTGAAAAACGGAATACTGTGCCAGATATTCCTCCAGGCACAGATTTTTCCGGTACATTTCCTTTGCCGCTGTCTGTCCTACATACCGGTAATGCCAGGGCTCATAAATAATCCCTGTGATCTCACTTTTCTCTGTAGGATAGCGGAGAACAAATCCATATTTCCAGCTGTTCTCCATGAGCCACCTCTGTACCGGCGTATTCTCCTGAGCCGTGTCAAGATGCTGATATCCCATGTCCACAATATCCACTGCCAGTCCGAGCTGATGCTCGCTTGTTCCGGGCATGGCCACTGTTTTTGCCGCTTCTTCATCCGCTTTATCTTCCGGACATCCTTCCGCGATAACACGCTGCTTTTTATCTTCAAAAAGCTCCTGCTGTTTCTCCATCGTGCGGTAAGACGCGCAGATCAGAGGATTGAGCCCCTCCGCCCTGCAGTCGTCCATCATCTGCTGAAGCTGTGGATAGCATCTCGTATCAATAGCCTGATTGTTTCTCAGCTGAGTCAGATTCACTTCATACCCGTCCGGTATCTCATTCCACGGATTTACAAGCACCAGATTCCAGTCATCCGTCTGATATGAGACCTGCCGCTGCTCTTCTTCCGCCTGTGAGCTGTCCTGCCGTTCTTCTTCCTCTGTCTGATCGGCAGGAACGACAGCTGTTTCATATTTTTCACTGTTCCGGGACAGCATCCTGATCAGACTTCCGCCTGCCCGGTAAAGCTCCACACTGCCGAAAAGCAGAAGCACTGCGCCCGCTATTGCCGCGGCTGCTGCCATTCCTGCTTTTATAAGCGCAATTTTTTTTCGTTTCATCCTGTTTGTTCCATATCGTTTTGGTATTCTTGTACGGCCTTCTGCCGTTCTTCTGTAAGACATGCTGTTCACCCCGCTGTTGTTTTCTGAACAGCATTGTATCCCGGCATGTCTTACTTCCGGCAATCTTCCGGCATCAGAACAGCATCATTTTCATTAACTCCACCAGCAGGCTTTCATCCATGGATCCAGTGAAAAATGAAGGGTAATTCTGCTTCCTTTTTCATCAATAAATGATACCTGTGCAGAAGGGACACTGACGTAATCCGTATCTTCTTCGTATTCTCCTCCGATTGCCTTTAATCCGTAGTAATCCTCGCAGAACTGACGCATCTTTTCTGCCTCTGCTCCTATATCCCCAGTGCCTGACTCATTCACCGGCGTCGCATCGCTGCTTCCATAATACAGAAACTCAAGCATTTTTCCGCTCTCATCGTCAATAATAACGGTCATTCTGACCCCGTATTCGTCTGACAGTGTACATCTCCAGAGCAGCGCAACATCCAGATTTTCCGACGAAACAGCCATAAAAGGAGCTGCGAAGCGTTCTTCGCAGGATATAGGATCCACAATTCCGTAAAGGGCCAGCTCCTCTGTTATTTTGTCCGCAATCTGTTCCGCATCGCCGCGCTCAAGTATGGTTCCGTCTGCCACATCAACATACATCTCCTGGTCATAGGCATCCGCAAGCCTGAGACGGTCCGTCAGACTGAAGGAAGACACCGTGCCCGTCTCAAATTCTTCCTGTTTGTTTTCAATCTGCCTGTCCGCGATCCGCACCGCGGCTTCCGGCATCAGAATTCCCGCCGACAGGATCACGCAGAGAAACAGAGCAGACAAACTTATGATTTTAATTCTTTTTTTCACAGCGTCCTCCTTTCAGCTCAGCCGTCACTTTTGTACCTCTCCCTTCCTCACTTTCAAAAGAGAGCTCCCCGCCGTGAAGGTTCACGATTTTCTCACACAGGGTCAGTCCCAGACCTGCGCCGCCCTGTTTTCTGGACCGGCTCTTATCCACCCGGTAAAAGGCTTCTGTCAGATGTTCCCTGGCGTCTCCGGGAATTCCCGGCCCGTCGTCTTCCACGCAGAGCCGGCATCCCGCATCGGTCATCCTTACGGTCACCCGGATATGTCCCCGGGATCCCAGTGCCTTCCCGGCATTGTCTACAAGATTCAGCACCAGAGAGCGGAACAGATCCGGATCCAGCACGCAGGTTCCTTTCTCACACCGTGCAGTCAGTACAATCCCCCGTTCCTGCAGCCCCGGCCTGAGATGATCCGCTATATCCTCCACAATTCTTCCGGGGCTGTGCGGTGACAGGGAGCCCTCGGTCTGCTCCGCCGCATAGATATCCAGCAGTTTCAGGGACAGACGCTCCAGCCGCTTTCCCTCCCGGAAGATATAATCCGCCGCTTCCCGTCTCTCCTTATCGCTTAACTCACGGCTCCGCAGCAGATCCGCGTATCCGATTACCGAAGTCATAGGCGTCTTCAGTTCATGGGTAAAATTCCCCACAAACCGTTCCTGACGCGCTACCGCCTCTCTCAGCTCCCGGACATTCTTTTCAATCTGACCCGCCATACGGTCAAAATCCCTGGACAGGCTGCCCACCTCGTCGTCTGAGCGCACCCGGGAGCGGAAGGCGAAATTGCCTTTTCCGATTTCCCGGGCTCCCCTGGCCAGCCGGGACAGGGGAGCTGTCAGAAACAGCGCCATGCTGTAGGCCAGAACAGCACACAGCAGCACCAGAACGGCAAATACAATCCGGTACACTTCCTGCATCCGGTCCCGGTTGCGATACAGATCCGAAATATCCCGGGCCGCCGTCAGAGAGAACTGCCGGTCCCCCGCTGTAAATGTGCCTGCCGCGCAAAGATTATTTTCCCCGCTGTCATTCCGGACCGATACAACGATTCCCGTCCCTTCTTCCGGATATTTCCCCTGCTCCGCAAAATCCTGTTTTCCTAAAAGGGCTGTCTCTTCTCCGCCGCTGTATATCTCCTTCCCGTCTGCCGTCAGCAGGATATCGTCCCAGTATCCTCCGTTCTGTCTTATACTCTGTCCGATCACATTCCGGATATCGCCTGTCTCTGAGAGCAGTTTCTGAACTCCGGATATCTGCAGCGTATACTGAAGCATTTTATAAGCATTTTCCGCCGTAACCTTCTCCTGCTCCATGGTATCCTGAAAAGAACTGACAATCAGCACGCTGCCTCCGATTCCGAACAGAATGCTCAGAAGTGCCAGCATACAGAAGGTAATCTTCAGCCTGAATTTCATTCCTTCACCTCCAGCCGGTACCCTACTTTATTTACCGCCTGCAGCTCCCGGGTCCATCCTACTTTTTTCCGCAGTCTCTGGACATGCAGGTCCACCGTCTTGCTTCCGTATTCAAATTCCCCGCCCCACACTCTCTCATAGATGGTCTCCCGGTACAGGGCTGTATTCGGATTGCGGGCGAAAAACAGAAGAAGCTCATACTCCTTTCTGGTAAGGGCAATCTCCTGTCCCTCCCTTGTCACACGCATGGAACGGGTGTCTATATCCAGTCCGCAGATATGGATCTCTTCTTCCGAAAGCCGGTATCTCCGCAGGACTACGTCCACCCGGGCCAGCAGCTCAACAATCTCAAAAGGCTTTACGATATAGTCCTCCGCCCCCATCCGCAGCCCTTTTACACGGTCGCTTACCGCATTCTTCGCCGTAAGGAAGATCACCGGAATTCCCAGCGGCCGGATATATTCCATCAGCTCAAATCCGTCAATCTTCGGAAGCATCACGTCCAGCAGAATCAGATCATAGGCTTTTGTGCCGATCTTCTCCACTGCTTCTTCCCCGTCAGACGCACAGTCGCACAAATATCCCGCTTTTTTCAGACTCAGCTTCACCAGATTCGCAATGGGCGCCTCGTCTTCTGCAATAAGTATTCTGATCACCTTTTTCTCCCCTTTACTCTGATCTGTTACACAGCAAAAACAGCCCGTTTTCCGGTATGAAAACGGACTGTTATTATATTAGCATATTCAGGCATCAAAATGGCATCCTGTTTTTACACATTCGCCCCGTCTTTCAGATAAACGATCCGGTCGCAGTACTCCGCCACCTTGCTGTCATGGGTGACGATAATGATGGCCCGGTCCTTCATTTTCAGTCTCTGAAAAAGCTTCATTACATCATTTCCCGTATCTTCATCCAGCGCTCCGGTAGGCTCGTCGGCCAGGATAATCTTCGCGTTTTTTACAAGGGCTCTCGCTATGGCTGCCCTCTGCTGCTGGCCGCCGGAGAGCTCGCCGGGATAGGCCTTTGCCTTCTCCTCAATCCCCAGATTGCGAAGCATCTTTGTGGTCCTCTGTCTGATCTTTGCTCTCGGGATTCCCTGGTATCTGAGAGGCAGGGACACATTTTTATATATGTTCATATCATCAATGAGGGCGAAATACTGAACCACAAATCCCACTTCCCGTCTCCGGTAGTTAAGCAGATATTTCTTTTTACGGAAATCCACCTTCTTTCCGCCTACCCGCAGCTCGCCTTCATCCATGGTCATCAGGCCGCCCAGGATATTGAGCAGGGTGGACTTGCCGGAACCGCTCTTTCCCATAACCGCTACCATCTCTCCTTTGTCCGCCGACAGAGACGCTCCCCGGAGTGCGTGCACCGCGGCATCCCCTTTGCCGAATGTCTTATGAATGTTTTTCG
Source organism: Candidatus Mediterraneibacter norwichensis (assembly GCA_019112765.1). Lineage (GTDB taxonomy): Bacteria > Bacillota > Clostridia > Lachnospirales > Lachnospiraceae > Mediterraneibacter > Mediterraneibacter norwichensis. Next base: position 38,685 of record DXIU01000065.1, on the reverse strand, counting down.
CTTCGATATATGCCATTATTCCTCACTCCTTATGATCTCTTCAATATCAACCTTCATCAGCTTTCTTGCGAAAACCGCGGATACGATCAGCACCGCCAGGAGCGCCATCCCCAGGATCACCCACAGAAACATCAGGTTCCACTGCATCATATCCGAGAACTTCCACACATTAAAGGCCATCCCCGCCGCGATCACAAGCAGGATCTCCAGAAGAAACGCCCCCATGACCGGCCTACAAGAAAAGCGTTATCCAGAGTCTGGACCAGCCCGCCTTCCTCTCCGGTGGAAAATATCTGATCCGTGAGAACTGACGTACCTTCTTTTAAGATACCCACAACCCGGAACCGGGTGCGGTATCCCGATATATGCGTTTCCAGCTTATCGTCCACATCCAGGAACGCCGCACATGATTTAAGCCTTGTCCCTGTTACTCCTTTTTTTCTCTACTGTCACTCTTACCCCCTCTTCTGTATTCTCCACCTTCAGTTCCGCGCCATGCAGGGCAAAGATCTGACGCGCCAGATAAAGTCCCATGCCCAGATGCTTCTCCCGGCCTCCCCTGCTCTGATTTACGGTGTAAAACATCTCGCACACATGAGGCAGATGTTCCGGCGGTATATTGTCTCCTGTATTCTCTATCGTACAGATTCCCTTCTTAAGAACAATCCGGATGCGTCCCTCTTCCCGGTTATAGGACACGGCATTGGAGAGGATGGCAAAAAACGCCTGCTCCAGCAGTTTCCGGTCCGCCGGAAGCATCCAGTCGTCCTCGCACCGAAGTGTTACGTTCAGTCTCTTCTCCTCGGTCTGGACTTCCAGACGGTCCATTTCATCCTCAATTACACTTCTCACGGATATCAGTACATCCCCGATCTTTACCTGCTTCCAGTCCGCTGCTTTGGATGTGGTTATCATCTCTTTGACAAGATCGTCTATTTCCTCGGTCTGGCGGATGATCTGATCCAGATAATACTCCCTCTTTTTCGTCTCCGGATTCTCCTTCATATTTTCCGAAAAGCCCCGGATCACACTGATGGGAGTCTTGATCTCATGGGCCATCACATTGATAAAATCTCTCCTCTGTGCTTCCAGCCGTTCTTTCTGCCGGTAAGTACGCTCCATAATCCAGAGCGTAAGCGCCGCACAGGCTGCAAGGAAAAGGAAACTGCCTGCCCAGATGTATTTCAGACTGTCCAGCGCCGCCATCCACGGATGCTGCTCGATCCGCAGGATCAGCGTGTACTGCTTTCCGTCTCCGTTTACATAAGGCGGATAGATCAGCGTACGGATCTGATACCGGCTGCCCCCTCCGGTCCTTTTCCAGCCTTCTGTAGTGTATCCTTCTCTCAGTTCAATCTGTTCCGGGAACTCCTGAAGCCAGGGCTCCTCAAGCCATCCCTCCCATGTGTGATATCCGGCGGAAATCCCCGGAAATACAATCTGTGCCTCCAGCGGAGCAAATACTGTATTTTCACTCTTAATATCCGGATTATCCCAGTTCCATACCCGCTCCTTTTCGGTTATTACTGTCAGTGTAACCGTGCCGTCTTTCCCGATGGATGTCCCAAAAGGCGGTATATCTTCCTCCTGCGGCCAGCCCCAGCCGGCCTCATATTCATCCAGAATCTGATCGATCTCTTCTTCCGTACCGGTATATGACTTCCAGTGATTCTCAATAACATCCATGTACGAAAGTCTGTTGGTATCTGACAGCATAACCTGATATTCGTATTTCGGATGATTAATGTCTTTCCCATTCTCCGCCTCGTATCCGGCAAGCCTGCGTATCTCCTCCTCCGTCATATAATCTTCCAGATTTGCAAAGCTGTAGGGAAACTGCAGCTCTCCAAACAGCTCTCCAAAGTCGGACAGAGTTATCTGGATCTGGCTTCCGGACATCTGCTGAAGGAGGCTGCCTGTCTCGTCATAGACGGCCGCTGACAGCAGAAAGTGTCCGGACGAATCCACGTTTGCCAGACTACTCATGGCCTTCCGCAGATAAGTCTCGTTTTCCGCCGGTTCAATCGGCAGGATTGTCGTAACCCCCCGGGACTCAAACCGAATATTATAATCCCGGAAATTTGCCTCCGCTTCATCGGTCTTTCTTAAGTATTCCAGTTCAATATCTTCTTTTTCTCTCCAGGTCACAAGCAGCATGCTCAGAAGATAGATCAGGATAAAAACCGCAAACACACTCAGATATATCTTTTTTCCCATATGCAGACTGATCTTCACTGCTCCACCTCCATCCGGTACCCGGTCTTTCTCACCGTCTGTATCATACACCTGCTGCCCTGCAGGAACCTCCGGAGCTTCTTGATATGGTTGTCCACCACCCGCTCATTTCCTTCGAAATCATAGCCCCAAAACCGGGTCAGAAGCTGATCCCTTGTAAAGATCCGGTCCGGATTTTCCAGAAAGAACCGGAGCAGCTCATATTCCTTCGGCGGCATCTCACACTTCTGCCCGCAGATCATCACCTGTCCGGTGCGAAGATCCATCTCCACTCCGCCTTTCTTCAGTTTCTCCATAGGCCGTTCGCCCCGGAGCCGCGCCATCATGGCCATAGTCTTCGCATACAGCGCCGGAAGCGAAAAAGGCTTTGTAATATAATCGTCCGCTCCCGCCGCATACCCGGTCAGCTCATCCTCTTCCAGTACCCGGGCGGTAATAAAAAATATGGGAATATCGCTGTTCTGCCGGATCTTCCGGCACACTTCAAATCCGTTCATCCCCGGCAGCATCACATCCAGCAGAATCATCTGGTAATTGTCCGCCTCCACCTTCTCCACAGCGGTCACGCCGTCGTGAACCTGCTCCGTTTCCCATCCCTTTCCTTCAAAATAATCACTCACTGCCTCCGCAAGAAGCAGATCGTCTTCCACAATCAGAATTTTCAGTTTCATGTCTCTTTCCCCTTAGATGTAAGAATTCTTCTATCTGTAATAATACAGAAAAATTATATCCTTTCTGTATCCCCCGACACAATACGCAAAAAACTTGCGTGTCAGTCTGCCATATGCTATATTATACATAGAAAAGGGAAACCAGAAGCGGCTTACCCCGTACGATAAACTACCGCCCTAACGGGCAGCCGTCACTATTGGGAGTAGTGGCGGCCTATTTCTTTCCCTTGAAAATCTCGTAACAGAGACCAACAAGGGCGACAATGAAAATTAACAACTGGATCAAGTCCGAATATGTAACATTCACTGGCATCCCCCTCCTTTCTTTTATACGGAGGGGCTGTCCCTCCGGAAAGATCAGAGGGTAAGCCGCCCGGCTCTGGTTTCCCTGTATTTTATTTTATCATATACGCATTTCGCATTCAATATATTTATCAGTAAATCCAGTTCATGTAAATCTCTTCTATCTCTTCTGTGCCTAATTGCTCCGCTTCCACTGTATACGCGCAGTTTTCATACCCGCAGTATGAATAACTGGAACCATCTTCATACCAGTATATTTCTATCAGAGCCTCTTTAAGCTGTACAGATTCTTCTCTTCTGAAATCCGGATCCGGAACAGCCGTACCGTCTGTTGTTTCCGGTTCCTGTCTCAGTGTACAGGTCATCCCCCTGTCATTTTCATAAACCATCTCATATGAGGTTCCATCTTCCTGCTCCGAAACGAGACGGTAGCCATCCGGCATACAGGCCGGGGATTTCTCCCGGAAGCCTGTCCCGGCTCCCTGATTTTCCCGAACCGGGGCTGAGCCTGCTGTATCCCTGCTTCCCTGCTGTCTCAGCAAAACGCCTGTCAGGATCAGCAGACCGGCGCAGGCTGCGGCTGCCGCCATATAACCGGCGGACATTCTGAGATTCTGCATCAGGCGGCCTGTAAATGCCTTCCATCTGCCTTTCCGCGCGTCCCGCCTTTCTCTGCGGATCAGCTGTTCCATCTTTTTTTCAAATTGTTCCGAAAACTGATATTCATAATCCGTGCTGTCCTCAATTCCCCGGATCAGCGCTTCGTCCACAACAGGCATGTACTGATACAGCCAGTCGTCTGTTACTTTCATATTACTCATTTTTCATTTCCTCCAGCCGGTCAAGCGCTTCCTGTATCAGAACCTTTCCCCTGGCAATCCGCTGACGCACCGTCCCCTCCGGGATATCCAGAATGCCGGCAATGTCCTTGTTTTCCATCCTTGCCGAGTACTTTAAAAGGAAAACATCCCGGTATCTTCCGGGCAGATTTTTCAGAATATCCAGCACTTCATTGTCAGCGTCCGACTCCATGTACGCGGCGGGCTCAATACGGATATCCAGATCCTCCACAGACATCTCTCTGTCAAACTGTTTCTTTCTCTTCCGGTATATGTCCACCGCCGCGTGTTTTGCCGTAATCGCCAGATACCGTTTCGTGCTCAGCGATCCGGTTTCCCCCACTTTGTCCATATTCGCGGCAATCTTCATAAACGCTTCATGTACGGCGTCTTCCGCAAGATAAGTATCTCTCAGTATGTCCAGCGCGATCCTCATCATAAAGTGCCGGTATGTTTCATACAGGATTACAAACTTCCGTCTGTCCTCCCCGGAATCTATCATCAGCAGATATATCATCACTTTCTCCTGTCAGCGGCTCAGAATTCTCGTCACAATCGCAAAAAGACGGCATTTCTGCTCTGCCGCCTTTTTGCGGATACTATTCCGGCCTGATCTGAGTCAGGCGGATATTCGCAGTCCGCTATGCTACTTGCCCACTTCACAGCCGCCCCATTCTACTACAGTAAATCCAGTTCTTTCCGGAGCGTCAAGTTCCTGTTCCGGTATCTCCTGCCGGCTGTCTTTCGGCTGATACGCCATAAATACACGGATTACCGTATCCGGCTCCGGTTCAATGACAAGTCCGGCATGCTCCGTATAGGCCTCTGTCTGGAAAGAAATCAGGTTGTACGCATTGGCCTCCAGCCTGGGCAGCCAGTATACAATAAACTCATTGGCCTCCCTTCGGGTAAGTCCCAGCTCTGCAAGCGCTCCTTCCAGAAACTCTGCGGAATCTTTCCCCGCAACGCAGAACCCTTCTGAGAAATCATACTCCCAGTCAGATGTTCCTTCCCAGTACAGATAATTGTATTCCATTCCCGTCCGGTCTGCAAGTCTCCCATCCGGTTCCGCCGTCACCGTCCAGCCATCGTTGTACTCCGGATAAGTACAGGTCAGCTCCCCGTCATATTCCAGCCGAACCGACACTTCCTGTTCCTGCTCGGGATACAGATAAATAACCGGCTTTTTTGACACCATAGATTCATCTGACATCAGACTGCCCAGAAGAATCAGCAGCCCGACAGCAGCCGCAATACAGATTCCCCATAAAATAACAGAATAAAATTTTTTCACAGCGTTCTTCCTCCTTTTTCATTCAAGACTCCCTTCGGCGGGGTCCGTGCAGGATTTCCGGCAGCTTTCACTGATAAAAATCCATCCTTTCCTTCTTACTCTATATAACGAAATTCAGGTGGGAGAACGTTACAAATTTCTTTATTTTACTGTCATTGTAGCAATATACAGCAGGAAAAACAAGCTGACAGACAGTAACTGCCGCGCTCCATATATCCCTCCCCGATATTCGTTTGTCGCTTACTTTATTAAATCTTTGGATCCCTCTGGCCGAATGGCCTTGAACTGTTATACGCTGAATGTATATGGTGTGCAAGTGTTTTATTCTATGCTTTTTTTAGCTCACAGCGCCGGATATAATTCAGGGGCCGGATAAGAGAAATCCCTATCCGGCCCCTGATGAAAGGTGCGTAATATCTCAGTTTATCTGTCGAAGTTTCCGAATGCATTCCGAAGTTCTCTGGAAACATCACCGGTCGCAATCATAACATACTGCCTGTTTACAGTTTCGGCTGAGATGGGGCCTACTGTTTCGGCAGGTTTGGTTTCTGTTTCAGGAAAAGTAAAACCGATACAGCCTCCTGTTGCCAGTGCATCATATGCAGAGGAGTTCGTATCATATTCATAGATTTCCACATTGGAATCCTGATAGCCAAACCCGTCGACCGCTCCGACCTTCTCTGCGTCTACTTCTGTTCTCTCTCCATCCAGTACGCCCTTTTCGAGAAGATATGCCTCCAGATCAGCCAGGGTGGTATTACTTCGGTACACCAATACCTGTTCTTCCACAGAAGTCCCGGCTGTATTTTCATTCCCCGGTTTTTCTTCTGTATTGTTTCCACAGGCTGACAGTACTGCTCCCAGCAGGAGTGCGGTTAATAATAATGAAATCTTTTTTTTCATAGCACTTCACTTCCTTTCTTTCCGGCGTTCGTTTGATCTTTTCAGCGCCGCCGGTTTTCTTATATATCTTTTTCTGTATTTTTATAATATATAAGAACTGTATCTTTTCTGTATCCTTGTATCAGTCTATTAAAAGATTTCATCTTTCTTTTCCCACAGTCTGCTTTTTCATAATGCTTCTCCAATTTATAGTTATTTCGGATAAGCCGCCAGCATTTTCTGTTTCAGGCTGTTCCAGGCCTCCAGCCCTTCTTCATCCGCTGAAAAGAATTCATTATCCTTCACCTGGAAATACGGTACATAGGTCGGTCCTTCTCCTACGGGGATAATTACATTTTCCATATCTTCATAGCAGAAAACCGGTGTAATCATGGAATTGCTGTAAAGTCTGTATACCGGCAGAACTTCAGAATCCGTCCTGACCTTTTCCGTTAAGAATACCAGATACTCCTTCCCTTCTTTCATTATATTAACAAAGGAACACTCCAGAGCCGAAGGCTGAAGCTCAACAACAATTCTCCACTGACTGGAAGTCAGATATATTTCCTCCCCCTTCTGCAGCCCGTTTCCTGCATAAACCTCTTCCACCTGTACTTTCTGACGGCTTGTCGCAAAAAGATTCTCAAACTCGCCGGCCGGAGATACACGCAGGATATAAGGAACACCCGGAAGCTCCTGCTCAAGATCGCTGCAGCTGTTTTCTGTAAGGGGCGATATGGCCTCAGCGACATACAGCCTGTCAAGATAATTTTCCTCACTGCACAGATCAGTATAGGTCAGACGTTTTACCAGGCCAAACGCTGCAGCTCCTATAAGAATGACTACTGTAGCTGCCGTTAATATCCGCATTTTCATCTTATCTCCCCCTTTCCCTTCACTTCCCGTAGCGTACCATTGTTGATCCGGTATACAATGTCCGTCAGAAGGCTGATATCACTGCTGTTATGACTTGCAAGCAGGATCAGGGCACCTCTTTCTTTTTCTTCCAGAATCAATCGGCGGACAATTTCGACGCCTTCATCATCCAGTCCATTTGTCGGTTCGTCCAGCATAATGACATCCGGTTTTTCCATTACGGCCTGTGCAATGGCAAGCCTCTGCTTCATGCCGAGAGAATACTTCCGGTACGTTCTTCTGTCGTCCGGGTCAAGACCGACCCGTTTCAGAGCTTCCCGTATTTCTTTATTATGAATTTTCCCTTTGATGTCGGCCAGATATTTCAGATTCTGAAAACCTGTCAGATTTGGATACAGACTGACATTTTCAAGAATAATTCCCAGACTGGGCAGAACGGAAAAATCCCGGCGAAGCACTCCGCCGTTCCAGCGGATTATCCCGGAATCAACAGACATCAGACCGGACAATGCACGGAACAGCATGGTCTTTCCGGAACCGTTAGGACCTGTAAATCCGTAGATTTTCCCGCCTTCTAACTCAAGGCTGATTTCTGATAAGATCTTTTTTCCTCTGATTGTTTTACTGATATTTTCTGCAATTAATTTCACACTACACACCTCCCTCGGGATCAGCTGTTAAAAAATCATGATGTTTTACGATAAAGGCCCCTGCCACAGCAGCCGCCAGGGCAGTTCCTGCTGTTACCAGAAAGGAAACAGCGAAATAAAGTCCTTCATAAGGCGCCTGAACAGTTTTGTCAAGCATTGGGACAACACTGCTGTGCCATCCGATTACCAGATGAGCCATAGGATTCAGATTAAGAAACCGTGTTACAAAAGGCCTGTTTTCTTCAAACATATTAATAAAAATCAAAAACGATGTAAAAACCAGCTGCGCGCCGCAGACAACGAAGAAGGCAGCATTACTTCCCAGATAAACAGCAAGCAGATTGATGATAAGCGACATAGCAAACAGCCAGAATGTATAAAGAATAATATGATACACAGCCAGAACCACACCGGCCGTATCTATATAAAACGGATGCATCAGCGCGGCCGCTGCTGACGCAGACACTACAAGAATAACCTGGAACAGCAGCGCAGCGCCGGCCAGGCTGGTTATCTCTCCCAGATACCAGCGGATCCGCCTGGGTGTACGGGAGAAGACATAGATGCTTGCTGTACAGAAACTGCGGTAAACCTCGATTCCCATATAAATCTGAAATACATAACAGGGAACCAGTACAAGCGTAAGCGACAGCAGCTCTGAAATTACAGGAGTCAGCGGAAATCCCGGCGCCCTGCTTCCGCTCAGGCGCATGACCAGATCTGATAATCCGATATTCCCGAGCACTGTAGGCTGCATATACATCACAGCAAGATATATTCCCCCTGATATACCTGTTACTGCTGAAACTGTAATCCGGCTGCTTATCGTACGCAATCTTTTCTCCCTCCTATATATGCTCCCGCTGCAGTCAGGAGGATAAGCAGGAGGACAACGAGAGCAAATACCGGTCCATATAGTGTTTTACTGTCAACAAACAGCAGAAAATAACTGTACCAGGCGGCCGAAACAGACGAATTCTGCATATGGAACCAGTCCGATATCATAATGGTAACATTCAGAAGAGCAAATACAGGAAGAAACAGCAAAATCCGGAACTTAATGTAGAACAGGGATGAAACTGCTGCTGTAAAAGCTCCCAGAATGCCGGAAAGTATGCCAAATAAAAGTGTGAGAACCACAGCATATATGTACGGTGAAACCTGATACAATCCTGTAAACAGATAGCTTTCAGTAATTCTGAAATATTCCTCCTGATAGCAGTTCAGATTCATCAGATCTCCTGCTGCAGACAGCGGAAAAGCCAGACAGTTCAGAATAATCTCGATGAGAAACGGAATCGTAAAAACGATCATTGTTACTGCAAATGCAGCCAGTATCTTACTGAAACGATACCGGATATTCCCCAGCTTTGCCGCCAGCAGAATATCCTCGCCGTTCTGCCGTTCCGAAGCCAGTGCAAAGCCTGCCGGACATACGACCAGAAGAGGATACAGCTGGATAAAATTCAGCGTCCGGTCCGGCGTCAGATAAGTCTGATTCCAGCTGAGCAGAAGAAGCTTCATCGGGTGATACATTTCAACCACATCTTTCCCCTGAAAGGCAAGCACGTTTGAAATAAAATTAAAAAGTACCATTGCCAGAAGAATAAAAAAAGTTATAATTGCGCTGTTCCGTCTTAACAAAAAACGAATTTGCGCAGCTGTTGCTTTTACAAACATATTTTTCACCTCTTTCTACTTCTTTTTTCAAAAGACTCTAACGGCAGCAAATACGACAATCGCAGTTACGACTTCCAGCGTCTTTCCCAGAAGTGTTCCGATCAGAATATAAATAACTGCCTTGAGCAGAGAATTCAGAATCAGTTCGATTCCATATGTAACAACAACCTCCTTCTCTTCAGAATAATTCTGTATCCTGCCCATTTTCCTGCCAATCACACGGGATAATTCATGTGTATAATCTTTCATAACTTTACCGTTTCCGTACCTGGTGAACTTATCTCCTCTGTTTCTTCCATATCTATTATTGTACAGTCTGTCCTTTCATTTTCAACACTTCTGCATGAACGTAGCGATTTACGGCATGAACGTTAAAATCGCTGTAAAATTCTCCTCTTCCGAAAAATTTTACAGCGTTCTGTTATTCCTGTTGTTCAATTTCCAGTGTCTGTATCACCCAGTCGTCTCCGATCCTGCACTGGTGATACAGGTTCTCCTGCTTCTCAATCATCTCTTTCGTCCGGTACAGACCGTTTCCTCTGCCTTCTCCCTTGGTGGACCATCCTTTTTCATACATCTTCGACAGTTCCGGTTTCTCCTTGTATGTATTCTCGATCTGGATCATCACTCCTCTGTCTGTCTGATCCAGCCGGATATACACCGCCCCCGCCGGATCACAATCCTCTGCCGCTTCAATAGCATTATCCAGAAATATTCCCAGGATCCGGATGATTTCTTTCATGTTTTTACAGCACACCCGGATATTTCTGCGAATGCCCACCTGTACGTCCACATTCCGGAACATGGCAGTCAGTACCTTTTCATAGAGAAACCCTTTCAGTTCCATTGGTTCCACATTTCGCAAAGAACTCCAGGCCTGTCCTTTGCTTTCCTTATCCGGCACGGCGTCCTGAATCTGACGTTCAAAAAATTCCCTCAGTTCATCCATCCGGTTTTCATGGATAAACCCGGCCATTGTAGAGAGAATATTTTTATAATCATGGCGGAAGGCGCTCATCTCGTCCACCATATATTCCAGACCGGATATGTAGCTTCTCGTCAATTCCTGCTGCCGCATCTCTGCCTTCATGTTTTCTTCACTCTGGATAGCCTTCACGCACCTGACAATCAGGATGCTGCTGGCAGTCAGACAGAGTAAAAAAAGCACACAGTTCAGCACAATAGCCCTTGTACTGTATCCGGCCCACTGTCCCATTGAGATGAGAAGCAGAAATATCACCACATACAGGAACAGATTTCCCAGCAGGCCATAGCGGAACATACTCCCTCCCTCCAGATACCGGAGCAGATGAAGCTTCCGATATAAAAGAAGCCTCAGCAACCCCATAGCCAGAAGTAATATAACAAAAAATAAAGCCCAGAAACCCATGACGTAGCTGCGGATCAGTTCCGCAACGCTGATCCGGAACAAGAATGCGATTGCTGCCAGAAGAACATTGTTCAGAAAAATATCGACCAGATATCCCAGGCAGGCCAGACATATATTTTCCACCCGGTATCTTCTCACCATCAGAGCAAGCAGAATCAGCGCTCCCGGAATAGTCAGGAACCCGAAAATATGCCCGGTGCCCGTTATTCCTGATAAAAAAGCCCATCCGGACACATATGCAATCAGCAGGATATACTGCCAGTACTTCAGTTTTTCCGTCAGCAGCGCCGTCAGGCTCACAGTAACGAATACACCCGAGGCCAGATATGATATAAGTGATTCCATCTTTCCCCTCCTACTGTTACAGAAGACTCCACACTTCCTTCAGCTTCCTGTAGGAAATCTCGATTTTCTTTCCGTTTGTCATAACTATAAACCGGTTTTTCCGGTCCATTTCCCGGATTTTCTTTCTGGATATGAGACAGGATCTGCTCACATAGCTGAAACTGTCGTCCAGCATTTCCTCAATCGCTTTCAGGGACATCTGGGAGGTCAGCATTTCCTTTTCCGTGATGATTTCCAGCTGATGCCTGCCCTTGATCGCCTCTATGCTTATAATATCCTCTTTTTTCACCCGGACTTTCCGGCTTCCGCACTCGATCAGGATACCATTTTCTTCTTGCTCCTTCTGACTGATCCGGCTGAAGATCCTTCCCAGCCGTTCTTTCAGCCTGTCGCCGGGCTCTTCGTGCAAAAATTCCGAAGGTTCCTTGACAATATAGTCCAGCACGTCAAAGGAATATTCAAAGGTCCGGTATGCCCATTCACTCTTTGAAGTCAGATATACGATACAGGCGTCCCTGTTTTGCCTTTTCACTTTCTCGGCCAGCGCGAAGCCGTCCATTTCGGCCTTCCCCAGCTGGATGTCGATAAAAAACAGCTGCGTGCTGCCGGGGCTTAAGTCTTCCAGCGTCTCTTCCGGATGAGTTCTCGCTGAGACAACGCGTGCTTCCGTGCCGTTCTTCTCAATATACCGGGTGATCCATTTTTCCAGGCAGCGCAGCTGTTCTGCCTGGTCTTCACACAGATAAATATCTATCATAGTTATCCTTTTCTGCCGCTGTATCTTCCTGTCTTTCCGCTGTCTTTTCTCTTGCAGCACGTTGCGGCAGTCCTACTCCTTCTCACTTCTCCTCAGGATGTCGTACTTCTCCGGTGCTTCCGTGAGTTCCACATACAGCACCTGTTTGGAATGGGGTGCGCTCTCCTGCTCTTCCCCGTCCTCGTTTATGATCCGCTTTACTTCCGCTTCAATATTTCTTCCGTCCGGCTTCATAATCTCTATGGTTTCTCCCACCGAGAACTTGTTGCGCTGCTCGATCCTGCACAGCCCGTCCTTTACTTCTCCCACGATTCCAAGGTAAGTGTACTCCTTCCGGTACGTATTGCTGTCATAGATCTGGGTGTTCTCATCCGGCTTTCCGAAGAAGAAACCTGTGGTAAACTGGCGGTACGTACAGTTGGAGATCTGGTCCAGATACCAGGGCATATTTTCCCGGTACAGCTCCGGATCTTTCTGATAGTCATCAATGGCCTTCCGGTATGTCCGGGCCACAGTAGCCACATAAAGGGCAGTCTTCATGCGCCCCTCGATTTTGAAGCTGTCGATTCCCGCGTCGATCAGTTCCGGGATGTATTCGATCATGCACAGATCTTTGGAGTTGAAAATATAGGTGCCCCTCTCATTTTCATAGACCGGCATGTACTCTCCCGGCCTTGTCTCCTCCACTACCGCGTATTTCCAGCGGCAGGGGTGGGTACATGCGCCCCGGTTGGCGTCCCTGCCCGTAAAGTAATTGCTCAGCAGGCACCGGCCGGAGTAGGAGATACACATAGCCCCGTGGATAAAGGTCTCGATTTCCAGATCCTCCGGGATATGCTCCCGCAGTTCTCTGATTTCTTTCATGGACAGTTCCCGGGCCGACACCACCCGGCTTGCCCCCTGGCGGTACCAGAAGTTATAGGTGCCGTAGTTGGTATTGTTTGCCTGGGTGCTGATATGACGGTCGATCTCCGGGCAGATCTCCTTCGCAATATCAAAGACTCCCGGATCCGCGATAATCAGAGCGTCCGGCCGGATCTCCTTCAGTTCCCGGAAGTATTCCCGCACGCCTTCCAGATCTTCATTGTGAGCCAGAATATTTGCCGTTACATACACTTTTACGTCATGTGCATGGGCGAATTCGATTCCTTCCTTCATCTCTTCCATGGAAAAGTTTTTTGCCTTCGCCCGCAGGCCGAATGCTTCCCCGCCGATATAGACCGCGTCCGCGCCGAATATAACCGCCGTTTTCAGAACTTCCAGGCTGCTTGCCGGAATCAGTAATTCGGGATGTCTGCTCATTGTTTTTCTCCTTCCTTTTCTGTCTTCTGATGCTGCTCCTGCTCTTCCTGCCGCGCCAGAGCCTGCTCTGCCTGGCTCCCATCTTTCTGCGCCGGAGCCTGCTCTGCCTGGTTCCCATCCTTCTGTGCCGGAGCCTGCTCTGCCGGCCGGGCCTCTTCCGGCTGTTCCCCGTTCCGTTTTACGCTTATGGCGGCGCCGTCGCCCAGAGGCAGAATCGCCGTCTCCAGAAGAGGATTGTGCTTCAGCTCATACAGGTATTCCCGCATTCTTGCGTGAATGGTCCGGTTCCGCCGCTCCACCGCGAAACGGGACTGGATCACGCCCCCGTCCTGCATCACATTGTCGGAGACAAGACAGCCGCCCTCCGCAAGAAGCCGCAGAACATGGGGCAGATAATGAATATACTGGCCTTTGGCCGCGTCCATAAAGATGAAGTCGTAGGTTCCTTCCAGCGTCTCCAGCACTTGCGCCGCGTCTCCCTCGATCAGCGCGATCACGTCTTCCTTCCCTGCCCGTGCGAAATTACCGCGGGCAATAGGAATCCTCTTTTCATAATTTTCAATCGTTGTAATTCTGCACCCTTCCGGTGCGTATTCACTCATCAATAACGCAGAGAAACCTATGGCAGTTCCGACCTCCAGAATGCGCATAGGTTTTTGGAGCATAAGGAGAACCTTGAGGAGGCTCTGCATCTCCCGCCGGATCACCGGCACATCCGAAGCATGAGCCTCTTTCTCAATCTCCTCAAGTATTCTGCTGTTCTCTGTATCCAGAGAATTGATGAATGTGACGATACGTTCATCTACTATCATATATTACACATCCACATCCATAATAATCGGAATTACCATAGGTTTCCGTTTTGTCTTTTTCCAGATATAATCGTTCATGGCGTCGCGGATCACCAGTTTGATCCGGTTCCAGTCCGTATGTCTGCCGGTCAGGCATTTGTCAAGGGCGTCGCTGACCGCCTTTTTCGCCTCTCCCATAAGCTGCTCGGACTCACGCACATATACGAATCCGCGGGACACAATATCCGGTCCTGCAAGCAGACGGTTTGTTCTGCGCTCCAGAGTCAGCACTACGATAATGATACCGTCCTCGGCCAGATGCTGTCTGTCCCGGAGTACAATATTTCCCACATCGCCCACGCCCAGGCCGTCCACAAGGATGGCGCCGGTGTGTACCTTGTCCACTACTTTCGCAGAGTCTTTATCCAGCTCCAGCACATCTCCGGACTGGATGATAAAGATATTTTCCTTCGGAATGCCAAGAGATCTGGCAACTCCCGCGTTCGCCTTTAAGTGGCGGTACTCGCCGTGAACCGGGATGGCGTACTTCGGTTTCACCAGGGAATAGATCAGCTTCAGTTCCTCCTGGCAGGCATGTCCTGACACATGGGCGTCCTGGAAGATCACTTCCGCGCCTTTTGCGGACAGCTCGTTGATTACTCTGGAAACGGATTTCTCATTTCCGGGAATCGGATTGGAGCTGAAGATAATCGTGTCGTTCGGCTGGATCGTCACCTTCCGGTGCACGTCCGCCGCCATTCTGGACAGAGCCGCCATGGACTCGCCCTGGCTTCCGGTTGTGATCAGCACCATCTTCTCCGGCGGATAATTCTTCATCTGGTCAATCTCAATCAGCGTGTTGTCCGGCACGTTCAGGTAGCCCAGCTCTGACGCTGTGGAAATAATGTTGACCATGCTCCGGCCTTCCACTACAACCTTACGGCCGTACTTGTAAGCAGAATTGATGATCTGCTGCACACGGTCCACGTTGGACGCGAAAGTTGCAATGATCAGCCGGGTATTCTGATGCTCCGCGAAGATGTGGTCAAAAGTAATGCCCACGGTCCGCTCGGACTGGGTAAATCCTTTTCTCTCCGCGTTGGTACTGTCGGACATAAGAGCGAGAACGCCTTTCTTTCCGATCTCGGCAAACCGCTGCAGATCAATGGCGTCGCCGAATACCGGCGTGTAATCGACCTTAAAGTCTCCGGTGTGAACCACCACGCCTGCCGGTGAATAGATGGCCAGCGCGGAAGCGTCCTGAATACTGTGGTTTGTCTTGATAAACTCAATCCGGAACCTGCCCAGATTAATGGACTGTCCATGCTGCACCACCTTGCGTTTTGTGCTGCGCAGCAGGTTGTGCTCTTTTAATTTATTTTCAATAATTCCCATTGTCAGTTTTGTAGTATATATGGGAAGATTAATTTCCTTCAGAACATAGGGCAGAGCGCCGATATGATCCTCATGGCCGTGGGTGATGACAAATCCCTTCACCTTGGACGCATTGTCCTTCAGATAAGTGACATCCGGGATTACAAGGTCGATTCCCAGCATGTCATCCTCCGGGAATGCCAGACCACAGTCCACCACAACAATACTGTCTTCGTACTCAAAGGCAGTAATATTCATACCGATCTGTTCCAGTCCGCCCAGAGGTATGATACGCAGTTTTCCATTTTTCTCTTTTTTCAAATTCTGAAACACCTCCATTTTTATTATGTACTTCTGCCGTTTTGTATGATTCCGGCAGAACTTCACTTACTTCCGGGCACAAAAAGAACAGCAGTTTTGCGAACTGCCCGTTGAAAAAAGAACTATGCCTTTTTCCCCCTGCATTCTCTGCATAATCCGTAGAACTTCAATTCATGGTCAAGAACATGAAATCCGGTAGCTTCCTCAATGTGATGCTCCAGATCATCCAGCAGATCATCAGCAAAAGGAATCACCCTGCCGCACGCTCTGCATATGAGATGATGATGGTTGTGTTTCGCATCTCCCTTAATCAGATGCCCGATCTCGTACCTCACACACCCGTCATCCAGATTGATCCTGTCCACAAGCTGAATCTCCCATAAAAGCTGCAGCGTCCGGTAAACGGTCGCCAGGCCGATCTCCGGGCACTCCTGGGACACCAGCTCATAGACATCCTCTGCAGTCATATGCACGCCGCTGTTCTGTTCCAGCACCGACAGAACCTGAAGCCTCTGGTGGGTAACCTTCAGCCCTTTTTCTTTTAACTTCTCTTTCAGCAGATCTTCTGTTTTTTTCTGTTCCATCAGTGTTCTTTCGTCTCCCTGCAGTAAATAAATTTATTCCCGCGGGCAACGAGCCAGGCGGACATGCAGGCATGTCCATTTGGCGACTGCCGCGAGGGTCTGATACCTCGATGCCAGCATCGGGGTGTCAGACTGTAAACATCCGAAGATATTACATTTCTATACTTACATCTTCCAGCAGTTCTTCAAAAACCTTTGACACTGCCGCAAGCTCGGTTTCGTCTTCCACGATCTCATAGACGCTTTCCGGTTGGGACTCTTCTTCCACTTCTTTTAAAATGAGACATTCGCCGTCATCGTCCTCGGAGTCCGACACAAGTATGTATGCAGCTCCGTTTATCTTCGTCTCTTCCAGAACAAAGAACTCATCCTCGCCGCTTCCGTCCCGGAAGACAAATTTTACTTTTTCCATATAAAACCCCTTATAAGCTGTCCGCGGCCGGCTTCTGCATGCCGATATAATCCAGATATCCCTGCAGAATAAACACCGCCGCGATCTTGTCGATATACTTCTTGCGGTTTTCCCGCCGGACGCCGCTTTCAATCAGCGTCTGCTCCGCCGCAACTGTGGTGAGGCGTTCATCCCACATCACCACTTCCAGGCCCGTACGCCTTGTAAGCATATCCCGGAACTCCAGGCTTTTTTCCGCCCGTTCCCCGATATCACTGTTCATATGCTTCGGGAACCCGAGTACAATCTTTTCCACGCCGTATTCCCGGATAATCTCTTCAATCCGGGCGCAGGTTCTCCTCAGCTTGTTCTCTTCTTTGCGTTCAATCGTTTCCAGTCCCTGAGCCGTAATCCCCAGGGGATCGCTCAGAGCCACGCCTACGGTTTTCGTGCCGTAGTCCAGTCCCATAATTCTCATAATGAAATTATTCCCATGAATTATGTTCGATATACGCTTTTAACAGTTCCTCTACCAGCTCGTCTCTCTCTACTTTCATCACAAGACTTCTTGCGCCGTTGTAGCTGGTAATATAGGTCGGATCTCCCGACATAATGTATCCCACGATCTGATTGACCGGATTGTATCCCTTTTCCTTCAGTGCCTTGAACACGATCTCAAGAATATCTTTTGCTGAAATCTGCGGTCCCGGCTCTACCTGAAAGAATTGAGTATTGCTTAAATCACTCATTGTTATATCCTCCTTAAACGTCATGATGCTGTTTAACTGTTCCTCTGGCAAGCCCCAGATACCCTATTTACAATTCTAATATAATACCCTGCAAAATTCAATGAATAATTTGTAAATCATTATCAACTCGAACCTTTACAATGGTATTTTTCAGGCTCTTGTCTCCTTCAAAAGCAATCCGGATATATTCTTTCGTATGTCCGGTCTGCATAGGTCTCCCCTCAATCACAGCTTCCTCTTCCACCAGCACTTCCACTTCTTTTCCAAGGAAACTCTGTTCATAAGCCTTCCGTTTCTTCTCCCCCAGTTCGATGAGGACGGCGCTGCGCCGGGCTTTCTCCTGCTCGCTGACCTGGTTTTCCATAGCAGCGGCCCTGGTGCCTTCCCTCCTGGAATATTTGAATATATGGGTCTCGTAAAAATTAACTTTGTCCACAAAATCCCTGGACTTCTGAAACTCTTCTTCCGTCTCTCCCGGAAATCCCACAATCACATCTGTGGTCAGGGCCGGATTGTCAAAATACCGGCGCAGGATACAGCATTTCTCATAGTACTCTTCGCTGGTATACCTGCGGTTCATCCGTTTCAATGTGTCGTCGCATCCGCTCTGCAGAGACAGGTGAAAATGGGGACACATCTTCGGAAGTTCCGACAGAGCCCGGGCAAATTCATCTGTAATAATTCCCGGTTCCAGGGAGCCAAGACGGATTCTCCGGATTCCTTCAACCTGATGGACAGCCTGAAT
Source organism: Candidatus Mediterraneibacter norwichensis (assembly GCA_019112765.1). Lineage (GTDB taxonomy): Bacteria > Bacillota > Clostridia > Lachnospirales > Lachnospiraceae > Mediterraneibacter > Mediterraneibacter norwichensis. Next base: position 20,506 of record DXIU01000065.1, on the reverse strand, counting down.
CAGGGAAAGAAGATGCCGGTTTCCGTCAAAATCAATGCCGTAAGAGCTCAGATGGATTCCTGTCAGCACCACTTCCTGATAGCCGTTTCCGGCAAGAGTCCGCACTTCATCCAGCACGTCCTCCACCGTTCTGCTGCGAACTCTTCCTCTTACGTAAGGGATAATGCAGTAAGTACAGAACTGATTGCAGCCGTCCTGCACCTTGATGTAAGCTCTTGTATGTTCTCCGGGTTTTGTCAGATGAAGTTTCTCATACTCTTTTGTCTGTCCGATTTCTTCAATATCCTGAATATTCTTCCGAACATCTGATTTTTCTGCCGCATCCGCAGATTCTTTCTGAGCTGCTTTTTCCGCTTCGTATTCCTCCAGCACTTTTATGAGATCCTTTTTATGATTGTTTCCCAGAACAATATCAATACACGGATCTGTATTTTCTCTGGTATTCTGCGCCTGTACATAGCAGCCTGCCGCCACTACTACCGCATCCGGATTCATCTTCCTGGCCCGGTGGAGCATCTGCCTGGATTTCCGGTCCGCAATATTGGTCACAGTACAGGTATTGATGATGTAAATATCCGCCCCTTCCCTGAAGGGAACGATCTCATATCCGGCCTTTTCCAGCATTTCCTGCATGGCCTCTGTTTCATAGGCATTTACCTTGCATCCCAGATTGTGCAATGCCGCTTTTTTCATGGGTTTTTACCTCTTTTTTCCTTATTGTTTCTTGACTTTTACCATCCCATCCCGTAGAATATACGTAGGGTTAAGGCCCTTACTTTATTGTATAATTCAAGGAGGGAATTTAAAATGAAAACAGTACAGATTTCATTAAACTCAATCGACAAAGTTAAATCTTTTGTCAACGAAATTACAAAATATGACAATGACTTCGATTTAGTATCCGGAAGATATGTTATAGATGCCAAATCAATCATGGGAATTTTCAGTCTTGACCTTTCCAAACCGATTGATCTGAACATACACGCTGACGGCAATGTCGACGACATCCTTGCAGCTCTGGATTCCTACATTATCAAATAAATAGAAAAACCGCGAAGCTGCCTGACCCAGACAGCTTCTTTTTTTGCCGTAAAACTTACCGGGGCAGACTCTTAAAAAGAGTCTGCCTCTTTCTGTCCGATGATAATTGTCTCTGTCGTATCCAGAGCCGTCTGCATCAGTTCATCAATCTTCTCTGTCAGATTGAGTTCGGATTTTTCGATCCGCTCAAGATTCGGCTTTGTAACAGGATGTTTTGCCACAAAGATCGTACAGCAGTCCTCAAAGGGCTGTATGGATACTTCGTAGGTGCCGATCTTCTCTGAGATCTCCACAATCTCCCTCTTGTCAAATCCCACAAGGGGACGGTATACCGGAAGCGTACACACCGCATTTGTAGCCGAAAGGCTCTGCATGGTCTGACTGGCCACCTGACCGATACTCTCGCCGGTAATCAGTCCCAGACATCCGTCTTTCTTCGCGAAATGCTCCGCGATCCGCATCATATACCGGCGCATGATAATCGTCAGTTCTTCGTGGGGACATTTTTCATAAATATAAAGCTGGATATCTGTAAAATTTACCACGTGGAGCTTAATCGGCCCCGAATAAACGGAAACAAGTTTTGCCAGATCCATAACCTTTTCTTTTGCCCTCTCACTTGTATACGGCGGGGCATGGAAATATACCGCTTCAATCTCCACGCCTCTCTTCGCGATCATATATCCTGCCACAGGGCTGTCGATTCCGCCGGAGAGAAGAAGCATTGCGCTTCCGTTTGTTCCCACCGGCATGCCCCCCGGACCGGGAATAATCTCGGAATACAGATAGACTTCCTCCCGGATTTCCACATTCAGACGTACATCCGGATTGTGAACGTCTACTTTCATATCCGGAAACGCGTCCAGCACGGCCTCACCCAGAGCGCAGTTGATCTCCATGGAATTCATGGGATACCGTTTGTTGGCGCGTCTTGCTTCTACTTTAAAAGTACAGTTTCCTTCCGGGTACATCTCACCCATATAGGAAACCACGTCCTTTTTCAGCTCTTCTATTTCCTTTACTTCTTTTCGCACAACCGGGCAGATGCCCACAATACCGAAGACGCGGGAAATATGCTCCACAGTCTCCTCATAGTCATATTCTCCGCTGCAGTCCACGTACACTCTCCCGTGGCATTTATGGACACAGAAATCTCCCTCCACGTCTGAAAGAGCGTACCGGATCTGGCGCACAAGGGCATCCTCGAACATATATCTGTTCTTTCCCTTGATGCCGATTTCCCCGTATTTGATCAAAAACGAATGAAATTCCATGCTTTTCTCCTTTTTCTGTATATCACAGGCGGCCGGCTGTATATTTTCTGCTCAGTGCCGCGTATATTTTCGAAGTGTCGGTACACAATTATATAGTGTTTCCAGTGTATAGTCAATTTCTTCTTTTGTTGTAAACTCTGACATACTGAAACGCAGGGTGGCGTCCAGGTATTCTCTGGCCGCGCCGATTCCTTTGAGCACGCCGCTCACAGACGGATGGTTGGAGGAGCAGGCCGATCCGGAAGAAACGTAAATTCCTTTTTCTTCCAGCGTGTGAAGAAGCACTTCACTCCGGATTCCCGCGATTCCCACACTGATAATGTGAGGCGCGCTTCCCTCATCTGTCAGGCCGTGTACCACTGTATTGTCGATCTTTTTTATTCCTTCCAGAAACCGGCCTTTGAGTTCCCGCATCAGAGCAGTTTTCATTTCCAGATCCCGGTAAATCATTTTCGATGCAAGAGCCAGTCCTGCAATGCCCGGAACATTCTCTGTACCGGAGCGGATATTCTTCTGCTGCTCCCCGCCGAACAGAATGGGTCTGATCTTTACATCTGATCCGATATAAAGGAATCCCACGCCTTTCGGACCGTGGATTTTATGGCCGCTGGCGCTCAGAAGATCGATTCCCATACGCTTCGGCCAGATCCGGTATTTTCCGAATCCCTGAACCGCGTCTGTGTGAAACAGAATCGACGGATTATACTGCTTGACAATCTTCGCCGCCTCGGCAACAGGCTGAACCGTTCCCACTTCATTATTTACATACATAATTGACACAAGTATTGTCTCGGGACAGAGGGCTTCCTTTAATGCATCCAGTTTTACCCTTCCGTTTGCGTCTACCGGCAGATAGGTCACCCGGAATCCTTCCTCTTCTTCCAGATACCGCATGGTATTGAGGATTGCCGGATGTTCAATGGATGTGGTAATCAGATGATTCCCTTTCCTGCGTCCTGCTCTGGCACATCCGATCAAAGCCAGGTTATCGCTTTCCGTGCCTCCGGATGTGAAGAAAATCTCGCCGGGATTTGCTTTCAGCAGTTTTGCCAGCGTCTCCTTCGCGTCACGGATATAGTGCTCCGCCTGCACTCCTTTTCTGTGCATGGACGATGGGTTTCCATAGTCCTGACACATTACTTTATATACCAGTTCTCCCACTTCCGGATAACACATGGTCGTGGCAGAATTGTCCAGATAAATTTCCATTGTTCCTTTCCTTTTCTTTTTTCTTACTTTAAATTATGTCCCTGGCTCTCAAGATGATACATCAGGATAGAAAGGGCTGTGACCCCCGCCGTCTCTGTACGCAGAATCCTTGACCCCAGCGAGACAGGCCGGGCTCCCGCCGCTTTCGCCTGCTCTATTTCTCCGGCATCAAAACCGCCTTCCGGACCGATAAAAATCCCCACAGACTGTCCCGGACGAATATTCCGGATAATCTCTGCCGTCTCTTCCATCCCCCGCTCCAGTTCGTACGGGATCAGAATCACATCCAGTTCTGACGCCTGCCTCAGGGCTTCCGCAAAAGGAACCGGACGGTTCACCTCCGGTATGACGGCGCGTCCGCACTGCTGCGCCGCGCTTCTGGCAATGGCCTGCCAGCGGACTGTCTTTTTCTCCGCTTTTTTCTCGTCCAGACGTACAACGGATCTTCCCGCCGCAAAGGGGATAATTCCGGCCGCTCCCAGCTCCACAGCTTTCTGCACGATCCACTCCATCTTATCTCCTTTGGGAAGTCCCTGAAAAAGATAAAGGGCGGAAGGCAGTTCCGTATCCGCGGCTTTTGTCTCAAGAATCTCCAGAACCGCTTCTCTGTCCTCATATCCGGAAATACGGCAGGTGTAAGTAATACCCTGTCCGTCCTGGATCTGCACCAGCTCTCCCGGTTTCATGCGGAGGACATTTTTCATATGATTTACATCTGCGCCGGACAGGCGGATTATCCCGTCCTCTGCCGGCGAAGTTTCTATAAAAAAGTTCTGCATCAGTTCTTCCTCGCTGTCACACAGACCCACTCGCCCTGGTATGTCACATCCAGCACTTCCAGGCCTGCATCCTGCACTGCCTTTACAACCGTATCTTCCTTATCGTCAATAATACCGCTGGTAATGTAAATGCCGCCTTTTTTCAGCTGATGAACGATAACCGGCGTCAGTTCCACCAGCACGTCAGCCAGAATATTTGCCGCCACAATATCGTAACACTCATATCCCACTTTATCCTGCACATCCCGGTCGTCAATGATATTTCCGATCATAACCTCATACTTGTCCTGAGGGATTCCGTTTACCGCCATATTTTCCCGGGTTGCGTCAATAGCGCAGGGATCCAGGTCAGTTCCCACAGAGTATGCAGCGCCGAATTTCAGGGCAAGCATACCCAGGATGCCGCTTCCGCAGCCCACGTCCAGTATTCTGGTATCCGGCTTCACATATTTTCTGATCTGCCGGATACACAGCTGGGTGGTTTCATGCATTCCGGTTCCGAACGCCGTGCCCGGATCAATATGAATTACCATCTTCTCACTGTCTTCCGGCTTCACCTCTTCCCAGGAAGGAATAATCAGAATATCATCTACATAAAACTGGTGGAAATACTGTTTCCAGTTATTCACCCAGTCCACATCCTCGGTCTGAGATTCTTCAATCAGGCACTCGCCTACATCCACATAGGCGGACATATCTTTTAATTCCTGTCTTACCTGACTTAAAATACTGTCTTTATCGTCATCCTCTTCCAGATAAAAGCTTAAGTACGCCACGCCGTCATCCGGCTCTGTCTCCGGCAGAATATCTACAAACATCTGCTCCTTGTCCGACTGTGAAAGAGGAATCTTGTCCTCAATCTCTACTCCCTGAATCCCAAGTTCCATCAGCATGCTGCTTACAATATCCTCAGCCTGTGTGGTTGTCTTCAACCGGAATTTGTTCCACTTCATTCTTCTTCATCCTCCTGAAACCATAGGTTTAAATTTACACCGCCGCTGATTCCCGGCACCGCCCCTGTCTCACTGTACTGCCAGATCTCATACTTATACGGGCACTGGGGAACTGCATGATAATCCGAATACCAGAAATTATAATCTGTAAGTTCTTCCATAATAAGAGTGCGGGCCATCCATTTCATGTTGGAATAGATCATCGGTTCATAGCCTGCCGACTCAATCGTATCACAGAAAATCTTACAGTAATTGGTAAACTCCTGCCTTGTATTTCTGTCTGTCCGTGCATCACTGTATTCAATCTCTTCCGTGTCATATACTACCGGCCCGTCTATATCATACCGGCGGATATGTTTCAGAACATACTCTGCTTCCTCCACCGCCTCGGCAGGGCTGATGGCCTGAGAGAAAAAATATACTCCCACCTCCAGGCCGGCATCCTGCGCTTCTTTTACATTTTTTTCATACATGTCGTCCAGCACAAGCTCGCCATCCTCACCGTAAGCCCGATATCCCAGACGGATAATCGCGAACTCCACTCCGCTGGCTTTTACCTTCTTCCAGTCAATCTCCTCTCCCTGAAATTCAGAAACATCAATTCCTGTTCTGGAAGTCACTCCGTTTTCTTCATCGTCATAATACATATAGCCTGTTTTTTTATCTGTCTTAAGACGGGAGAAATCGTAAGTACATCTGGGAACATCAGCCATCAGCTCTGCCTGGTACTTCCTGCCTTCCTTATCCTCAAATGAGTAGACTTCTTTTCCATCTTCCTCTTCAATGTCAATCCCTTTTGAGTTATCTTTTTCTGTCCCGGTCACCTCTCCCTGCATCCGGCATCCGGCCAGAAACAGCACTGTGCAGCAAACCAGTACAGCAGCTCTGTATTTTTTCAGCGTCATTTCTTTATACTCCCGCAATATTATTCTGGATCCGCCTCAATCTGCATGCTGCGTGTCTGCAGCAGAGAATTCGCCTGTTCTGTACACAGAACGGAACTCACTTATTTTAAGATACAACGATTTTATCTTCCATGCAAGTCATCTCATCCCCCGGGCGTATTTTTCCTCCTTGGATTACTTTCGCGAAGACGCCCTCCCGGGGCATAATACAGTCGCCCATTTGCTGAAATATCGCGCATCCGTGGTGGCATTCTTTCCCGATCTGCGTGACCTCAAGAATCACTTCACCGCACGCAAGTCTTGTCCCCACCGGAAGAACGGAAAAATCAATTCCTTCCACCACCAGATTTTCTCCGAATGCCCCGTCTTCCACCTGGGCGCCTCTCTGCCGGAACGCTTCTATTTTATCATAGGAAAGAAGGCTGACCTGGCGGTGCCATTTTCCCGCGTGAGCATCCCCTTCAATCCCGTAATCTTCTATAAAACTCCCTTCTGCCACAGCAGTTTTCTGTGTGCCTTTTTCCGGACTTATACAGACCGCGATTACTTTTCCCATGTTGTATACGCCTCATTTCTTTCTCCGGATCCGTCATCCGCCGATCCTGGACATTTCTCTGTTCTCCTTCTGCCCGCCTTCCCCGTTTTCATCTTCATCATTGTCTTCATTGAAATGATGGCAGGCAGGCTTGCTGAGAACTGTCTGTATGACAGCCTCCTGTATCTGTCTGTCTGATGCGCCTCCCCGGAGAAGAGCTTTTATATCCGCTCCTGTCCCGTACTGAAGGCAGGGCTTAAGCAGTCCTTCCGAGGTAAGCCTCAGACGGTTGCATGTACTGCAGAACTTGTGGCTGAGCGCGCTGATAAAACCGACTCTGCCCCGGAAGCCCGGAAAGAGAACGTACTCTGCCGGTCCGTTTCCCAGCAGATTCTCATATGGTTTGGAACTTCCGAACTGTTTTTCCAGTATTTTTTTTATATCCGCATTGCTTCTTCCCGCTGACTCTCTGCCCGGTCCGAAAGGCATCAGCTCAATAAAGCGGACGTCCACCGGACACTTCCGGGCCAGCCCTGCCAGCCGGAGAAGATCTTTGTCTGTCCCGTCCTCCAGAGGCACGCAGTTGATTTTCACCGGAAGCCCCGGACATCTGAGAGCCGCGTCCAGACCTTCCAGCGCCTGGTCCAGACTGCCGACACGGGTCACCTGATGATACCGTTGTGCGTCCAGTGTGTCAAGACTGATATTCACGGCATCCAGACCATTGGCTGCCAGATCCCGGATCTGTTCCTTCAGCTGTGTTCCGTTTGTCGTCAGCGTCACCTGTTCCACTCCCGGGATCTGCTTTAATTTTCCCAGAAGAAAAGGAAGCCCCCTGCGTACAAGGGGTTCTCCTCCGGTCAGTTTAATGCGGGATATTCCCAGTCCTGCCGCGATCCGGCAGAACCGCTCTATCTCGTCAAATGTCAGAATCTCGCTGTGAGGAACAGCCGGCACTCCTTCCGGGGGCATGCAGTAGATACATCTTAAGTTGCAGCGGTCTGTCACAGACACTCTTATATATTCAATTTTTCTGCCGAACTGATCCTGCATGGTTTTCTCCCGCGTGAATTTCCTTTCTTTTTAAATTATTTTGTTTCATCCGGTTCGTTTCCACATTCTCCTGCTCTTCCTGTCAGAACCGCCAGGCCGTGATCCAGAGAAGGAAGCACGGCTTCCAGGTTCTCTTTGGCCGCTTTCGGGCTTCCCGGCAGGTTGATAATCAATGTCCCGTTCCGGATCACCGACACTCCCCTGCTTAACATGGCTCTGGGCGTAATCTGCAGAGACGCCATTCGCATGGCCTCCGCAATTCCCGGGACATTCCGCGTAGCCACCGCCAGCGTGGCCTCAGGCGTGCAGTCCCTGGCCGACAATCCCGTACCGCCTGTTGTGAAAACTATATCAGCTCTTATCTCGTCACATAATTTACAAAGACATTTTTTAATTTCTTCCATTTCATCCGGGAGAAGCACAGTTTCCACCACTTCATAGCCGGCCTGTCCAAGCATACCACAGATAAGAGGACCGCTTTTATCCTCCCGTTCTCCTGTGTATCCTTTATCGCTCAGTGTTACAACCGCTGCTCTCCATCTCTTCTGTTCCATTTCTTCCGCCTCTTCCTACATCAGTTCTATTTCTCTGCGGCCGGACTCTTTTCCCGTCCGGCGGTCTCTGCCGCCGTGACGGTCATTGTACACATTTCCGCTCTTTCCGCCTGTCTTTTTCACCAGGCAGATCTCACCGATCTCCATTGTCCTGTCCAGCGCCTTGCACATATCATAAATCGTCAGCAGAGCCACGCTTACACCTGTCAGCGCTTCCATCTCAACTCCCGTTTTTCCTGTCACTTTCACCGTACAGGTACAGGTAATCGAGTATTCGTCCTCATCCATATCAAACGTAATTCTGCAGTTGGTCAGGGGCAGAATGTGACACATGGGAATCAGTTCCCAGGTCCGCTTCGCTCCCATAATTCCTGCCGTGGCCGCCACGCCGAGAACGTCTCCTTTTCCTATGGTTCCTGCTCTGACCGCCTGAAATACTTCCCGGCTGACCAGTATTTTCCCCTCGGCAGACGCTTCCCGGAGCGTTTCCTCCTTGCCGGTCACATCCACCATAACCGCTTTGCCGTTTTCATCAAAATGCGTGAAGCCCATACTGTATCATCCCCCTTATTATACTTCTGACCCGGACTGTTCCTGCAGATCTTCTGCGTCATTCAGAAATCCGTTTGTTCCGATCCACACTTTTTCGTCCATGTTAAGCAGCTCAGCCTCAATCCAGTGCAGTCCTTCCATAGAAGGATCTTCTTTATCTGTAATCTTCCATCCGTACGCTACTTTATAATATCTGACCGCATCCCGGCCGTCCTCCTCTTCCGAAGCAACCTGCACTTTTACATAGGGGATCTGGGGCCTGACCGTCCAGTCTGTAATCTCACCGGACTCGATGGACTGGCCGCCCGATGCAGAATCTTCAATATCAGCGGAAAGATATACATCACATTGAACAAACTCCATCAGCTCTTTTATCTGCCCGTCAAGCTCTTTATTTTCCTTTACTCTGTCGCAGAACAGTTCTTTCAGCCTTTCCCTGTCATGCTCCGTCAGGCAGCGGATAATTTCCTCCGACATAGGATGAATTTTCTCCGCCTCTTCTGACATCATCCCCGTCAGCTGCAGCGCCCGCAGCTGGGAACAGGACGTCAGGCACAACATTGCAGACAACGCCAGAAACACCGACGCCGCTCTTTTAAAAATGCACTTCCTGTTCACAGAAACACCGCCCCTCTCACCGGTATAAAACACACGCCCGGGAAAGCCTTTCCCGGCCCGTACACTATAACGATCATACCACATCCGGGAGAAGATTTGTAGATGTGAAATTCGAAATTATGGAGGGGAAAAGGGTCCGGTTTCTTTTGTTTTGGCGGGAATCGGAATCTGACGGGAATACCGCTGCCCGGATGTGCGCAGAAAACAGCGGAATACAGACGGATGGATGCGACTTTCGGAGATCAGATGCGGAAATTCTGAGCGACTTTGAGGCGGAATTTAGTAAAACTTAACACCCTGAATACAGGCGTTAGAATTATCAATGGAGCTGTTCGAACGGAACGTGAGTTTCCATTGATAATTCTGTTTTTAGCCTGTATTCAGGGTGTTGTAGTTTTACTGTTCCGCCGAACGGAGTTCAGAATTTCCGCATCTGATCTCCGAATACGTTTCTCGCCGGTTCTGTATTCTGATGTTTTCGGACGCCTCATCCCGCCATCCGTATCCCGTCAGATCCCGATTTACGCGCAGCTCTGATCAGCGGATTCGAACTGGGAGTTATAGAGATCTGCGTAGAATCCGCCTTTTGCCAGGAGTTCTTCGTGTCTTCCCTGTTCTACGATATCGCCGTCTTTCATGACCAGGATCAGATCGGCGTCGCGGATGGTTGACAGTCTGTGGGCGATGATGAAGCTTGTGCGTCCTTTCATCAGGTTATCCATGGCCTTCTGAATGAGCACTTCGGTTCTTGTATCTACGGAGCTGGTGGCCTCATCCAGAATAAGGATTTTCGGATCCGCCAGAATGGCTCTCGCGATGGTAAGAAGCTGCTTCTGCCCCTGAGAGACATTGCTTGCCTCTTCGTTCAGCTCCATGTTGTAGCCGCCGGGCAGAGTCTGTACGAAGCGGTGTACATGGGCGGCTTTCGCTGCCTGGATGACTTCTTCGTCTGTGGCGTCAAGTCTGCCGTAGCGGATATTTTCCATGATTGTTCCGTGGAACAGCCAGGTATCCTGAAGCACCATTCCGAACATTTCCCTTAAGTCACTGCGGTTAAACTCTCTCAGATCGTGTCCGTCGATCCGGATGGATCCGCTGTTCACATCATAGAACCGCATGAGCAGTTTGATCATGGTGGTTTTTCCTGCTCCGGTAGGACCTACGATAGCGATCTTCTGGCCTTCTTTTACATTTGCAGAAAAGTCGTTAATAATAATCCGGTCCGGGTTGTAGCCAAAATGTACGTGATCAAACTGTACATTTCCCTCCAGTCCTTCTGTCGATACCGGATCTGGAACTGTCTGTTCCTCTTCGTCCTCTTCCAGGAACTCAAATACTCTTTCCGATGCCGCCGCCGTGGACTGAAGCATATTGGCGACCTGCGCCACCTGCTGGATGGGCTGGGTAAAGTTTCTGACATACTGGATAAAGGACTGAATATCGCCGACTTCGATTGTATTCCGGATTGTCAGATAGCCGCCCAGTATGGCAACCGCCACATATCCCAGGTTGCCCACAAACTGCATAACCGGCATCATCATTCCGGAAAAGAACTGAGATTTCCATGCGGAATCATACAGCTTCTCGTTTGTCCTGTTGAATTCTCCGATTACGTCTTCTTCTTTATTAAACGCTTTTATAATGCTGTGGCCGCTGTAGATTTCTTCTACCTGTCCGTTTACATTTCCAAGGTATTCCTGCTGTCCCCGGAAATATTTCTGGGAATGCTTCATTACAAATGAAATCAGCAGTACCGACACCGGAAGCAGAAGAATCGCTACCAGCGTCATCAGCGGGCTGATGGAAAGCATCATGATAAGAACGCCGATAATCGTTGTTACAGATGTAATCAACTGGGTCGCGCTCTGGTTCAGACTCTGCCCCAGTGTATCCACATCATTTGTCACACGGGAGAGCACTTCACCCACCGGTTTTGTGTCAAAGTAATTCATCGGCATGCGGTTGATCTTTTCCGAAATCTCTTTGCGCAGCCGGTAAGTGGTTTTCTGTGATACGCCTGTCATAATGATTCCCTGTATGAAAGAGCACAGCGCGCTGATCACATACAGTCCAAGTGTAATCAGAAGAATCTCGCCAATCCTGCCGAAATCCATGCCGCTTCCGCCGGAAACAGTACTGACCAGGCCATTGAAGATCTCTGTTGTTGCCTGGCCCAGAATCTTCGGCCCCGCAATGTTGAATGTCGTACCGCATATGGCAAAAACAGCGACAAACAACATATGAACTTTAAACGCGCCCATATACCGGAACAGTTTTTTTATTGTGCCTTTGAAGTCCTTAGCACTCTCACCTGCCGCTCCGCCATGCATTCCTCTTCCCATTGGTCCTCTAGCCATTGCACTGCACCTCCTTTTCTCCTGCGCCGTCTGTTATCATTTTGCTGCTGTCTCTGCTCTTCCCCTGGTTTTCCAGTTCCGATTCAGACAGCTGCGACGCGGCGATCTGACGGTATACTTCGCAGGATTCAAGAAGCTCCTGATGGGTTCCCATTCCTGCGATTTTTCCCTCATCCAGTACAATAATCTGATCGGCATTGAGAATTGTACTGATTCTCTGTGCTACAATCAGCACGGTACTGTCCTTTGTTTTCGTGCGGAGAGCCTTCCTCAGCGTAACATCTGTCTTAAAATCAAGAGCGGAAAAGCTGTCGTCAAAAATAAATACTTCCGGGTGTTTTGCGATAGCTCTGGCAATCGACAGCCTCTGTTTCTGGCCTCCTGATACATTGGAGCCGCCCTGGGCGATGGGGCTCTTATAGCCCTCCGGCTTTTCCTCAATAAATTCTGCCGCCTGGGCAATTTCTGCCGCTTCCTTCATCTCGGCTTCACTTCCGTGAGGATTGCCGAACAGAATATTGGAAGCAATATCTCCCGAGAAAAGCACGCCCTTCTGGGGTACAAATCCAAGCCTTTCTCTGAGTTCATGCTGGCTTACCCGGCGGATATCCACTCCGTCCAGTGTAATGGAACCTTCCGTCACATCATAGAAGCGGGGAATCAGATTTACCAGCGTGGATTTTCCGCTTCCGGTACTGCCGATAATCGCGGTAGTTTTCCCGGGTTCTGCCGTAAATGTTATATCATGAAGGACATTTTCATCTGCCCCCGGATACCGGAAGGACACGTGGCTGAATGTGAGGACCCCTTTCTTCCGGCTGTCAAAGGATGCCGGATGTTCCGGATCATGGATTACAGTCTGGCTGGACAGTACTTCTTCCACACGGTCTGCCGCCACCGCCGCTCTGGGCAGCATAATGGAAAGCATGCACAGCATAAGGAATCCCATGATAATCTGCATAGTGTACTGAATAAATGCCATCATATCTCCCACCTGCATCTGACCTTCGCTTATGCCGTGGGCTCCATTCCACATAATAAGGACGGATATGCCGTTCATTACCAGCATCATGACCGGCATCATAAAGGTCATAGCGCGGTTAACAAACAGGTTTGTCCGGGTCAGATCCCGATTGGCCTGATCGAATCTCTCCTCCTCATGCTTCTGTGTGCTGAAGGCGCGGATCACTGAAAGTCCGGTCAGAATTTCACGGGTAACCAGGTTCAGTTTATCTACAAGATTCTGGAGAATCTTAAACTTCGGCATAGCCACAACAAAGAGTACCAGAATTACCAGCGCGATCAGAATTACGGCAAGAGCGATAATCCAGGACATGGACACATTTGTCTGGAACACCTGAATAATTCCGCCTATGGCCAGAATCGGCGCATAGAGTACAATCCGCAGAAGCATTACCGTAAGCAGCTGAATCTGCTGGATATCATTGGTGCTTCTCGTAATCAGAGAAGCGGTGGAGAAATGATCAAACTCATTGTTTGAGAATCCTACAACCTTGTGGAATACTCTGCCTCTCAGATCCCGGCCTGTAGCCGCGCCCACACGGGACGCCAGAAAGCCGACAAGAATACTTGCAGCCATTCCAAGGAAGGCCAGCCCTACCATTTTGCCGCCTGTCACAATCAGGTAGTGTATCTGAATGCTGTCCATATCCATTCCCAGTTCTTCATACGCGGACTGAACATATGCCACCGCCGCCTGTTCCAGAATGGTATCCGGCAGATCGTTCATCTGTTCGTCCATCCCCTGCAGCATGGCTTCCCGCTGCTCTTCCGGAAGCATTTTCAGAAGATCGAAGACGGACATGTCCCCGGTATCTGTCTGGGCCGGCATATCTGCCTTCAGCTGCTCTTCAATCTGTTTTGTCATATCACTGCCGGATTCAAATCCGGAGGTCAGCATCATGGGCCCCTGAAGGATTCCGCTGATTTCTTCTGTTTTTTCGTCGCTGTCTGATACCGAATCCTTCAGCACATAGGCTTTCACATCATAAGTGCTGTCGTCTTCCTCATAGGCGTCAAGCACGGTATCCTGATCCCCGGCCGGTACAAACAGAAGCAGTTTCTCCATCTCATCCGCGGAAACAGCCTCTGGAATCTGATCCTCTATGCCGCCCTGCTGGATTCCCACATTCACGATATCTGATGTGTACGCAGGAAGCGACAGATCACAGTATGCCTGTATGAACAATATTACAATGATCGCAATCAGAGCTTTCCAGTGCTCCGCCGCATATTTGAATAAGTTTTTCATACCTCTTCTTTCCTTTCATATTTTTCCAGATTATCCTTAACCTGCAGCATCAGTCTGCGGAACAGAAGCTGCTCCTCCAGGCTCATGCCTCCCAGGATGATTTCATCCATTCGTTCGCCTACATCTTTAACCAGCTGAATGCAGGCTTTTCCCCGCTCCGCCAGAGCAAGCCGCATCACTCTCTGATCTGATTTATCCGGTTCCCGGGTAATATATTTCTCCCGTTCCATCTTCTGAATGGCCGAAGTAATAGACGGAGCCGTCATATTCAGCTCCCCGGCCAGCTCTTTCTGAGAGATTGACTTTCTGCGGTGAAGAGTAAAAAGAATTGCCGCCTGACTGCGGTTCAGATCAAATTCCTGATACATTCCCTTCGCTGTATTTAACATCTTATGCAGCACAATGCCCATAATCCCCATCACCGGAATATCATTTGTTTCACAGCTCATTTCCTTCCCTCCAAAATAATTTCTATATCTTTTCCGCAGATCCGGCAGCCGATCTGCCGGAAGCAGAAATCATTTAGTTAGGCAACTAAATAGCAGACTAGTATTATTGCATAAAAAAATCAAGCAAAAAAATATAATTTCACATTTTTTTCATACTTTTTACATAAATTTAGTTTTTGCTGATAAATTATTTTTCGAAGGGTTCCGCCTCTTCTGCTGATATGCTCCGGAAATGCTGTCAGAAATGTCCGGCCCCGCCTGTTGACATCACAGCCTGTATGGTGGTATATTATCTCATAGTATGAGATATAAAGGAGATACAGTATGGATTACCGTAATCGTGCAGAATATTTCCTTCACTATATGAGACAGCTGAACCGTACGGCAATGATCCGTGATCTGACCAGCCTGGCCTCAGGGGAACAGGCTGTCCTTTATTATCTTGCATTTCAGCATGACGGTGCTTCCGCCGGGGAACTGACCTCTGCATTTGATATCAGAAGTTCCCGGACTGCGGCTATTCTGAATACGCTGGAAAAGAAAGGCTATGCCCGGCGCCTTCAGAATCCGCAGGACAAACGGCAGGTTCTGGTATATATCACCGAAGCAGGAAAGCAGGAAGTAAAGGGAAGATACGAAGATGTGATCAGCCGCATGGCCGAATTTCTGGAACTTCTGGGGCCGGAAGACTCGGAAGAATTTATCCGGATTGTACGGGACGCTGTTCTCAGAAATATCGGAAAGTAAGAAAGGAGTTTTGTTTTATGAAATCACTTGCAATTGAAAGGGAATTTGGCAGCGGAGGCCGTGAAATCGGAAAAAGGGTGGCAGAAAAGGCAGGCATTTCCTGCTATGACGGCAGCCTGATAGCCCAGGTGGCTGAATCAAAAGGACTGTCTCTTGATATGCTGAAAGAATATGATGAAAAAAGAACAGGAAGTGTCCTGTACAATATCGGGCTTCTGGCAAGTTACAACTATAACCGCAATAATTCACAGGCATTTGAACTGTACTATGAGCTGCAGAAAACAATAAAAGCCCTGGAAATGCAGGGTCCCGCCGTGTTTATCGGCAGAAGTTCCACAGAAATTCTCAGGGATAATCCCCGTACAGTCAGAGTATTTATTTATTCCTCCGACATGGATAAACGGATCGACCGGATCGTCCGCACAGAAAACGTAACTCCGGAACAGGCAAAGAAAATGATGGAAAAGAAAGAACGGGAACGGAGGGACTATTTTAAATTCTGGACGGACAAAGACTGGTCAGACAAGAAAAATTATGATATGGCGCTGAATACTTCTGTTCTCTCACCCGATGAATGCGCCCGGATTCTGCTCTGCGCGATTGACGCTCCGTCCGCATAGGACGTCCGGCATAATCCGGCTCCGCTCTCACAGATCCCGGCCACAAATTTTACGTAAAAGTAATCCCGGGCTGCACCGCGTGCGATTCCAGAGATGAAACGCACAGGATACGGTCCGGGATTTTTCTATTCTGAAGCAGAGGATTCTTCTTTGCCGGGCTCCGGTCTGCGGGAAATCGTTCTGACGCTGATGCCGTTTACTTCTATATGATCATCTACCGGAATAACCAGGCACTGTCTTCCGTCGATAATCCTTGTCTCTACCAGGTCTGCTCTGTCCGGATTTACCTTGATAATCACATCCGGCGTCTCAATATTGAACTTCTTCGTCTCCGCGATGTTGGAGGCCTGCAGCTGCCCTTTCTCTCCCGCGTTTTCCGCGAAATTTTTCTCAAAAGTCTCCATCTTTTCATTCGGGACTCCGCTCTGCTCAAATATCTTCTTCACATCTGTACAGTCAAGTGTCAGCGGCTCCGGCTCTTCTTTGTGCTCCTCCATCAGATCCGCGAGAGTTTCATGGATATTCCGCACAGTCTCGTAATCTCCGTCCTCACCCAGGGTGTCCTCGATAATCGTCTGAAACGTCTCCTTCTGGGTATCCGCCGACATGGGCGTGGCAGCCCCAAGAAGCTGTTCGATCATCTCCGGCTGAAGATCCTCGGATTTTTTCGTATAATACAGAACACTGTGCAGATCTGTTCCTCTGTCATTAAAGGCAGGGAAAAGGAATCCTTTGTCCGGCATATCCACAATCCAGTCCCGGATCCGGTCCTGAATCCGGTTATCCTGGGCGTTATAGCTGAGTCCGGCTTTTGACAGGACAACCGGACAGATGCTCATCAGCAGGTATTCGTACACTTCATCTGACGCGTCGAACATCTCCATGCCGTCCGAAGCCTTTCCCGGAATATCATACATTGCATGGATCAGGATTATGTAATAGTTTTCTCCATAGTCATAGGCCGCAATAACCTTGTCATAAAATTCTTCCAGGAGCATATCATCCTGCAGCTTGCTGTCCCGGAGCTTAAGCAGAAATTCCTGGGCGCCGCCGGGCATCTCCGCATCCAGCGGAAACTCCAGATTCAGCATATTTTTCCCCACTGTTCCCGAGAGTGTCTTTTTAAAGATATCGAAATATTTGAATGCCTCTTCTTCGGGGAGAGAAAGAAACGCGTCCTTTGACTCCATCTGTTTTACTTTTTCATGATCCACATAGCATCCGCAGATTCTTGTAATCGCGCAGTTCCGCGGCGAAAATTGTTTCCGTATCTCAAGTATTTCCTTCTTATTCATGTCATATCCTCCTCGTCTGTCCCATACAGACATTCGTGCACGAATATTTTACACCGGATTTTCCGCAAAAAAAAGGTTTGATTTCCCTTTATTTCTGTGATACTATAGCGAAGGACTTAAAGCACATAGTTCACATTTTATAAAGACTATGCCTGTTCCTGCCGCCGGGCAGGAACTGTACAGTGCATTCATCCCGCGCCGTCAGGCCGCAGCAGGAGCGGGTATGAATGCCTTTTTTATTCTATTACAGGAAAGGAACAAAAAATTATGAGTACTGCATCTACGGAAAAGATTTTCCCTGTTTTTCTGAAATATGTATCTGCCAATGTTCTTGGAATGATCGGCTATTCCTGCTATATCCTGGCAGACACCTTTTTCATTGCCAGAGGCATCGGGGCTGACGCGCTGGCCGCGCTGAATCTGGTTCTTCCGGCCTACAGCCTGATGAACGGCACCGGTCTGATGATCGGCATGGGCTCTGCCGCCCGCTATACACTGTCTGCCGCGGGACCCGGCGATAAGGTTCACCGTACCATTTTTACACACGCGCTGTATCTGGGGATCCTGGCGGCTGTTATTTTCAGTTCTGCCGGAGCGCTGTTTCCCTCGCAGATCGCGGCTTTCCTCGGAGCAGACGCCGATACGGTCGGATATGCCGCGGACTATATCCGCATCCTCCTCGTATTTTCCCCGCTCTTCCTGGGAAATAATATTCTGCTGTGTTTTGTCAGGAATGACGGCTCTCCCCGCCTGTCCATGACGGGAATGATCGTGGGAAGTCTCACAAATATTGTGCTGGATTATGTATTTATCTATCCTCTCGGCATGGGCATGACAGGAGCCGCCATAGCCACGGCAACCGCCCCTGTTGTAAGCATGCTGATTATGTCTCAGCATTTTATCAGAAAGAAAAATAACTTCCGCCCTGTACGGACAAAAGTTTCCCTGATCCGCTGGAAGGACATCTGCAGTCTGGGAGTATCTTCTCTGATTACAGAAATGTCTTCCGGCATTGTAATTATTGTATTTAACTTCCTGATTCTTGGACTGAGCGGCAATACCGGAGTCGCTGCCTATGGAATCCTGGCAAATATCGCTCTGGTTCTGGTCTCTGTCTTCACCGGAATCGGCCAGGGAATCCAGCCCGTTGTCAGCCGGTACGCCGGCGAAAACGGCCGGCAGCAGCGGGACAGACTGCGCAGATATGCCCTTTGCGCTTCTCTGCTTCTGGCGCTTCTGGCCTATGGTCTGATCGGCATATTCGCCGTTCCCATCGCAGAACTGTTCAACCGGGACCACACCCCGATCCTTACCTCGATTGCGTCAGAAGGCATGCGGATCTATTTTGTCAGCCTGTTCTTCTCAGGGATCAACATAGTTGCCGCAGCATTTCTCAGTTCCGCTGACCGGCCGAAAGAAGCATTCGCCGTGTCCATCCTGAGAGGATTTGTACTGATCATTCCAATCGCCTGGCTTCTGTCAGTCCTTCTGGGCCTGACCGGCATCTGGATGGCAGTTCCGGTGACTGAAGCACTGGTCTGCATTCTGTCAATTATATTTATTTTCAGAAAATAAGAAGAAAAGGGGACGGACCCCTTTCGCTGATATTGTCAGAATATTTCAGCGAGAGGAGTCCGTCCCTTTGTCTGTATGCAGAATCTCATTTGCATTTCTGATCCGCTCTTCTGTTGGCGGTTCGATTCCCGCAAGGGGATAATCATACCCCAGCTCTTTCCACTTGTATTCACCAAGAGTATGGTAGGGCAGAACTTCGACTTTCTGTACATTATTTAATGTCTTTATGAAATTATAAAGTTTCTCAAGATACTCGTCCGTGTCATTCCTCTCCGGCACAAGCACATGCCGTATCCAGACCGGTTTTCCAATCTCCGACAGATATTCTGCCATATCCAGAATATTTTTATTGCTCCGTCCGGTCAGAATTCTGTGCTGCTCATCATCAATATGTTTGATATCCACAAGCAGAAGATCCGTATATTTCATCAGTTCATTAAATTTTCCGAAAAACGGCTCTTCTCTTGTAAAAAGCGCGCCGCTTGTATCTATGGTGGTATGAATTCCCTGCTCTTTTGCCTTCCGGAAAAGCTCCGTCAGAAAATCAATCTGCATCAGCGGTTCTCCGCCGCTGACCGTAATTCCCCCGCCGTCTTTCCAGTAAGACCGATAGCGAAGGGCACTTCGAATCAGTTCATCTGTACTGCGCAGCTCTCCGTCCGTCATATTCCATGTGTCCGGATTGTGGCAGAACTGGCAGCGCATGGGACAGCCGCTGACAAAAATGACAAACCGCACGCCCGGTCCGTCCACGGAGCCGAAGCTCTCGGTTGAGTGAATGTATCCTTGCATATTTTCTCCTTTCGGGGACACAGACAGGCTCGCCGCGGTCCGGCCTGCCTGCACCCGCTTTTACAGCAAGACAGGCGGCACTTACGTTCCGCCTGTCTCTCATCATTCAATATCGTTCCGATATATCTGTTATTCTTACATTCTGTCGTGGCAGGTTCTTGCGATTACGTCAAGCTGCTGCTCTCTTGTCAGGTCGATGAATTTTACGGCATAACCGGATACACGGATTGTGAAGTTTGCGTACTCTTCTTTCTCCGGATGCTCCATTGCGTCGATCAGCTTCTCTGTACCGAATACATTTACATTCAGATGATGCGCGCCCTGATCGAAGTAACCGTCCAGTACATGTACCAGATTGTTCTTTCTCTCGTCGTCATCATGTCCCAGTGCTCCCGGACTGATTGTCTGTGTATTGGAAATTCCGTCAAGCGCCTGCTCGTACGGCAGTTTTGCAACAGAGTTCAGGGAAGCAAGAAGTCCGTTCTTCTCTGCGCCGTAAGACGGGTTTGCTCCCGGCGCCAGCGGCTCGCCGCCTTTTCTTCCGTCCGGAAGAGATCCGGTAGCCTTACCGTATACAACGTTGGATGTAATGGTAAGGATGGAAGTTGTAGGCTCGGAATTTCTGTATGTATGGCATTTTTTCAGCTTGCTCATAAATGTACGGAGCAGCCATACCGCAATCTCGTCCGCGCGGTCGTCGTCGTTTCCGTATCTCGGGAAATCTCCCTCTACTTCGTAGTCAACAGCAAGTCCGTCTTCGTCGCGGATCACTTTTACCTTTGCGTATTTGATTGCGCTTAAGGAGTCAACTACATGTGAGAAGCCTGCGATACCTGTCGCAAATGTACGTCTTACATTTGTGTCGATGAGAGCCATCTCAGCCGCCTCATAGTAGTATTTGTCATGCATGTAGTGGATCATGTTCA
>DXIU01000064.1 GCA_019112765.1 Candidatus Mediterraneibacter norwichensis | reverse complement strand
AAATCAAGGACTTTTTACCCTCTATTTTTCGATTCTGTGCGCTTTTTCCTTGCGTACTCTGCCTGCTGCCTTTTGTATGCGATACCGGCGCATTTCTCACAATACTTTTTCCTGTTGCCACGCTTGATAATCGAAGCGCCGCAGGAAACGCACCTGTCAGGGTGCGTTCCAAGTATCTCCGCTTCCAGCGCCGGATCTGCCGGAAGCACGGCATTGCGGAAATACCTGCACAAGAGCGAGTAGGATATACTCTGTACGCAGACGCAGCCTTCCCCCTCATCAAGAAGCAGGCAGTTTCCGTCATCATAATTGGCGCACAGTTTTTTAATCAGGGCATTAGCTCGGTATCTCTGCCGCCCCGTCATTTGCGGGAGCATTTGCACCACTGCTTTACGCTGGTCTGCCATTCGTGACCGCAAGCTCCCTTCCACCAAACTACTTTGTTTGAGCCGTATGTAATCTTATCCGGTGTAAGCGGCAGATTTTTATTCGACCATTCCGAAACAAGCTCAGGGTGTACCTCTGATAAAAGATTACTCATATCAAATCCCCTCCTTCCTCTGTGATTACATTATATTTGGAAAGAGGTTTTTTTCGTAGTTTGCGAATCTACTTAAAATAAAAAGCCGTCTGAAAAAGGGTAAATCCTTTTCAGACGACTACAATATAAAATCAGCTCTGTCGGTTTATTGATCTGAACACTTCCAATAATTCAATTTTGGCAACATAGCCGCCATATATTCTCGTACCTGTTCCGAAGTCCAGTTTTCATTTGCCATATGCTCGGCACAAAAGTTAATCAAATCATCCATTTTATTGTATGTGAATTTTCCTTCAGCGTAACACCACTTGCAGTATTCTTCATTGAATGTCCCATCAGGTTCTTTACTGATAGAAGAATCATCAAGAGGCATACCGCAGCATTGGCAAATAAGCTGTCTTGGGGAGCCTAAAAGCGTATTGATTGAAACATCGAAAAACTTGGAGAGCAGTTTTAAGGTTTCTGTATTCGGAATTGTTTCTCCGTTTTCCCAACGGGATACCGCTTGCCTTGTAACATAGAGTTTTTCTGCAAGTTCATCTTGTGACAAACCTTTTTTCGTTCGCAGTTCGAGTATAACATCTTTCGTATCCATTAAAATCACCACCTTGTAAATATTATAATATGTGTGCATTCTACAAACAAGCAACCCGCTGTTGCTTGTACAGGTTACTTTTTCTCTCGTGTCAAAACAGCTCCGATAACTGAGCCAATCAGGACAATAGGTGCTAATCTTACGAACAGCCACTCCAATGCGTGAAAACCTACTCCCATAACTTCGGTTTCAGGTTTACTGTAATCCCATCCCAAGTATGGACTGTTCAGCACGAATATAACCGCAAAAACAATTACGATCAACGCACACAATGAGATAAAACCCCAATGAAATATCTTTCGTCTATCCCTTTTCCTTTTGGCGAGCTGTAGATTTATAACCTCCAACTTTTCGGAAATCACTTTTAAATCATCCGGCTTTGGCTCATCAATCGTTTCTCCAAGCAAAGTGCTTACGGGAGTTTCTAACACTTCTGATAGGGAAATCAACAGATCGGAATCCGGGACAGACAAGCCTTTTTCCCATTTAGAAATTGTTTGCCGCACTACATTTAGTTTGATAGCGAGTTCTTCCTGCGAAAGTCCTTTTGACTTTCTGATAGATTTAATATTTTCATTCAGCATTATGGATAACCACCTTTCTTTCAGTCGTTACCATTATTGTATTCCGAACAATCCGTTGCTACAAGCAACGCATATTAACATTGGATATGTTAGTCACAAGCTTGTTCCTATATATATTTTCGCAAGTAAATCATATCTATCAGCTTCACACCACCATCATAAATCGGGTGGTCATAATTATCAGTAAAAAAGCTCTTAATAATATGAGAACGGGTAAAGCCGCACTTTTCATAAAATGGGATTGTTGATAGGCTGTCACCAGTTCCGACCTGCAATATCGAATAATCGCCCTGATATTTTTTGATAATAAACTCAATCAATGCTTTACCGTAGCCCTTACCGTGAAACTGTGGATCTGTGGCAATGTTTTTTATTTCAAGCACTCCGCCACCGACATCTAACACAACACATTCGGCTTTGACTCCATCATCTTCTAAAACATACATTGTCCCCTTTGTAAGATATCGGTCTATCATATTTTCCTGTTCATCTGCCAATAATAGCAAATTAAGATATTGCTTTTTACCTTCTTTTACCTCTTTAATATCCATAGTCCTAACCCCATATAATATTGTTTTCTTTTATTTGAAAATGGGCAATCCCGATTAAGGACTGCCCATTTATTCCGTTCACTATGCGATTTTTTTGTCGCTGCACCGTTTTTGACACCGATTGGTGTAAAATTGGTGTATTTGTGTAAATTCCGAGCTTTTCGGAAAATGAAGTACATCCCGTTTTAGTAGAGTTTTGCGCCTGCCGGAATATGGTTATCTACCATCAGCAGATGAAGCTTTTCTTCGCCTTCCTCAGTATGAATTGCACTGAGCAGCATACCGCAGGACTCAATACCCATCATCGGTCTTGGAGGAAGATTAGTAATAGCGATACAGGTCTTTCCAACCAGTTCTTCCGGCTCATAATATGCGTGGATACCGCTTAAAATCGTCCTGTTTTCGCCTGTACCGTCGTCCAGCGTGAATTTCAAAAGCTTCTTGGACTTGGGTACTGCTTCGCAGGCAAGCACCTTGACTGCTCTAAAATCAGACTTAGAGAAAGTCTCAAAATCTACAAATTCCTCGAACAGCGGCTCGATTTTCACATTGGAAAAATCAATTTTCTCCGGCTCTGCTTTTGCAGCTTCAGGAGCTTTTGCAGCTTCAAAACTTACACCATTTTCTTTCTTTACACCATCTAAAGGTTTCATTGTCGGGAAGAGCAGCACGTCGCGGATCGCCGCGCTGTCCGTAAGCAACATGCACATTCTGTCGATACCGAATCCGATACCGCCTGTAGGCGGCATACCGATTTCCAGCGCGTTCAGGAAATCCTCGTCTGTGTGCTCAGCCTCATCATCGCCTGCTGCCGCGTTCGCGTCCTGCTGAGCGAAACGCTCTCTCTGGTCGATCGGATCGTTCAGCTCGGAGTAAGCGTTTGCCATCTCCCAGCCGTTCATAAAGAACTCGAAACGCTCCACATAGTCCGGATTCTCCGGTTTCTTCTTGGTCAGCGGTGAGATCTCGATGGGGTGATCCATAACGAATGTAGGCTGAACCAGATGTTCCTCCACATATTCCTCAAAGAACAGGTTCAGGATATCCCCTTTCTTATGTCTCTCTTCAAACTCAATGTTATGCTCTTTTGCAAGCTCTCTTGCCTGCTCCAGAGTCTCTACTTCATTCCAGTCAATTCCTGCATACTTCTTCACGGCGTCCACCATTGTGATGCGCTCGAAGGGCCTGCCCAGATCCATCTCAATGCCGTTGTATACGATCTTTGTTGTGCCCAGCACTTCCTGCGCCACATGGCGGTACAGGTTCTCGGTCAGATCCATCATGCCGTTGTAATCTGTATATGCCTGATAGAGTTCCATCAGAGTGAACTCCGGATTGTGTCTTGTATCAAGGCCTTCATTTCTGAATACGCGGCCGATCTCATATACTTTCTCGAGACCGCCTACAATCAGTCTCTTCAGGTAGAGCTCCAGAGAAATACGAAGCTTCAGGTCCTCGTTCAGGGCATTGAAGTGAGTCTCAAAGGGTCTTGCGGCAGCGCCTCCGGCGTTGGCCACCAGCATGGGCGTCTCCACCTCCATGAAGCCCTCGCCGTCCAGATATTTGCGGATCGCGCTGATAATTCTGGAACGTTTGATAAAGGTATCCTTTACTTCCGGATTCATAATCAGATCCACATATCTCTGACGGTACCGGGTATCTGTGTTTGTCAGGCCGTGGAACTTCTCCGGAAGAATCTGAAGACTCTTGGAAAGCAGCGTAACATGAGACGCATGGATGGAAATCTCACCGGTCTTTGTCCTGAATACTTCACCTTCAATGCCGATCACATCGCCTACATCCAGCTTTTTGAACTCTTTGTAGTTTTCCTCTCCCACACTGTCTCTCGCAACATAGGACTGAATATTTCCTTTCAGATCCTGAACATTACAGAAAGAAGCCTTTCCCATCACACGTTTGGACATCATGCGTCCTGCGATTGATACCTGCTTTCCTTCCAGTTCCTCAAACTGATCCTTGATCTCCTGGCTGTGATGTGTCTGATCATACTTTGTGATTACGAACGGGTCTTTTCCGTTCTGCTGCAGTTCCGCCAGCTTCTCGCGGCGCACCTTTCTCAACTGATTCAGATCTGGTTCCTGTCCGTTTTTCTGCTGCTGTGCCACTGTCTCTTCTCCTTCCTCACAGGCGTTTTCCGGCTGCCTGTCCCTCTCTTCTTCTTACATAGTTTCCGCGGATAATAATACCCGTACAAGCGAATTCAGACCTCTTATTAATAAGAGGTCTGGAACTTGGTCATATGTTTACTTTGAACGGCTGATCTCAAGCACTTTGTACTGGATCACGCCCGCCTGAGTCTCCACGTCAGCGGTCTCGCCGACTTTTTTGCCGATCAGCGCCTGCCCTACCGGGGACTCATTTGAGATCTTGCCCTCAAGGCTGTTCGCCTCTGTCGAGCCGACGATTTTGAACTCCATCTCCTCGTCGTATGTGATGTCGTACACCTTCACAGTACATCCCACATTGATCTTGTCAAAGTCAACTTCATCTTCTACAACAACCTCTGCGTTTTTCAGAATGCCTTCCAGCTCTTCGATCCGGGCCTCGATATCTCTCTGCTCATCTTTGGCCGCATCATACTCTGCGTTCTCTGAAAGGTCGCCCTGTTCTCTCGCCTCTTTGATCTTGGCTGCGACTTCCTTTCGTTTCACCACTTTCAGATTCTCAAGTTCATCTTCCAGTGCCTTTAATCCGGCATAAGTAAGTAATCGTTTCTTTGCCTCTGCCATTGGTTACGCTTCCTTTCTGTTTCTCAGATTTTCTTTCTATTTTTTGATGTGCCTTATACAGGAATGCCTGTCCTGTATGCTGTCATTTAAGTCTATTTCGCAATTTCAATATTATAACCAAAGTCTATAATGATGTCAAGAGATTTTCCAGCTCTTCCAGGCTCTCCACAGCGTTCACACGCTCCCGCAGACGGGCCGCTCCCTTCAGGCCTTTCGTGTACCAGGCCACATGTTTTCTCATCTCCCGGATGCCTGAGAATCCGCCTTTATACTCCAGCTGAAGGCGGGCATGTCTGAGGATCATCCGGCGTACTTCATCTTTGTCCGGCCTGGGCGGAAGTTCTCCGGTTTCCTCCCATTTCACCATCTCCGAAAAGATCCATGGATTCCCCTGGGCGCCCCGGGCGATCATAATGCCGTCGCATCCGGTCTGCCTTACCAGTTCCTCTGCTTTTTCCGGAGAAGTAACATCGCCGTTTCCGATTACCGGAATAGATACCGCCTCTTTTACCTGGCGGATAATATCCCAGTCCGCCTTTCCGCTGTAATACTGCTCCCTTGTCCGCCCGTGGACAGCCACCGCCGACGCGCCGGCCTCCTCCGCGATCCGGGCGATCTCCACGGCATTTACATGATCGTCGTCAAATCCTTTGCGGATCTTTACTGTCACCGGCTTCTCTATAGCCTTCACAATGGCGCTGACAATCTCGTATACCAGTTTCGGATTCTTCATAAGAGCAGAGCCCTCGCCGTTTTTTACCACTTTCGGGACCGGGCAGCCCATATTGATATCCAGTATGGCAAAGGGCCGCTCTTCGATCCGTTTCGCCATCTCGCTCATGATCTTCGGATCGGAGCCGAAGAGCTGCAGGGACACCGGCTTTTCATCCGGGTGAATTTCCAGCAGGCTCTCTGTATTCCGGTTATTGTAGTAGATCGCCTTGGCGCTGACCATCTCCATACAGAGAAGGCCCGCCCCCTGCTCCCGGCAGAGCAGACGAAATGGCAGGTCCGTCACCCCTGCCATAGGTCCCAGAATATATCGGTTTTCAAGTTCTACATTTCCTATCTTTAAATGTTTCATAGTTCTGTAACTCTGATTTTCTTCTCTTCTTCGATTAACTTTACATACCATAGAGTTGTTTCCTGATTAAAGGTTACTCCCTTCTCGAAGCATTCTTTCAATTGAGAGACTGCAATTTTCCCTGCTTCAATCTGTCTCTCAATACTTCTCCAATCACCAATTCTTCTCACTATTTCATCAGTATTTACACGAATCATTTCATGCAGGGAATGCAGCGTCTGATAAAGAGTAGATTTTCCTGCTCCGTTTACTCCCGCAATCAGTATATACTTTTTCACTAAAACAAATTCCTCTTTATTGCCTTCTTTTGTTCCTTTTGAAGCAGATAATCTCCAATCATTTCATAAAAACTTCTCTGTTCTTCTGTCTCAGCTTCAAGAACTAACTGCAAGGTATCCTCAGGCTTCAGCTTTTTAATATCTTCATATATCTGTTCATATTTTTTTACATCACACATACAAAAGCAACTCCTATCTAAAAACAAAACCTGCATTTTCTACTTCATTATAACAAAGTCCCGGCTCATAATATACTAAAATGTTTGCTTCTTCATCCTGTCATAGATCAGCCGCAGCCCGTTCAGGGTCAGCTGGGGATCGTACAGATCAATGCACTCTGTCTCTTTTGCTATAATCTTCCCCAGGCCTCCTGTTGCGATCACATACGCATCCGTATATCCGGACTCTTCTTTCATCTTCCTCACAATATACTCGGTCTGTCCGATGGCGCCGAACACAAGACCTCCCTGCATGCCGGAAACGGTCTCCCGGGCAAGAATGGACTCCGGCTTTTTGATCTGGATTGCCGGGAGCATAGCCGCTCCGCCCCACAGGGATCTTCCCGCCGTCTCAATGCCCGGAGCGATAATGCACGCTTCCAGCGTACCGTCCGGTCCGATCAGATCATAGGTTGTAGCCGTTCCGAAATCAATCACAATGGCGGATCCGCCTGCCCGGGCATATCCGGCCACTGCGTTGACGATCCGGTCAGGGCCGGTTCTGGAAGGATTGTCTGTGAGCACCCGGATCCCGGTATCGGATTCCGGCGAGACAATCAGAGGGACCGTGTCCAGATATTTAATAACGGCGCTTGTCAGCGAATGCATGATATCCGGCACAACGGACGCGATAATAACCGCCTGAATCTCTTTCGGGTCAATGGACCTGTGTTCCAGTATGCCGCAGATTGTCATCCCGTATTCATCCGATGTACGGGGACGTTTTGTAGTCATACGGAACATGCCGAGCAGCTCCTCTCCCCGGAACACTCCCATAGTAATATTCGTATTCCCTACATCAATCGTAAGCAGCATACTTTGTCCTCCCATCCGCATTTTATACTTTCCTTATATTAGCAAGTATCCGGCGCCGCCGTCAACCTTTTCCGCTTCTCCTACTACAGGCACAGGCCCTCCGGCGGGAACCTTTGCATTCCCGTCAGAGGGCCTGGACAAATCAGATACTGCGCGGATAATCCGCGCAGGCATATTCCCTGCCTAAAATCTCTTGATCTTCCTTGTTGTCGTCTTCTCAAACTCGGTATCTCTGACAATCAGGCTGTAGATCTTCTTCTGCGGCGCCGCGGTCTTATTATATTCATCGATCACTTCCTGCAGCTTCGCCTTTACGTCTTTGATCCGTTTCTTCTTCACATAATCCTGATCCGGATAGATCTCGGCTTCGATCACACCGTTGTTCTCCCGGACAAGCACTTCTCCTACAAGACGGTTGGTGCTCAGAGCGTTCTCCAGCTCTTCGGGCGATACATTTTCTCCGTTCTTCGTGATGATAAGGTTCTTCTTGCGTCCGGTCAGGTAGACGAAGCCTTCCTCGTCCACATATCCCAGATCGCCGGTCTTCAGCCAGCCGTCTTCCAGCGTCTCGGCAGTCTCTTCCGGCATCTTGTAATATCCCTGCATGACACTGCTGCCTTTCACCCAGAGTTCACCGTCCACCGTCTTGGCCTCGCAGTTTGGCAGAAGCTGTCCTACCGAATCGGAACGGATATTCCAGCTCTGATTGACGCTGATGACAGGAGCGCATTCGGTCATGCCGTATCCCTGCTGGATTACAATATCATATTTTTTGAACAGATCAATATAACCCGGATCCAGGTAAGCGCCTCCGCTGCAGATGGTATGGAACTGCTTCCCGAATACCTGGCTTTTTACGATCTTCGCCGGAAGAAGGGCCGCTTCCTCCAGCTTCTTCGCCATTGTCTCAATCATCAGCGGTACCATCAGGATCATCTCCGGCTTGAACAGTTTGATATTCTTTGCCACACGGATCAGAGAATCGTTAATACAGATCACCGCTCCCAGAGACGTGCCTTTCAGGATATCCATACTCAGGCAGTATGCGTGATGGATCGGAAGAACCGTCATAATCACCGTGCGTTCCGGTATTTTCATATCCAGGCAGGTAGCGTTCTCCGCCACATTTCTGTGGGTAAGCATAACGCCCTTGCTCTTCCCCGTCGTTCCCGAGGTAAACATAATTGTGCAGAGCTGATCCGGCTCAGGCTCATAATCGAAACCTCCCCTGTGCTCCTCCAGAAGCTTCCGGAAAGCGTACGCATGGCTATCCGTCTCTTCCTGCTGCATGGATACAAGATATTTCAGCTGCGGGCACCGCTCTTTCGCAATTGCCGCTACATCCTTTCTCACCTCGTCATAGACAAGCATAGTGGAATCTGACCGGGCAATCAGATCGCACACATCCTCCGCCGGCAGATTCACATCCAGTGGCACGATTACACTTCCACTATTGACCGTGCCAAAATATGTCACCAGCCATTCATAGGAAGTCATTCCGATAACGGAAATATGGTTTCCCTGTTCCCCCAGCGCCTTAAGTACATTGGAAAAGCTCTCGCTGTCTTCCCTTAACTGGGTATAGGTTTTAGATTCTATCTCATTTTTACTGATTTTATAGCGTATCGCGTCTTCCGGGCCATACTTTTTCTCTGTATTGACCAGAATCTGACGCACTGTGCTGCAAAGCATATCTTTCACATTCCTTTCTCCGCGCCTTCTGCCGGCACAGGGGCTACTTTCCCGGACCGGTTCCGGCAGGTTCCTGTTCTTCTGCAGCCCCTGCCGGAACACTTTCCGGTGTTCTAATTTTCAGCAGTCAGTTTCTCCAGGTAATCAACAGCTTCCTGAACTGTACGGATATTGGCGGCTTCCGCCTGCTCAACTTCCACGTCGAATTCATCCTCGATTTCTCCCAGCATGCTCATAAAATCAAAGGAAGTAAATCCCAGGTCTTCCATGAAACGGGATTCCGGATGAATGTTCTCCGGCTCTACTTCAACATAATTGCAGATAATATTTACCAATTTTTCAAACATGGTCATTCTCCTTTTATATTTTTTCCCACATATGTTATCCTGATTCCGACTCTTACTCAGGCTATACTAACTTGATAATCTCTCCGATAGTCAGGTCCGGGTTTTCGGCGCCCTTGAACATGATCTTGCAGAGGTAGTAGTACATATACTCCAGCTCCTCTCTGGAATAGGCCTTGATCTGATGTTCAAAGTTAAAGTCCAGCCCGTTGTCTTCCGGCCGGTGCATAACAGTCAGATACACGCCCTGAGGGCAGGTGCCGTTAGGATACCATTTTGTCTTATAGCGGATATCCCCAAGCTGATTCAGCCCTTTTTCCTTCAGGGTAAGAGGCTGATAGGTCAGTGAGATCGGCTCATAGGTCAGTCCGGCATGGGGCTGGGGATACAGTTTTGAACGGTACGCGAAATATGCCGTCGGATCATAATTTGCATGGCGGAATATTTCATTCTGTTTGTCACGGATCGCGTAGACGCCGTCTATGAATTTCATGTCCTCGGAAAAGACCGTGCGGATCGGGAAGGAGTGAATTCTTGTGCCGCCGGATTTCTTTTCTTTCAGAGTCGCGCGTCTTGCGATGGCATTGTTTACAGACACGTCCTCAAATCCGTTCATTTTCTGATAATAGGTGCGCAGTCCCATGAGGAGCAGACATGCCAGCGACACATGATACTTCTCGCAGAAATCCATCAGCCGCTTTGTTGGCTCCTCCTCCAGATGGAAGATATCAAGAGCGGATGTGGTGTCGTCCGAAGCATTAAACGCAGTGCGCAGTTCCGGATTTTTAAACATTTCCCTTGCGGCTTCCAGTTTATCTGTTCCGTGGATGCCATTGTAGATCGGCTCTCCCTTTTCGATCTCTTTCTGGAAGAAGGCGATGTCCCTCTGCTGCGCCTTGCTTCCGGCCTCATAGGCCAGATCTTTCTGAAGCTGTTCAATATAGGAGCACATTTCTTTCGGATAAGGAACTCCTTCGTATTTTGCATTGCAGTAAAGTTCGATAATATCTTTCAGGAAGCAGATCAGAGACTGCGCGTCCACTATCATATGCTGGCCAAGGAAATAGATTCCGTTAAATCCATCCGGCATTTTAATCATTACCACGCGGGACATCTGCGTATCCTGCATTTTGAACGGAACCCGGGTCCACTCCCGCATCTTCGCTTCCGCTTCTTCCAGGGTTCCGTCTGAGAAGTCCACAAATTCGATGTCCTGCTCTTCCGGATCAACTATATACTGATACCAGTTTCCTTCCTTATCCTTAGCGAAACGGATCCGCATGCCCTCGCTTCTTGCATAGGCTTCATTGATTGATTTCTTCAGCTGATCCCAGTCCAGATCCACCTCGATCGTCAGACTTGTTCCGATATTCAGAACCGCCATGCTCGGGCAGTGGGGCGCGTAGTAAAGATGAAATTTCTGTGCTACAGTAAGCGGATACACTTTATGTCCTTTTCTTGTCCTCATCATTTCATTATTCCTCCGATAAATGAATCCAGGGCCGCCTCATAGCCTTCTGTATCTTTGTAATAACTCTCTCCGTGGCCCGCGTCTTTGACAATCAGTTTCGTTTTCGGCGAAGCGCAGTTTTTATAGATTTCTTCGCACATCCAGCAGGGAACGAAGACGTCCTTTTCTCCGTGAATAAACAGAATCGGAACCTTCGCCTTTCTTACTTCCCTTGCCGCGCTGCACTCGTCCAGCCCGTACCCGGCATTTCTCTTATTCAGTCTGTCCGCGATCTGGATCATGGGAAACGCGGGAAGATGATACATGCTGTGGAGTACATGGGTGAACACATCTTTGGCTGATGTAAACGCACAGTCGGAAACGATTCCCTTTACCTGCTCCGGAAGCTTCAGCCCGCTCATCATGCAGACCGTCGCTCCGCCCATGGAATTTCCGTGGAGCAGAATCTGAGCGTCCTCTCCGATTTTATCTGTCATCCATTCAATCCATTTCATACCGTCAATGCGGTCCATTGTGCCGAATCCGATATAGGTGCCCTCGCTCTCTCCGTGAGCCCTCTCGTCGATCAGCAGCATGCGGAATCCGTGTTTCAGATAATACCAGGAAAGGCTTCCGTAATCATTAAGGCCTTTACTTGTATAGCCGTGGAAACAGATCACCGCTTTGTTTCCTCCGTCTCCCTCAAAATATGTACCGTGAAGTTTCAGTCCGTCATGGGACGTAATCCACACGTCCTCATGCGGCTGTTCCATCATCCAGCCGCTGCGCTCATGCATAACCGGAAAATATTTTTCCCAGTCCACGCCGGACATCTTCATAGTCCGCTCGGTCTTCGCGTTATACCTCTTCATGGTCCGTCTGTAAAAATATGCGGTACCGCCTGCTTCCGCGGCAGCCAGCAGTCCCAGGGCGGCCGCTGCTCCTTTTAATATCCTGCTCATTTTTTCACCTGCTTTTTATTCTGCTGTTAACATGTTGCCTTATATCAGCATTTTGCTTTTTATTTTTTCTTTTTCTTTCCGGCTTCCTTTTTCTTGCTGTTAATCAGATCTTTGAGCTTCAGCGCCTTATCAATATTGCCTTCCACTTTCAGTTTTCCCAGTGTCACCGCGAGAATCGGATCTGTTTTTCCGTCCGCGATTTTGAACAATGTCTCTGCGCTGCAGGTAAACATTGCATCCCGGTCAAAATATTCATACGGCTCAACAAAAAGCTGTCCGTCTTTTACTTCGGCGTAAAAAATACCTTCCGCCTCCCCGGTAATATTGAACTGATATGCCAGATGTTCATGTATGTCGCTCACATCCGCCTCTATCAGCATCCCCTTTACCTTTGAAAACATATCTGCGTAGGTCATAGTCTCCTCCTTTTTCGACCATTCCGGTTCTTTTTCGACCAGCGGTCATGTTCTTACACCTGTTAGATTAGCACCTTTTCGACCAACGGTCAATCGTCGTTGCTGTCAAAATAACTGCAATAATTTCCCTGTTTTTTGTGCGTTTTTGTTTCTGGTTCTTTTATATCGGATGTGCTATACTGAGCTGTAAGTTCCTGACGGTCAATCTGGTCACCGGACACGTCCGACAGGATATGCGGACGGAAACATATACATTTTATATGCAGCAGAGTTTTATATCAGGAAGGCGATAATCATGCAGAGACAGCAGGCAAAATATAATCTTATTCTGGATTCACTCCAGAAGCTTCTGGAGAATAAAAAACTGCAGACGATCTCCGTAAGCGAGATCGCGCAGGCGGCAGGGATCGGCAAGGGAAGCATTTACTACTACTTTCCTTCCAAAGACGCCATTCTCGAAGCTCTGGTAGAACGCAATTATGAGAAACCCCTGACAACGGCGAAAAATCTTTCTGCCCAGACAGATATTCCGCCTTTCACCCGCATGGCCATGATCTTTCAGGCATGCCGCAACTCCTCTACCGAATACCTGAAGTCCGGCCGGGAATCCGGCGTAGGCGCCCCGGAGAAAGCGCTGCTCCATCAGAAATATATGAATCATCTGATCTCCGAGTTCAAACCCGTTCTGGCTGAGATCATACAGCAGGGAATTGATTCGGGCGAAATCCATTTCAGCAATCCGGAAGCGCTGGCTGAAATTGTTCTGATTGTGCTGACTGTGAAAATGGACAATACGATTGTTCCCTCGTCTCGGGATGAAATCGAGTCAACCATCGAAGGCCTGGTTGCCCTGCTGGAAAAGGGCACAGACAACCCTCCCGGTTCGCTGAATTTCCTTCTGTCATAGCCGGCAGTCTTCAGCTTTGACAGGTAAAAATAATTCGCACTAAATCTATTGAAAATACACAGCTTCACTGCGAAAATAGAATTATCACAAAAAATTTTTTCGCGGTGAGGCTGAAATGGGAAGAAAAGAACAGAGAATACA
>DXIU01000063.1 GCA_019112765.1 Candidatus Mediterraneibacter norwichensis | reverse complement strand
TTTTCAATGGAGCTGTTCGAGCGGAACGTGAGTTTCCATTGAAAATCCTGTTTTTAGCCTGTATCCAGGGTTTTGTTGTTTTACTTATTCTGCGGAACAGAGATCAAAATCTCCCCAGCCGCTTTCTGAATACGATTTCTGTTTACTCTGTATCAAAGTATTTTCGGACCTTTATTCCGTTACATGCTGCAGATAAATTCAAATATTCCTCAGAAACGGAAATCCCTTCTGTTGTCCTGCTCGATCAGACGGAGGTTTTCCAGTACAACATTTCTCACCTTTTCATTCGGCACATTAAGGACTTCTTTTTCAATCAGCCGGTCGCCAATGGCTTTTGTCTCAGGTGAAGCGTAGTCCATCAGGTATTCCTTGAGAGTCATCAATGCGTTCGGATGGCAGCAGTTCTGGATCTGGCCGCTCTTGCACAGAGACATAAAACGGTCGCCGGTGCGGCCCTCTCTGTAGCATGCTGTACAGAAGCTGGGAATATAATCCATCTCCATCAGCCATTTTACAACTTCATCCAGTGTACGGTTGTCGCTGACGTCGAACTGTTCGGACTTTGCGTCTTCCGGTTCCGGTTCATAGTAGCCGCCTACACTTGTGCGTGAGCCTCCGCTGATCTGGGAGATGCCCAGGTGCAGAACACGTTCGCGTGTGGCCTGATTTTCTCTTGTGGAAATGATCATGCCGGTGTAAGGCACGGCGATGCGGATGCAGGCGACGATCTTGGCAAATGTCTCGTCATCAATGCCGTTATCAAACTGATCCGGGTCAATATCGTCTGCATGCTTCAGACGTGGTACGCTGATTGTGTGGGGGCCTACGCCGAATGCTGCTTCCAGATGCTCGGCGTGCATGAGCAGTCCGGCAAATTCATAGCGGTACTTGTCCAGGCCGAAAAGAACACCCAGGCCCACATCGTCAATGCCGCCCTCCATTGCCCGGTCCATAGCCTCAGTGTGGTAATTATAGTCATGTTTCGGTCCGGTGGGGTGAAGCTCCAGATAGCTTTCTTTGTGATATGTTTCCTGGAAGAGGATATATGTACCGATTCCGGCCTCTTTCAGAAGTCTGTAATTGTCTGCTGTGGTAGCGGCAATATTAATATTTACCCGGCGGATGGCTCCGTTTTTATGCTTGATGCTGTAAATGGTTTCGATAGATTTCAGGTAATAGTCCATTGTGTTGCGGACCGGGTCTTCGCCTGCCTCCAGCGCCAGACGCTTGTGGCCCATATCCTGAAGGGCGATAACCTCCCGGCGGATTTCCTCCTGCGAGAGCTGTTTGCGGGGTATGTGTTTATTTTTGGAATGATAGGGGCAGTAGGTGCAGCCGTTTATACAATAGTTGGACAGATAAAGGGGCGCGAACATAACAATCCGGTTGCCGTAGAAATCTTTTTTGATCTGTTCCGCCAGAGCATAGATTTCCTCATTTTTTTCTTTAATGGGACAGGCAAGAAGAACAGACGCCTCCCGGTGGGAGAGCCCTTTTCTTTTTTTCGCTTTTTCAATCAGTGCGTCGATCAGTTCTACGTTTTCTTTGTTTTCATCTGCGTAGGCAAGCGTGTCCAGGATTTCCTGGTGGTCGATAAAATCGTCTGCGCATTTTGAGTTTACATCATACATTGTGGTAATTCCTCCTGTTTCTGAATTTATATATATTTTTTTATTATCTGTGTAAGCAGTGACCGGAGGGCAGAATGCATCTGCCTTTGCCCCTGCCCTTATCCGGGCGCGGCCGGGTGCGGTATGGCGGGGCAGCGGCAGGAAATGCCGGGCGGACATCAGGTATTCAGTGAATCGCCTCTGGCAACAGTCAGACGGTATCCGACAGCTTCCATGCGGGCGTTCAGGCTTTTCAGGCTTTCCGCCGCCTCATCTCCGGTACAGATTTTGTTATCGTAGAGCAGATATTTTTCCCGTACCTGGGGAGGAGAAAGATTCGGCATGACTACATTGGCGCCGGCCAGAATGCCCTGTTCTCTTCCGTTCGGAGCAATCGTGCCCAGAGCAGTGGTGGCGGGGAGCAGAACCCGCGGAAGCATAAGGCGGATCAGTCCCAGCAGAAACAGAGTAAGTTCCAGCGTCCCGGCAGGTTTCCCGGCAAAAGGAGTGTCGTGGTGGGGGATAAAGGGTCCGATTCCCACCATCTGGGGATTGAGCTCCTTTAAAAACAGCATGTCGTCAGCCAGATTTTCCGGTGTCTGATAAGGCGCTCCTACCATAAATCCCGTCCCTACCTGATAGCCGAGTTTTTTCAGATCCCACAGGCACTGCTTCCGATGAGCCGCGCTCATACGAGGGGGATGAAGTTTCCGGTAATGTCCTTCATCATAGGTCTCATGGCGGAGAAGGTAGCGGTCCGCTCCGGCCCGGGCAAAACGCCGGTAGCTTTCAAAAGACCGTTCCCCCACAGAGAGCGTGACGGCGCAGTCCGGAAATGTGCCGTGTATGGAGGAAATAATCTCTTCCAGCCGGTCATCCGTATACCATCCGTCCTCTCCGCCCTGCAGGACGAAGGTGCGGAACCCCAGCTCATAACCGGTTTTACAGCAGGCAAGAATATCCTCTTTTGTCAGCCGGTAGCGGTCCGCGGCTTTATTGCTGCAGCGGATGCCGCAGTAGTAACAGTCGTTCCGGCAGTAGCTGGTGAATTCGATCAGCCCCCGGATAAAAATATCCCGGCCATAATGGCGGATACGGATGTCCCGAGCTTTCTGAAACAGATATTCTGCCAGTTCCGGTGTACGGCCCCGGATCAGGCAGGTCCATTCATCGCGGGAAAGCGAGCGGTTCTGTTCCAGCCGGTCGATCAGAGATTTTAAATCAGTATCTGTATGCATGGCTGTTTCTCCTTTGTTTTACTTCGCGGACTGTGTATTTTTCCCGTAAATTGTTTTCGTGCTGATGCCGGGAAGCATGCCCAGTTTTCCGGAAAGAGAGCTGATTACATTATTCGGGGCATCCAGCGCTACGCTGATGATATGGATGCCTTTTTCCCGGTAGGGGATGCCCATCCGTCCGATAATGTAGTCTCCGAATTCGGTGAGCAGATGGTTCAGGGCATCCACAGATTCCCGGGATTCGAGTATAATTCCGATTAAAGCGATTCTTGTGTCCAACGCCGGCCTCCTTAAAATAAGCGGCACATATTCAGAGGAAAAGGGGTTCCGGAACGGGATGTTCAGAAAAAGGCGGATCCGGAAAACTTTTCAGGATTTCCGGCAGAGAAAAAGCGCCTCGGGGCGCGGAAACAGGAAAAAGAAGGGCAGCAATTCCCTTCGGATATCTGACTGTATGCGCGCCTTATGACTCAGGAATCCCTTTGCCGTCAGAACGTGTGTCTTATTAAAACTGAGTGTAACATATCAAAAGAAAATATACAATACAGGAACAGAACATATGCGTGAATCGTGACAGATGGAAAATATTATATTGAAATTTTAAGAAACTTTACACAGATTATCTGTTATACTGGTTTTATTCCGGAAAGAAAAAGTGATATAATAAAACAGATCAGTTATATACTTTTTATGAGTTTCCCGGGAGGGGGTGGATTATGGCGAAATGGAGATGCAGTCTGTGCGGCGGCAGACTGTCAGAAGGCAGGTGCACGCTCTGCGGACTGGACAATACGATTTATAAACGGGAAATTGCTTATTCAGAAGGTTCGTCACAGGAGGAAAGCCGGCAGGAACAAAAACAGCATATAAAAGCACAGTCTCAGAAGCAGACCCGCCGGCCGGAGCAGCATGGCAGGAAAGAAACATCAGATGCAGGAAAGTATAGTGCGGCTGCAGCTCCCGCCGGCGGATCCGGTTACGGAACCGGCCCGGCCGGACAGAGAAGTACAGCGGCATCCGCTCAGCATACAAAACAGAAAAGCCGCGGGGCGGGACGGGTTCATTCAGCGAACAATAACAAAACAAGAAGCGGACGTCCTGCAGTTATCGTTATTCTGCTGATTATACTGTTCTCGTTCCTGCCTGCGGTAATAGAAGCCGTACAGTCAGCCATACAGGATGTTTCTTCAGATTCCGGCTCGGTTTTTGATACATATTTCAGCGATTCCTATGATGAAGAAGACAGTGATTACGATCCCTACTGGTATGTGACAAGGGAGATCCCGGATACCGGCGAAGCCTTTGAAATCGTTCTGGGAAATGGGATCTACAAAGTGGGAGTTCACATCCCGGAAGGCGTCTACCGGGCGGAAGTCGTGGAAGGCAGCGGCTCAGTGGGAATTACGGATGACGAGAATCTCATTTATGATTCAGTATATCTTGGAGAGGAAGAGGAGTACGGCCAGGTGCCGGACGCGGACGATCTCAGATTTTATAACGGGGCAGAGCTGCAGGTCGGCGATGGAGTGATTGTGAAGCTGAGTACAGAAAACGCGCAGCCTCTGGTTCAGGAAACCTCAGAAAATCCGCTGACCGAATCCGTTTCCCTTCCGGAAGGCACCTGTATATCCGGAGACGGTACGGTTCCGCAGGGAATCTATGACCTGACTGTGGATACGTCGTATGAAGGCGGTTACGGGTATTCAAGCATTACCCTTCTGTACCCGAACGGACAGTCAGAGTATTTCTGGGCGGACGGACCGGATTCCGCGGTAACGTCATCGCAGTATACGGATATTTCGGTGAAAAATATTGTAATCCCGGAAGGAACAGAGATTTCTGTTGAGTACGGAGGTGTGATTCTGACTCCTGCCGAAGGGTATTATGATGTGGATTATTCCGGATATGAGGGGGGATAAATCAGAACCTGAAACGATATTTTACGAAAAGGAGATAATATATGGGAGCAGATATTCTGAATATTTCTCCGGCCATGCTGAATCTCATCTGGCTGGGGCTGTTTATCCTGCTGCTGGTGATTGAGATCATCACAGTCGGTCTGACTACGATCTGGTTCGCGGCAGGGGCGCTGGCCGCGCTGGCGGCAAATGTCATGGGAGCGGATCTTATCATTCAGATCATTATCTTTCTGGCGGTTTCCGTTGTTCTGCTTATCTTTACCCGGCCGTGGGCAGAGAAGCATCTCAACAGAAAACGAGTCAGAACAAATTATGAAAGAGAGATCGGGAAGGTTATAAGGATTACAGAAAAGG
The DNA here is from genome assembly GCA_019112765.1 of Candidatus Mediterraneibacter norwichensis. GTDB lineage: Bacteria > Bacillota > Clostridia > Lachnospirales > Lachnospiraceae > Mediterraneibacter > Mediterraneibacter norwichensis. The sequence goes on along the minus strand of DXIU01000063.1, from coordinate 12,082 downwards.
TTGACAATCTGAACCAGACCGGAAAAAGTGTGGTTGACGGACAGGAATGGACAGTCCGTTCCAAAAATGACAGTGAAATATTTGAAGCAGGCGCGCTGGCAAGGGTTGCGGCTGTTTCCGGAGTCAAACTGATTGTAGAAAAATGTGAGGAGGAGACAGTATGAACTTTGCATTTATAAGCATTGGAGTTATTTTATTTCTGGTTATTGTAGTTATCGCGGTACTGATTCTGATTTCCTGCGTCAAAGTTGTACATCAGGCGCAGGCAGTCGTCGTGGAACGGCTTGGAGCTTATCTTACCACCTGGAATACAGGGCTTCATTTCAAGCTGCCCATCATTGACCGTGTGGCGCGGCGGATTGACTTAAAGGAGCAGGTGGTGGACTTCCCGCCTCAGCCTGTGATTACAAAAGATAACGTAACCATGCAGATTGATACGGTTGTTTTCTATTCTGTTACGGATCCCAAAATGTTCTGTTATGGCGTGGCAAGCCCGATTATCGCGATTGAAAATCTGACGGCTACTACACTGAGAAATATTATCGGAGATCTGGAACTGGATCAGACGCTTACATCCCGTGAGACTATTAATACAAAAATGCGCGCGGAACTGGACCGGGCCACAGATGCCTGGGGAATCAAGGTAAACCGGGTAGAGCTTAAGAATATTGTTCCGCCGGCAGCGATCCGGGATGCTATGGAGAAGCAGATGAAAGCAGAGCGTGAGAGACGTGAGGCCATTCTCCGGGCGGAAGGCGAGAAGAAATCTACAGTCCTTGTAGCAGAGGGCCAGAAGGAGTCTGTGATCCTTGAGGCAGAGGCAGAAAAACAGGCTGCGATTCTGAAGGCAGAGGCAGAAAAAGAGAAGATGATCCGTGAGGCGGAAGGTGAAGCGGAAGCAATCCTGAAAGTCCAGCAGGCAACCGCAGATGGTCTCCGGTTCCTGAAAGAGGCGGGAGCGGACAACGCGGTCCTGACCCTGAAGAGCCTGGAAGCATTTGAGAAAGCTGCGGACGGCAGGGCTACCAAGATTATTGTTCCTTCCCAGATTCAGGAGATTGCGGGACTGGTCAAGTCCATTACGGAGGTGGCTGCTGACGATAAAGAAAATCCGCAGCAGTAGCACGGAGCGGATAGCTATTTCCGGAGGAAGCGTACATGTCAGAAGTTCGAAAACATATCGTATTTTACGGCCGTGTACAGGGAGTGGGCTTCCGGTATACAGCCAAATATCTTGCCCGGTCCCTGGAACTGACCGGGTGGGTAAAAAATGACTGGGACGGAACGGTAACCATGGAAGTTCAGGGAAGAGAGCAGCTGATTAACAAGCTGCTTACAGGACTGAACCATTCCCGGTTTATATCAATTGAGTGGATGGATACGAAAGAGATCCCGCTGGAAGAGGAACGCGGCTTTGACGTAAAGTATTAATCAGCTGTCCAGACATCATTTTCGGCAGACGAGAGGAGAAACAGACAATGAAATTAGGATTTATCGGAACAGGAAATATGGCAGGAGCGATTATGGGAGGCATCATTAAAAAAGGTCTTATCGCTCCGGAGGAGATAATCGGCGCGGATATTATGCCGCAGAGCAGAGAGCGTGTGAAGGAGACATACGGAATTGCGGTGACCGCGGACAATAAAGAGGCGGCCGAAAAGTCAGAAGTGCTTATCCTTTCTGTAAAACCGCAGTTCTATGCGCAGACAATTGCGGAAATCAGAGACTGTATCCGGGAAGAGCAGCTGATTATAACCATTGCGCCGGGGAAAACCCTGGCCTGGCTGGAAGAACAGTTCCGGAAACCGGTTAAAATTATCCGCACCATGCCCAATACACCGGCTCTGGCCGGGGAAGGAATGACAGCGGTCTGCCCCAACGCCTGCGTTACGGAAGAAGAGAAGGCATATGCGCTGGAGATACTCGGCTCTTTCGGAAAAGTTGAAGTCGTGCCGGAACATCTGATTGACGCGGTTGTAGCCGTAAGCGGAAGTTCTCCGGCTTATGTATTCCTGTTTATCGAAGCCATGGCAGACGCCGCGGTGGCAGAAGGCATGCCAAGACAGCAGGCTTACCAGTTCGCTGCCCAGGCAGTTTACGGAAGCGCGAAAATGGTGCTCGAAACCGGAAAACATCCGGGCGAACTCAAAGATATGGTATGCTCTCCGGCGGGAACAACAATCGAAGCAGTCCGGGTCCTTGAAGAAAAAGGATTCCGTAGCGCTGTAATCGAGGCAATGAAAGCATGCGCCGAAGTTTCCAGAAATTTATAGACAATTTGAGGAAAAGGGGACGTACCCCTTTTCTTCAAGCTGTCAGACAATTATGACAATATCAATAATAACCGCCTGAACTTTTGGGGAGGAATTATGAATATACAGGGACTTCAGAAACTGACTCTTTTAGATTACCCGGGCAGAGTGGCCTGTACGGTTTTTCTTGCGGGCTGTAATTTCCGCTGCCCTTTCTGCCACAATGCTTCTCTTGTGACGCATATTGATCCGGCAAATGATATTCCACGGGAGGAAGTGCTGGCTTTTCTGAAGAAGAGGCAGGGGATTCTTGACGGTGTCTGCATTACCGGAGGGGAGCCGCTGCTGTCGCCGGACCTGGAGACGTTCATGGACAAAGTGAAGGAAATGGGATATCTGATCAAACTGGACACCAACGGGAGCAATGTGAACCGCCTGAAATACCTGGCGGACCGGAAGCTGATTGACTATGTGGCCATGGATATCAAAAATATACCGGAGAAGTATGGCATGACGATAGGAATCGAGGATTATAACCCGGAAAATGTTATCCGCAGCGCAGAATATCTTCTGTCAGGGGCCGTACCGTATGAGTTCCGTACTACGGTAGTACGGGAATTCCACAAAAGAGATGATTTTGAGGGAATCGGCCGCTGGCTGAAGGGAGCGGAAAAATATTACCTGCAGAGTTTTGCGGATTCCGGGGATGTGATACAGCCGGGACTGCGGGCCTATACAAAAGACATTCTGGAGCAGGCGCTGGCGATTGTAAGAAAATATATTCCCGGAGCAGAGCTGCGGGGAGTTGACTGACCGGAAATATCCCGGCGCCGGTATATGCGGAAAAAATGGGAAATACAGAAAACATCAATATCTAGTCTTTGTTAAAAAAGAAACACACTAGATATTGGTGTTTTTTGTTGACATAAAATATACATGAATGATAGAATGAGTTCAGACGCCCTTTAAAGGGAAAGAGAACGGAACAGGAAAAGACGCGGAAGAGGGAAAGGAGAAAGGTGAATATGTATCAGGTTAAAAAGAGAGACGGCAAGATCGTGGAATTTAACCTTGTAAAGATAAGCGAAGCAATCCGGAAAGCTTTCGAGGCACAGGAGAAGAATTACAATCAGGATATTATTGACATGCTGGCGCTGAAGGTAACGGCGGCCTTTGAACCGAAGATCAGTGACGAACTGATTTCAGTGGAAGATATTCAGGACAGTGTGGAGTCTGTGCTGATTCAGGCAGGATATGACGATGTGGCGAAAGGCTATATTCTGTACCGGAAGCAGAGGGAGAAAATCCGCAATCTGAATTCCACTCTGCTGGACTATAAGGAAATTGTGGACAGCTATGTCAAAGTAACGGACTGGCGTGTAAAAGAAAACTCTACAGTGACATACTCGGTGGGCGGACTTATCCTGAGCAATTCCGGCGCCATTACGGCAAATTACTGGCTGTCTGAGATCTACGACGAGGAGATCGGAAAAGCCCATAAAAACGCGGATATCCACATTCATGACCTGTCCATGCTTACCGGATACTGCGCCGGCTGGTCCCTGAAGCAGCTGATTCAGGAAGGACTGGGCGGAATCCCGGGAAGAATTACATCAGCTCCGGCGAAGCACTTAAGCGTTCTCTGCAACCAGATGGTCAATTTTCTGGGGATCATGCAGAACGAGTGGGCGGGCGCCCAGGCGTTTTCATCCTTTGACACATACCTTGCGCCTTTCGTAAGAACCGATCATCTGACCTATCCTGAGGTGAAAAAATGTATCGAGTCCTTTATTTACGGGGTAAATATTCCGTCCAGATGGGGGACACAGGCTCCGTTTTCCAATATTACGCTGGACTGGACCGTGCCCAATGATCTGAAAAATCTTCCTGCGATTGTAGGCGGAAAAGAGATGGACTTCACCTATGGCGACTGCAAGGAAGAGATGGATATGATCAACCGGGCGTTTATCGAGACAATGATCGAAGGCGACGCGGAGGGCAGAGGATTCCAGTATCCGATCCCAACGTATTCGATTACAAAAGATTTTGACTGGTCCGATACGCTGAATAACAGGCTTTTGTTTGAAATGACTGCCAAATATGGTACGCCGTATTTTTCGAATTATATTAACAGTGATATGGAGCCGAGCGACGTGCGGAGCATGTGCTGCCGTCTCCGTCTGGATCTGAGAGAGCTGCGCAAGAAATCCGGCGGCTTCTTCGGAAGCGGAGAGAGCACCGGGTCTGTGGGTGTTGTCACAATAAATATGCCCAGAATCGCATATCTGGCGGAAAATGAGGAAGACTTTTACAGGAGACTTGACAGGCTGATGGATATTTCAGCACGTTCTCTCCACATTAAACGTACAGTAATAACAAAGCTCCTCAACGAGGGACTTTACCCGTATACAAAGCGGTATCTGGGTACATTTGACAATCATTTCTCAACAATCGGACTGATCGGTATGAATGAGGCCGGCCTGAACGCGAAATGGATCCGGAAAGATCTGACTTCGCCGGAGACTCAGCAGTTTACCAAAGATGTGCTGAACCACATGCGTGAACGCCTGTCGGATTATCAGGAAATGTACGGAGATCTCTATAACCTGGAAGCCACACCGGCGGAGTCTACCACGTACCGCCTGGCGAAACACGACGTGGCCCAGTTCCCGGATATTATTACGGCGGCAGAGAAGAACGGAACGCCTTATTACACAAACAGTTCCCATCTCCCTGTAGGATATACGGATGATGTATTTGAGGCTCTGGATATCCAGAATGAACTTCAGACGCTGTATACGTCAGGAACCGTATTCCACACATTCCTGGGCGAGAAACTGCCGGACTGGAAGTCGGCGGCGGCTCTGGTAAGAAAGATTGCGGAAAACTATAAACTTCCGTACTATACAATGTCGCCCACATATTCGATCTGTAAGGATCACGGTTATATTACAGGTGAGCAGTACAAATGTCCGTACTGCGGAGCAGAGACAGAAGTTTACAGCCGTATCACGGGATATTACCGTCCGGTGAAAAACTGGAATGATGGAAAGACCCAGGAGTTTAAAGAACGCCGTGTATACGATATATCAAACTCTCATATGCGCCCCAGAACTCTGGCGGCGGCAAAGGAAGCGGAGAAGTCCGGGACAGGAGATGAGGGAACCAGAACCATGCTGTTTACCACCCGGACATGTCCGAACTGCCGTGTGGCCGCAAACTCGCTTGAGAAGGCCCATATTCCATATGAGATTGTAGACGCGGAAGAAAACAGGGAACTGGTGGAACGGTACGGAGTCATGCAGGCCCCCACACTGATTGTAGTAAAAAACGGTGAAGTGACAAAGTTTGCGAATGCGTCAAATATTAAAAGTTATGCAGAAAAGGAAGGCTGATTTATGTACGATATCGGAATTGTAGGAGGCGGAACCGCCGGAATGACAGCTGCCATTTACGGACAGCGCGCAGGAAAGAAAACAATCATTATTGAAGGAGGCAATTTCGGCGGACAGATTACATCGTCTCCGAATGTGGAAAACTATCCCGGCATTGCCAGTGTAAGCGGAAGCGAATTTTCCATGAATCTTCTTGATCAGGCAATGAAGCTGGGAGCAGAGACGGTGGTTGAAAAAGTAACCGGAATCCGCAGTGAGGACGGAATTAAGGTGATAGAGACAACCGGCGGGGTATATCCCTGCCGGAGCGTTATCCTTGCAACCGGGGTGACCCATCGCCATCTGGGCGTGGCTGATGAAGAACGGCTGACCGGAGCCGGAGTTTCCTACTGTGCCACCTGCGACGGCGCATTCTTCCGCGGGCGGGATGTGGCCGTTATCGGCGGCGGAAGCACAGCCCTTCAGGATGCCGAGTTCCTTTCAAATTACTGCAGTAAAGTTTATCTGGTGCATCGCAGAGATGAATTCCGGGGGGAGGACAGCATTGTAAAACGTCTTTCCACGAAAGAGAATGTGGAGTTCGTCCTGAGTACTGTGGTGAAACAGATTCTGGGAGAAAATATGGTGGAAGGCCTGATCCTGACGGACAAAAAGACCGGGGAAGACTTCAGGCTTGATGTGGCGGGAGTGTTTATAGCCGTGGGCCAGATCCCGCAGAATGAAATTTTTGCTGATGTGGTGAAGCTGGACGGAAGCGGCTTTATCCTGGCGGCGGAGGACTGTCAGACATCTGCGCCGGGAATCTTCGCGGCAGGAGACTGCCGGACAAAGGAAGTCCGTCAGCTTACAACAGCAGCTGCCGATGGAGCGGTGGCGGCCCTGGCAGCGTGCAGGTATATTGCCTGAGCCGCAGGCAGGATGATTGTTATAATTTCCGCACGGCTGCGTTAAGTTTTGGCCCTGCCAGCGACGCGAGGACGATTTTCGCAGCGTCTCCGGGCAGGTAGGGGATTACCCCCGCAGCCAGCGCGGCCTGGAAGGTCAGGTGCATCTGTCCGGCCAGCCAGACTGTCCCGAAGAGATAGCATACGGCAGTTCCAAGTATCATGCCGGTCACGGCCGCCGCATTTTTTCCGGGGAAACGGAGCATCAGAATTCCCTGGATCAGCGCCAGGAAAAGAAAACCGATAAGATATCCGCCTGTAGGCCCGGCCAGTTTCCCGATACCGCCGCTGAAGGAGGAGAAAACGGGAAGCCCGGCGGCGCCCAGACAGAGATAGATCAGGCAGCTTACGGTTCCGGCTTTCAGGCCAAGCACATAGACGGCTATGTAAATGGCAAAGTTGGTAAGCGTAACAGGGACAGGGCTTACCGGAAGCGGAAGAGAGAACGGTCCGACAATACAGATGGCAGCAGTCATCAGGCCGGTAAGAGTTATGAATTTTGTACGGGATGTCCCGGGACGGACCGTATTTTTACAGTCAGACATAATGATATCTCCTTTTATTATGGATCATCAGAGACATATGAGAAAATTCTGTATATGTCTCCGGTGATCCTTTTTTCTGTAAATCAATATAAGGGATAAAAGGTTTATTGTCAACTAAAATGAAAAAATGGTTAACTAATATCCGGGTTTATCGTGCGCCTGCAATTTGGTCAGGGATAAAAAGCGCAGCCTTTCATAAGGGAGAATGTGGAAAGATTATTTTATAAAAATGTTATGAACAGCGCCGTATATGCGTGCTATAATAGCAGAAAACAGCGCTCCGGGCGATAGTCCGCGGATTCGGGAAGGAAGAAAAATATTATGTTTGGCTACGTTACTATCTGCGAACCTGAACTGAAGGTGAAAGATTTAAAAAAGTATAAGGCATATTACTGCGGCCTCTGCCGTTCACTGAAAGAAGACTATGGTTTTATGGGGCAGATGACACTTACTTATGATATGACATTTGCGGTTATTCTGCTGTCTTCCCTGTATGAGACAGAGACGGAGACGCAGATGCACCGCTGTAAGGTGCATCCTGTTAAAAAGCAGAGGATGCTCAGAAATGAGATTACATCATATGCCGCGGCAATGAACGTGCTTCTGGCATATTATCATATGAAAGATGACTGGGAAGACGACCGGAAGGTCAGCAGCCTGATGACAGAGAGTCTGCTCCGGCGGAAGGCGCGGAAAATTGCGGAAACATATCCCAGGCAGAGTCAGGCGATCCGGCGGGAGCTGAAGGAACTGGCGGAGTGCGAGAAAGCAGGCAGTACAGATATTGATCGTACCGCGGGGTGCTTCGGAAGGCTGATGGAAGAATTGTTTGTGTACCGCGAGGATGGATGGGAGCGGAGCCTGAGAAAAATGGGTTTTTTCCTCGGAAAGTATATATATATTATGGACGCGTACGAAGATCTGCCGGAGGATATTGAAAAGGGCAGATATAACCCTCTGAAGAAAATTTATGAGAAGGAAGATTATGAAGAGCGGATGCGGCAGATTCTGTGCATGATGATTGCTGAGAGCACCGCGGAATTTGAACGTCTTCCATGTCTGGTAGATGTGGACATTTTAAGAAATATATTGTATGATGGAATTTGGAATCGTTATAATAAGATACAGATGAAGAAAAGTGAGGAAAGAAAAAAATGACAAAAAACCCATATGATGTGCTGGGTGTGTCCCCCAGCGCATCGGATGATGAGATAAAGAAGGCATACCGCGATCTTACGCGGAAATACCATCCCGACGCCAATGTGGATAATCCGCTGGCTGATCTGGCGGAGGAGAAGTTCAAGGAAGTACAGGAGGCATATGACACGATTATGCACGAGCGCTCGTCCGGCAGCTCCGGCAGTTATTCCTACGGAGGCTCGTCTTCCGGCAGTTCAGGAAGCTACTCGTATGGCGGCAGCTCTTCTCAGGGAGGCGCGCCGGATCCCAGACTTCAGGCAGCGGTAAACTATATCAACAGCAGACGTTTCCGGGAAGCGCTCAATACGCTGGATCAGATACCGGAGCGCTCCGCGATGTGGTATTACCTGAGCGGATGCGCGAATGCCGGACTGGGAAATAACGTTCTCGCAAGAGACCATGCGGCTCAGGCCGTGAATATGGAGCCGAATAATCTTCAGTACAGGCAGCTTTTAAATCAGCTTGACTTCAGCAGCAGAAGGTATCAGAGCAGCCCTTACGGGGCAGGCTACGGCGCGGGAGGAACCTCCTGCGGTACAGGAAATATGTGCTGTGACCTGTGTATTGCGGATCAGCTATGTGAATGTATGGGAGGCGATCTGTGTTCATGCATGTAAAAGCAAAAACAATGGCATTCGGAGGTCTGCTTCTGGCCTTGACAGTAGTCTTTATGGCCCTGGGCAGCATCATTGAGACAAGTACACTGTTTCTGCTTGCGGCGGCGTCATTTTTTGTGGGAATTGTCGTCCGCGAATTCGGCCTTCGGGCGGGAGCGGCATTTTATATTGCCGCTGTACTGCTTGGGTTTATTACAGCGCCGAACAAATTTTATGTAGTTACATTTGCCGCTATGGGATTTTATATCTGGGGAATTGAGGCGGTATGGAAATGGCTGGAAAAACGACATGAGATGAAGAAAAGAAATCTTTTCTTCTGGATTTCAAAATATGTGATTTTTAATATCATGTATATACCGATTGTATTTCTGTTCCGGGATCTTCTCTTTACGCAGGCCATATCTGATATGGTTATGGCCGGGGTGATTGCGGGCGGCCAGGCAGGGCTGTTCATCTATGACCGGGCATACGACTATGTTCAGGCCCATGTGTGGGGGAAGATGCGCGGAAGAGTACTGAAATGAAAACAGAAAGAAAAGCGGGCGGTTTTATGGACTGCCCGCTTTTCTCTTGTACAGAGTATGTAAGGACATTCTGCTATTTTTCTGCAAAAGGAAAGAGTCACATTTCTGTGACTCAAAGGGGGAAAAAGTTTATGAAAAAGTGTTCTTTTTAAGAACAATTATAGTATATAAATCAGATGTGTAAAAAGTGTGATGAAGTTTTGAATGGATTATGAACAAAAGTGAAAAAAATGTGAAACAGAGGCAGTTTCATGTTTGCCGGGATGAAGAAAGCAGGAAATACAGAAAGCACAGGGCGAGGAACTACCGGCTTCTGTATCTGAAAGGGAATACAAAGGGTGGAGAAGATGGTAAAATTATGTAATATAGTAGACAATATTTTATACGGCTACGAACCAAGAAATTCCGCAAATCCCGAAAAACCCCTTGAAATCGCGCTTATAAAGAGTTATATTAGTACACGTAAAAGGAATAAAATCTTCGGGGTCGGGTGCAAGTCCCAACCGGCGGTATAGTCCGCGAACTGCTTTACAGCAGCCGAACCGGTGACTTTCTGATAAGAAGGAATTCCGGTACCGACAGTATAGTCTGGATGAGAGAAGAGAACATACTTATCGGAATTTTCAGAATTCCGTAAGCAGCGTCGGAAGAAACAGCACGCATTACCCCGGACGGTACAGTCCGGGGTTTCTTTTTGCAGAAGTTTCCGAAGGCCGGCTCTCCTGAAAGGTTTCCTTTTCAAAATATTTTTATCCCCAGGGTGGGAAGAAAAGGAGAGATTAAAATGAGTACAGAAACAAAAACAGTGGCTCGCACAGAGCCGAAATTTGGAGTGAAGGCACTTGTCAAAATCGGAATGCTTGCGGCTGTGGCCGTGATTCTGATGTTTTTTGAAATTCCGCTGCCGTTTGCTCCGGCATTTTATGAAATTGATTTCAGCGAAGTGCCGGTGATGGTCGGATGTTTTGCCATGGGTCCCCTGGCCGGAGCAGTGATTGAGCTTGTTAAAATCCTGCTGAACTTTGTACTTACAGGGACGGATACGGCAGGGGTAGGAGAACTTGCCAATTTTATAATCGGCTGTTCCCTCTGTGTACCGGCAGGACTTATTTACCGCAGAAACAGAACAAGAAAGAATGCGCTGATCGGTATGATCACAGGAACTGTGCTTATGACGGTGCTCGGATGTGTGATTAATGCATTCGTGCTTCTTCCTACTTATGCGACAGCATTCCATATGCCTGTTAACGATCTGATTGGAATGGGAACTGCCGTAAATCCTAATATTACAAGCCTTTCCACGTTTGTGCTGTTTGCCGTAGCGCCGTTTAATCTGCTGAAAGGCGTGCTTGTATCAATTATTGTATTCCTGATTTATAAAAAGCTCAGTCCGATTTTCCGGATGCATTAAAACAGAATTTTTTACAGAGGGATTCCGGATATATTAAAAAACAGATAATCTTTGTAAAGACCCGTAAAACCTGACGCTCTGGCCGAAGGCGGAAGAGAGGCAGAAACACTCTTTTCCGGCCTCGGCCAAAACCGGGTTCTACGGGCTTTTTTTCTGTGCATTTTGTTCGAAAAATAAGAAAAACATCGCCTGAAAAAGGGAGAAAATAAAAAATGAAATAAAAAAGTTGACAAGATAAGTATTTTATATTAGAATAGCCTCCGTAACATTTTTGTAATATCTGTAATATAAATGAAAATAATGCATATATATAATTAAGAACTACATAAAGATATTGCAATAAGTTAAGAGGAGGAGTATATGAAATATAATAAAAACAGGAGAATTATGCTGTCTCTGTATCTTGCGGCTTCCAGTGCGACACTGCTGACAGGTTTTACAAGTCTGGCTGCTGAGACGGATAAATCCATATTTTTGCCGAAAACCGGGCATGCCATGTATGCTGAATGGGATTTTTCAGATATCCCTCAGGAGATTCATACAGAAATACTTGAGAAAACAGAGAATGCTGCCCAGGAGGCACAGGATGCATATCTTGAAAAGAAGGAACAGGAAAGAAAAGCGGCTGAAGAGGCAAAGCGTCTTGCGGAAGAGCAGGCGGCAAGAGAAGCAGCCGCACAGGCAGAGAAGGAGCTGCTTGCATCCCTGATCTTCTGTGAGGCGGGGAATCAGCCTTATGAAGGCCAGGTAGCTGTAGGAGCTGTTGTAATGAACCGTGTGAAAAGCGGGGTATACCCCGATACCATCTCTGATGTGATTTATCAGTCAGGACAGTTCACTCCGGCTATGACCGGCTGGCTGGACACTGTACTCGCAAACAGCGGCTATACAGATTCCGCCATGCAGGCCGCAGAAGACGCTCTGGCAGGCAGCAATCCGGTGGGCGACTGCCTGTATTTCAGCACCGGAGGAGGCGGTTACCAGATCGGGGACCATTACTTCCGTTAATTTCGGATTTGTCGAAGAGAATTTCCGGCAGCAAAAAAGAAAAACAGAGGACAAAGAAGTTTTTATAAGACGGATTCAGAAGAGGGGGACAGGGAATTCTGATTCCGTTCCATGAGTTAAGATAAATCACGAAGACCAGGAATCAGCTAAAAGCAGGATTTACGGCGGGCTAACTCGCATGCGCTC
>DXIU01000062.1 GCA_019112765.1 Candidatus Mediterraneibacter norwichensis | reverse complement strand
TTGGATGTATCCGGAGTTGTACCGTTCATCATGTATGTTCTTGTATATACATGATCATGGCCCATCAGGACAACATCAATACCCAGCTCATCAAATACCGGAGGAAGTTCTTCTCTTCTCTGAAGAATGTCGGAATCATCTGTATGACTTGCTGTGGAATATACGGAATGATGGAAAATAACTGCTTTCCATGTCACATCCGGATTCTTCGCGATTGCTGACTCCATAAATTCTTTATGCTCGGCAGTGGAGAGATCGTTGGAGTTAATATCCATAAACAGTGTGTTGTTATAGACAAACCAGTAATCTGTACCAGCTGTTGTAGCGCCAAGGCTGCTGCTTTCGTTGGGCAGATTAAAGTGCTCGTTGTATGCGGTGCTTCCACTGTCATGATTTCCAATGGTTGTCACGCTGGCCAGGGAAGAAAATGCCTCGTTCAGATATCCGGCATACTGCTCCTCGTTGCTGGCTGTGTTAACCTGATCTCCTGCAGAGAAAAGAAAATCAACATCCATATCATTCTGGATTGTATTCAGTGTCTCATTCCATCCTTCGATATCTTTCGGAGTACTGCCCGCGCCGATCTGCGGATCCCCTACGAAAGCGAAGCTGAAATCTGAATCATATTCGCCGGTAGTAAAGCTGTAAGTCTGACTTACTGTATCACCATTTACCACACGGTATACATACTCTGTGTTTTCCTCAAGCCCGGACATTGTTGCCTGGTTCGAATAAAATCCCGCATCATTTGCGGCCGTGGAAACTGCATCGACAGACACATATTCTTCCGGAAATGTTCCGTCTGTCATATCAGCCGCTTTTGCATACTGGACCTGGCCGTCTTCTTCTGTATTGGCATACCATGTAAGACCTCTGCTGCTCTCATCGCTTCCAAGCGTAAGGAAAACAGATTTCTGCTCTACAGGCGCTGCCGTTTCGTTGTAGTTGACTGTCAGATCTGTAAACTCGAAATAGATATCAGAACTTGACTCTCTGTCATTATGCAGTTCTACGGAAAGAATATTTTCTCCCTCTACCGCATACTCTTCCACCTGCTCTTTTGTCAGGCTGACGCTGAGTTTTTCCGGTGCTCCCTGAGAAACTCCTGAGTAATACAGATTGTTCACCTGCCCTTCTGACTCCATATACTGTGACTGAATCAGATGTCCGTTCAGATATACGGCAACAGCATCATCATGATACAGAGAACCTGTAATTGACGTAATCTCGTCAACATTTTCCAGATTAAAAGATGTCCGGAAAAAGAATGTAGGAACGTCACTCTGAGTTCCTTCAATGTACTGCTGAAGAAGAACGGTTGGCGTAAATCCGTCAAATTCCGTAAGCTCTCCTTTCTTTGCTCCGAATTTTCCGGCTGCTTCTTTCCATGCGTCATCATTAAAATCCGCTGTCGTCCACGCTGTGAGTGATCCAAGACCTTCCGCCGGATCTGTATTATTATCCAGATACTTCCAGTTTGTATCCAGATTTACAACCTGCTGAGACGTTGCCTCCGCCTGATTCCGGGTTGTCTCTCCGGCAGCCTGTACAGTTGCGGCTCCGGGTACATTACAGACGCTGCCTATCACACTGGTTCCGCAGAGAACGAAAGCCATTGCCGCCACGCCGGCTTTTACCCGGGCATTTCTTTTCATACATGCCATAGCAATATTAACCTCCTCTGATTTCCTTTAAAATCTTGTGGTTGTTCTAACCGGGATCATTCTACATTTTTTAAATCAGAGGAACAATATAGTTTACTGTTTTTTAAAATTGTTTAACTTATCTATGTAAATTAATTTTACAGAATTTACATAGATTTTATCTGGCAATTGCATTTCTGTCATTCTGCATTCCCGTGTTCTATAATCTCTGACGCATACTCCAGGGAATCATTTCTCCATATATCCGCATCCGGCCTTCCCTCTTCATCCACATATCCCGCAGCCGCCAGATACTCATTCAGCGAATCATAGCCCAGCACGGACAGCGCGTCCATGAAATTCTGTTTGTCCGCGGCGCAGTAAAACCCGTACAGATAAGTTTCATCCAGGCCTTTAATTTTACGGAATTCTTCCATGTCATAATGATAGAACCGGTTATATCCCTGTCCGGTATAATCCGCAAACCCGTTTTTATCCATCAGATCATAGACCCGAAGATACTGATAGACATCAAGATCTCCCGCTCCGTAACCGTTATACTCTTTTGTAATATCCTCACTGTCTCCGGTCTTTGACCAGGCCAGCAATTCCGCCATATAAGCCAGGGTCACATCATTCCATACATCTATGCTTGGATTACCGTCTCTGTCCACATACTCCTTTGCAAGCAGATACTGATCCAGGGAATCATACCCCATAACAGAAAGCACATCCTGAAAGTTCTGATCTGATGTGACACAGTAAAATCCATACAGGAAGCTTTCGTCCAGTCCTTTCAGCTGTCTGAAATCCTCCACACCATAATTATACGAACGATCATAACCTCTTCCTTCATAATCGGTAAGGCCGTTTGCCTCCAGCAGATCATAGACTCTCAGGGCCTGATAGATGCTAAGTTCACCCATATCATATCCATTAATCTCTGTCACGTATTCCTCCCTATGGTCTTCCTTTTCATGTGCCGTCTTATGTTCTGATATGGCGGAACTCCAAAATATCCGGACTGCTCCGACGATTATTAAAACCACGCACAGTTTCCATCCGGCTGCAAGCACAATGCCCAGCGTCAGAGAAAAATTCTTTTTCCTGTGTTCCTTCTTCATATTCCTTTCCCTCATATCCCCACCAGTTCTTTCTGATGGCTTCCGATATCAGCATTTCTTTTTTCTGAATCCGAAATTATGATACATTTCTTTTTTCTGTCAAACCGTCCTTTTGTAAATTCCTGATACCACGGCCTGTGATCTCCATTGGCGTCTTTATCATTTATAATATTGGGTTCTTTCAGTATCACAAGGACTCTGGGACTATATCTGACATATTTTTCCGGATCTATTATTCCATCTTTGGTAAAACCGCGCTCCAGACCTCTGACTGTCGTTTTCTCCACACTGTACCATGGTTCCGCTGTATGGGCTTTCTGCCACAGTTCATATAGTTCCTCTGTGTTTTTCACAGAACTAATCCGCTGTTTACATTCTTCCATTTGTCCCGGTGATTCAGGACAAATTCTTTTTCCGTGCGCTGCATTTTTCCATTTTCTTCCGCAATACGGATCACTTCCGCCAGCTCGTTTACCGTTTCAGGTCTGATGCAGTCGGCCAGACCGGGGAACCGAGCTGTATCACAAAATGGGATCCCAAGGGTACCGGCTCTGTATCCCCCGATGAGAAGATGACTTATACCGAATACTTCAGCATCATAAAATGCCTGAAACACTTTCCTGTCATCCGGGTTCTCCGGAATAACAGAAACAGGGCCGTTGTCGGATTCAAGGAGCATATTATAAAATAATTCCTGTTTATGTAATTTCTTCATAATTTCATTTCCTTTATCAGGTCCACCAGAAAATGCTGGGCTCTTTCTGTATAGAGAAAGATTTCATAGGTATTTCCTTTTGAGCTGAGCTGTTCTTCCGCCCGGATTCCCGCTTCCCGGCCTTTCTTTGTAAGAATTTTTCGCGTATACCCGTTCTGATACTTCTTCTCCAGACATCCTCTTTCAAGAAGCATTTCTGTAAGGCTTTTTATTGTCAGCCGTTTCATCACTTTTTCGTCCCGAAGGTCATTAATCCGGGACACAAAATCACTGAGCGTTGTCTCCGGTACATATTCAATCCGCTCCTGCATTTCTTCCGTAAGATGAAACGCTGTCTTTTTCCCTTTCCCTTTTTTATCAGTCAAAGGCATCTCTTCTGTCTGTTCAAGAAAGGATGCCAAAGCAGAAGGGTTATCCTCTCCCATGGAAAAAGGTCCCTCCGGCTGTCTGTTTCCGTTATCTGCTCCCCAGGCTTCTCTGTCCCCCTGGGTAACAGAACGGATTTTTTTAAGAAATTGTCCACCGTACTGTTCCAGTTTCTTTGCGCCCATTCCGTGTACATCCAGCATTTCATTTTCCGTAAGAGGAATCCTGAGGCACATATCCCGCAGAGTCTTATCCGACGCGACCACATAAGGCGGCACAGACCGGGCCCGGGCAAGTTCTGTCCGGAGCTTCCGGAGTTCTTCAAACAATTCCGCGCCTTTTTCCGTCAGCTCTGCTGTCTGAGCCGGCTTCTTCCTGGCCTGCTTCTGCTTTTCCTCCGTCTTTTTATATGTAATGTAAAACGGTTTCATCTGTTCAGTAAGTTTCTCTGATTTTTCAGTCAGCTTCAGCAGTCCGTACCTGTCCTCTGTCTGCCGGAGATATCCCTGCTCCAGCATGCCGCGGATCACTTCTTTCATCAGAATCTGGCCCAGTCTGCTCTGGGATCCGTAAGCCGGATTCCGGTCCATCCGGTAATTGCGTATCTTTGCCGTATTTTCACCAAGCAGAGTACCTGCAATCATATTAATGCCGAAGCGCTGCCCGGAAGTCCGTATACAGCGGATCACATCCGCGGCTGCCTGGGAGGCGTCCAGCTCTTCAAATTCTTCCAGACAGTTGGAACAGTTTCCGCACCTTTCATCCGCTGCTTCTCCGAAATAGTTCAGAATACAGTGACGAAGACATCTGGTCGTTGTACAGTAAGCTTCCATTTTGCGCAGCCGCTCCATATCCTGTGTCTGAATCATCCGCAGTTCTTCATCTGTATATTCCCGGTAATTTTCCTTGCTTTCGAGAAGGAACCGGTTAATCATTGTGTCCTGTGGAGAATAAAAGAGAATGCACTCCGCCGGTGCCCCGTCTCTTCCTGCCCTTCCTACTTCCTGATAGTAATTTTCCATGCTCTGAGGCATATTATAGTGCAGCACATAACGGACATTGGACTTGTCGATTCCCATACCGAATGCATTGGTGGCAATCATCACTTTTATCCGGTCATAGATAAAATCTTCCTGGCTTGTCCGCCGTGCCTCCGCACTCATGCCTGCATGGTATCTTCCCACCTGAAATCCCGCGTTCTCCAGATACAGATACAGTTCATCCACGCCTTTCCGTGTGGCACAGTAAATAATCCCGCTGTCTTCCCGATGCTCTTCCATATATCTGCGGATGTGTTCTTTTTTATTCTTTGTATTCTGCACTTCAAAGTAAAGATTTTCCCGGTCAAATCCGGTTACTGTCTCGAAGGGATTCTCCATCTGCAGAGACATCAGAATGTCCTCCCTTACCCGTTCCGTAGCCGTAGCGGTAAATGCGGAAAGAACCGGGCGCACCGGAAGCTGTCTGATAAAGTCAAGGATCCGTACATAGCCTGGCCGGAAGTCCTGCCCCCACTGCGAGATACAGTGGGCCTCGTCCACAGTTATCATGGAAATCTCTGTATGACAGGCAAAATCAAGAAAGCGGGGCGTTTCCAGCCGCTCCGGCGCCGCATAGATGATCTGATACCGGCCTGATTCTGCCAGCTCCAGCGCTCTGCTGATCTGAGTCTCGGTAAGAGAGCTGTTAATATAAGCCGCATGTACACCGGCTTCATTCAGCGCCTTTACCTGATCCATCATCAGCGAAATCAGAGGGGACACTACTACAGTAATTCCCGGCATTAGAAGCGCCGGCAGCTGATAACACAGTGATTTTCCCGCTCCGGTAGGCATCACTGCCAGTACGTCTCTGCCGGCCAGAATCTGATCCACAATGGCCTCCTGTCCCGGCCGGAACGTATCATATCCGAAATATGTTTTCAGCGTCTGTTTTTCCAGTTGTTTCATTTGTTCCCGGTTATCTTTTGTCATAAATTCCTCTCCCGGTTCGGTCCGAACCTGTAATATACATAAAAGACAAAATAAGTATAACACCAACGGAATCCTAACTCAATTTGATTCTGGATCCTGTCCGCTTTTTCTGCTGCTCTGCATCCTCAGCCGTTTTCCCGCAGCCGCGTATACCACTCCCACCAGTGGCACTGTCACCAGCAGCGCCGGGTAGAACAGCCGGATATCCAGCTGACCATACAGCACTCCGCCGATCATCGGTCCGAAAGCCATTCCCAGATCGAGGCCGATATAATACGTACTGTTGGCCAGTCCTCTCTTTTCTTTTCCTGCCAGCAGAATTGCTGTGGACTGACACACAGAACTCATAATACCGTAGCCGCCTGCCAGAAAAAAGCAGGCCAGAAACATCATCCAGTTATTTCGCATTCCGGCCAGACAGAGGATTGCAAGCAGCAGACTGACCGAACCTGCCAGCAGAAATGTGCCAAAAGGCAGTTTGTCAAAAAGATTCCTCAATGACAGCCTCAGTACAATAAGCACCAGTGCGTAAACGGGGAAAAACAGGCTTACTGTGATATTAAGATTCTTTACTTCCGCATAAGTCACAAGAAAGGACTGCGTCGCACAGTAGGGAATTGCAAAGAGCATGATAATCAGTGCGATCGGGATAACTTTTGTATCGATCAGCTGAATTCTTTCCTTTTTCCTGCTGCTTTCCAAAGAATCCGCCGGACTGCCGCAGCATTTTCCGGATATTTCTTCGAAATGGGCAGATTCTTCTGCCTCAGTCTCCTGTGAATTGTTTTCCGGTTCTCCTTTATCCCGGATAAACTGTATCACGACAATAATCGCCGCAGAAAACAGCAGAGCGATAAAAAAGGAGATCCGGTATCCGAATGTCTGATAGACACTGACGCCGATTGCGGGAGCCACTGCCATCGCCAGGGCATTCATAGTTCCATAGAATCCCATGCCGGAACCAATCTTGTCTTTTGGCAGCATATTGGACATCCAGGTTGCCATACAGACCGAGCAGCAGGCAAATCCCACACCATTGATAATTCTTGAGACAACAACCACTGCGGCATTCGGGGCCATAATATAACCTGCGCATGCAGCTGCCATCAGCAACGCACCGATCATAGATACCCGGTATTTACTCATTCTGTCCGCCAGATTGCCGGCCAGAGGACGGCAGACCAGGGAACAGAGATTCATCATTCCGCCCACAATTCCCATCAGAGCCGCCGATGAGCCGATACTTTCCGTAAATCCGGTAATCAGCGGCGTTACAAGCATGGGACTGGCCATATAAAAGAAGCTGGCGGCCAGCACCAGCAGAATATCTCTTGTGTAAACATGTTGTCTCATTTCCGATCCGTCTTCCTTTCTTATGCCTTCCCTGAGCCTGGCGGGAGAACATTCTCTCTAATATATTCGTTTTTTTCTCTTCTCATACTCACTTCTGTTTCTTCTATAACAGGGAAGAAACTAAATAAAGCACGCTGTCTATTATACAGCATGCTTTATTTTGCGTCAAAAAGCTATATATTATAATCGGAACGGGCTCAGAGATCCGGAAATCCCGCCTCTGGCCTGCTTTTTACTTTTCCCTGATTTTCTTCAGCGCTGTTGAAAACTTAATGGGATTGCCGTACATCAGCGTTCCGAAGCGGAAAATCTTCGCTGCGAGAATACCTGCAATCACACAGCTTGCAGCAAGAATTGCTCCTGATACAAGAATCTCCCAGGTTTCCACACTTCCCATTGTAACGCGGATCAGCATTCCGTTATTTGAAGTAAAGGGGACAAAGGATGCCACCCGCATCAGAATTCCGTCGCTGTCATTCATACCGTAAATAGCAATGAAGAAAGAAACGAGGTAAATCATGGTAACAGGCATGGATGCTTTGCTGATATCTTCTGTTTTGGATACAAGGGCGCCCAGCATGCCAAAGCAGAATGCGTACAGCAGATATCCCATCATACCGAATACGGCAAATGTCACCCATACCGGAACCGGGATCTGGAATACACTGTCCAGCAGGCCGCCCCAGCTCTCTCTGAAAATCTGATATGCACCTACAGCGCTTCCCAGGATCAGCACGCACTGGATCAGTCCGGCAATTGCTCCTGCAAATACTTTTCCGAAGATCAGACTGTTGCTGTCCACACTTGTAACAAGAATTTCAATGGCACGGTTGCTCTTCTCGGAAGTAACAGATGTGGCGATCATCTGTCCGTAGAAAATCAGAAGGAAATACAGCACCATGATCAGAATGTATGTATATGCATAGTTGCCCGCACTGTCTTTGCCGAGAATCTGAGTCTCATACTCCGGCTGGGTCTGATAAAGAGCCTCGATTTCCGCTGCGTTCAGCCCCTGCTCTTCCAGAATCTGAGACCGGTATACGGATGTGGCCGCCTGAGAAAATGCCTGTTCAAGGGTATCTGTCATGGAGCGGTTTTCCACCACGTATGTATAGTG
>DXIU01000005.1 GCA_019112765.1 Candidatus Mediterraneibacter norwichensis | reverse complement strand
TATACCTATAACCACCTATTTTCGTACCAGATACAGAAAAATGCTCATGATCGAGGCTCATTCATCTGAGATAGAAACTTAGAAATCCCTTGATTTTAAGGGAAAAAACACTTGACTAAATAGGGAGGAAGTGGAAAAGGAAAGTATATTTTTCGTCAGTAACAAATGCAGTGACGGATTTCCTATTTTATTGCCAGCAATCTTTTTCTGCTGGTGTTAAAAACGTGTAATCTTAAGTAGCATATGAGTATGATGGACGTGAAGGACTGAATCTGCTGATGTTGGATGACTGGAAAACTGGTGATTTGGGTACTTTTTGAGAGATAAGTTTTCAAAGAGTGCCTTTGTTTATGAGAAATCCAATTTTGGAGAAAGAAAAACAGAACGCACTGCTTACGGGTAATCTGGGAAAGAAACCTTCGGCTTGCACCGACCACTGCCACTGTGATCACGGTAAATTTCTGGATGGTTGGATGCGGAAGACTTCCCATATTTCTTACCGTATCATTAGTAAAGGAACTGTTGTACAGCCGGACGAGATCTTCCATATTGTGGATCAGATGCCCCCGCTGTGTCAGCCGGGCGGCGAATACCATATTTTTTTCTGCTTCCCGGATAGCGGAACAGTTCAGGATTTTTGTTTCAATTCTGTTCATAAGCAGCCTCCTCCCGAATGATCGCAGCCAATAAAAAGAGATAGTTCAGGCTGTCGGTAATCTTTTATCCCATAATTCTTTCTTGAAGGCAGCATTTTGGCGTAGCACATATCATATAAAGAAACAATGTGTTTCGCCATCATTCCAACCAGGGCTCTCTGAGGTGTACATCCCTGCAAAGATGTAGCGACCTTAAAAGATGAAAGCCGGTCCTGATTATCACCGGTATATTCTTTCCTTTTATTTTGTAGAGTCTCTTCGCATTTCATTACCTGATCAGCAAAGAGCAATTTGAATTCTGATTGTGTCATAAGATTTCTTCATTCCTTTCTTTCTGTGATTTATGATGAGTTGTCGAGTGTTCCGGTAACTGTTCCGTTTCCATAGCACGCCGAGTAAGAATGGCGTCTGTATTGTATAAAACAGTATCCAGTTCTTTGCAGTGACCTTTAAGATCCTGAAGAATCATTTTCTGACTGTGGATCATGTCCTGCAGTTTTTCCTTGCGGGATCTTAATGATTTCAGAGAAAGCATTTTCCCGTCAGGATAAAAATCTTTCAGCCAGTCTCTTGCCTCCTCATACGCTGTAATTTCGGAAGCATGTTCGCTTCGATATTTCTTTTTATGCTTTGATTTCAAGTGTTGTTGATTTCTTAAAATAGCATGCAGGACGTCTGGAAAAGAAATATCTATATTAATCTGGCTCCAATATAAAGCAGTTTGTGCCTGTTTCAACAGTTCATTATAATTTGTGCCGGGACAGTCCTGCATTCCACGAAGCTGCATACCTGTGATGTGCTGAATCCCACGCTCAATCTCACCAAAGTTTCCTATGTCATATCTACAATGTTATAATGAGGGCGGAATAAGTCCACTTTTGGAAACATCGGAGGGATCATTTATTCCTTAGAAGATGCAAAGCGGGGCTTTTATTTAGTCTGTTCAAAATGAGGTCAGGAAAAATGTATTTGAATAACATTTTTAATACCAGACTGAGGGTTAAAAAAATTATTGATTATTCTAAGCTGACAGATGAGCGAATTATATCTTCTTATCATCTGCAGACTTACGGAACCAACACAGTTCCCACACTACCTGAATAAGAAAAGAGGCATGTCATATGATTTATGTTATAAGCGATATCCATGGAGATTATCCCTCCTTTTATAAAATGCTGCTAAAGATAAATTTTTCATCCTCTGATTCTCTCTGCATCCTTGGAGATGTGGTGGATAAAGGATCGGATAATCTTTATCTGCTTGAGTTCATCCGCCATATGGAGAATGTATGTCTGATAAAAGGGAACCATGAGTATCTTTTCGAGAGATATCTTCAGGGCACAATAACCGCTTCACTGTGGGATACCTGCGGAGGCAGCGCGACCCGCAGCGAGGCGGACCGCCTTCCGGAAGAGAAGAAAAGGGAATTACTGGCATATCTGAAGACGCTTCCGATATATAAAATCATAACAGTAAAGGGAGAACAGTATTTTCTTACCCACTCAGGATATAACGCGGATTATGCTGTCCGCGATCCGGAGACAGGCCTGATTGATATCCGGAAGTCTGTGGACCAGGCAGCTGCGGCAGATATGGAAAGATATCTGTTTTCAGATGATATTCATTTTATCCCGGCATCTGTCCGGTTTGACAGGAAGATCATAGTAGGGCATTACCCGGTGATCTTTCTGCCGGATCATGGAACGGCCCGGATATATCACGGAAGCAGATATACGGATATCGACACCGGAAACGAGCGCCGTGGCGCAGGAGGAAGGCTTTCCTGCCTCAGGCTGGATGACGGCAGAGAATTCTATGTGTAGGCGGCGGAATCAGACGGATTAAGAGAAAGGGATACGGAAAAATCAGCCGAGAGGAAGAACCAGGGCTTGACATATTAATCTTACAGTTGTAATCTGTATACAGTTAAATCTTACAAATGTAATATAAAATACGTGCTGTTACATTTTCAGAAAAGGACAGAATGCATATGAAAGAAAAAGGCGGAAGACAGCGCCGGAAAGCCGGGCCGGGGAAGCGTTATATCATAGATGTGCGGTGGGGGATAATTCTTATCCTGGTTCTTATGGCAGTCTGTATGGGCTGCAGTCCGGACCGGCATGAAGAAACAGATACAGAAAACAGGGAAAGCGGCGGCTCCGAACAGCGGGAGACAGCTGAAGAGTCAGAGGAACTGGCAGAAGGATACCGGGAAATTTATGAGCAGGCCGCAGAGCAGGGGCTGCTGGATTCGTCTGATCTGAAGCAGGATATTATAGAGTATCTTGGCGGAATGGGATGTGCGGCGGTTGATGCGGAGAATCAGATAAATATGGCGAATTACAGGCAGGTGGAGAAGTTCTGCGTAAAAGCCGGTGAAGGGGAGAATACAGAGACCACGATTTTTGCGGTTATGGATAAAGGAGGTTTTGTCCGGTATGATATGGAAGCGGAAAACGGCGGAATCCATGTGACAGTCAGTACACTCCAATGGGAAGAAAACCGGCCCCGGGTCTGCTGGCATCATGAATTTGAGGCCTGCTCCTGGAAGTATACGGAAAAAGGATATCTCTTTATCGAGGAATACCATCCACAGGGCTTTGACGGCTCTCCGGGAGAGACTGCGTTCCGGGTAAAGCCGCTGGATCAGAAATGCAGGGAGTTCAGCCGGAAATATGTATATCCTATAGGGTATACCAGAAATAACATGCTGATTACCGACTGGAATGAGCAGGATTATTCAGAACTGGAGCTGTACGATCTGTATGAGATTTTCTATTATTTAAAATACGGAGAATATGTGCCGTATGAGACGTATGAAGGCGCGGAGTATGAAATACCGGCCGGTGAATTTGAAGAAATAATCCAGGAGCATTTTCATATAGCCCGGGAACAGATCGCAGCGTATACCGTTTATTATCCGGACAGAGATACATACCGGTACAGGCCTCGGTGGCTGCACGATTCGGAAGAACCCTACGAACCCTATGCGGAGGTGGTTGACTTCCGGGAACAGGATGACGGCACAGTCAGGCTCTGGGTCGAAGCAGTATGGGAAGAAAAAATGACCGACCGCGCGGTGACCAGCGAACTTGTTGTCCGTCCGCTGGAAAACGGCGGTTTCATCTATGTGTCGAATCAGGTCATTTCATGGGATGAAAGTCTTGAATCATGCTGGTACTCGCCCCGGTTAACAGATGAAGAGTGGGAAAAATGGAATTGAGAAAAGAAATACTGACAGTATCGTCTATTCTGAAACTGCTGTCTGTAATATAATAATGGAAAGATACGGAGGGACGGAACAGTGAGTTATGAAAAGATCAGTAAGTATATGAGTATGATTTTAAGACACAGACCGGAAACGATCGGGATTACTCTGGATGAGCATGGCTGGGCGGATGTGGATGAACTGATCGAAGGAATTGCCGCAAAGAAAAAGTTTAACAGAGAAATCCTGGAGGAAATCGTAAGGACGGATAAGAAACAGCGGTATTCATTCAATGAAGACAAAACCAGAATCCGGGCAAATCAGGGACATTCCATTCCGGTTGATCTGGATCTGGAGCCGTCGGAGCCTCCGGAAATACTGTGGCATGGAACTGCGGAGAAATATGTGGCTTCGATTGACAGAACAGGGCTCAGACCGGGAAACCGCATGTATGTGCATCTGTCGGCGGATGAGCAGACCGCTGAACAGGTGGGACGGCGTCATGGCAGGCCGGTGATTTATCAGGTGAAAAGCGGGGAAATGTATCGGAAAGGATTCCGGTTTTACCGGTCGGTCAACGGAGTATGGCTTACAGTGATGGTGCCGGCAGAGTATCTGCGGAAATTGTGATATATAAGAAACTTCAAGATTGAAATGGGTGAGATAAATTGATTGAAAATAGAAGAAAGGAAAAGCAGGAGGGAGCGTGTAATGAATATTTTTGATTTAAGGGATACGGTATGGTTTCATCTTGATAAAGAGTATCCTGTGCAGGAAGTATATATAGAAATTAGACATTTGGAACATATAGAAAAGAACAGTGGTAAAAGAGAATCGAGTTGTTGCATTGTTCTGCCGGAATGTGAGGCGGAGGAGCTGAAAACAGCAAGAGGACCTCTGGTCATAGGAAAAGGTTTGGGAGGATTGATATATGTTTATCTTCCGGAACAATGGAAGCAATTTGTAGCAATTCTTGAGGAAAGCCATCCTGATGATAAATTGAAATGGAGAACAATTAAGAGATATTTTTATGGATGCACATGTGAATCGGAGGCAATCAATGGTGAAATATATCTTCCCGAATATTGGATACGTGTTTTTGAGCTGGGGAAAAGGGCCGTTTTATTAAAATACAAAGTAGACGGTGAAACGTATTATGCTATCCGGCAGGATTATTAGATTAAGACAAAAGAGACAGAAAGAAAGTCCGGTAACAGTTAGATAATTTCCGAAATGAGAGTTTGTCAGGTAGTGTAAAAAACTTTGTGGCTTTGGTAAAAAATGGCTCCTTTTTGGTAAGAATTACAGATATGACAATTCTTATCGAAAAGGTTATGAAAAAATGTTTAATTATTATGGTGTTTGCTTTACTGCTGACAGGATGTTCCGGTGACGTTTCAGATGATCAGAAAAAAACTACAGAGACAGAATCAGAAAACAAAGTTGAGGCTTTGAAATCGTCTGCAGAGATCCGGGAAGAACTGAAAGATGTAGCATTACCGTTCATAGATAACGGGGAGTATGGATTAATGAATATTGATGGGAAAAAGGTGTTTGTTACTGATGAGGATCAGATAAAGCCGACGTTTGATGACAAATACTACATAGCCGGGTCAGAGATTCGAAATATAGACGGGACACCTGTAGTCAATCCCGGCTATGGGGACAGGATCTTTTATCTGGGACAGGGTATTTTTGTGCAGGAAGTGGAAAAAGATACATTACTTGGGAATGAACGATATTCGGTTCAAGTGTTTTCCGCTGACAAAGAAGGATATATAGATCTTCCATTCAGAAATATAAAGAAGTACAATATTTTTCAAAACGATATTGCTATGGTCAAAGGACAGAACATCAATGACTATCAGGTTTTTTATATTGGAGAGGACGGAAAAGCTATATCGGAGACAGCTTACAGAGACGGTTCATCTTTTAACAGTAATGGTGAAGCACTGGTTTTAACGGAAGGTGGCGAGTACATATATATCAATAAAAACGGGGAAAAAACAAGAGAGACGGATTATACGGCGGCGGATTTTTCTATTCAGTACAGTTGCCCCGGTACAGACTATATTGTAATATCTGAATGGCCATCTTCCCATATTAATAATGGAAAGGAACAAAGCCAGGATAGTGGAAAGTACGGCTTGTTTAATACTGTTACAGGAGAGACCACAGGGCTATATGATATAATTACGGATCTGGACGATACAAATTCATTTGCGAACGTGTTCATGGAAGACGAGGGATGGGGAATCATGGATATATCGACGGAAGAGATGCTGCTCGAGTGCCGATATGACAATCCTATTCGGGTTCATAACGGTCTTGCATGTGTGACGCTTAATGGAATGACCGGATGTATTAACAGCAAAAAAGAAGAAGTTGTTCCTTTGGATTTTATTAACAATATATATTTTAATAACAGAGGAATGTGGACTGTCGGAGAAAAACTGGTAGAAATAACAGAGGTTGAGTTAATATCCAGATATGTTTTACTGGAAATAGATAGCAAGGGGAATTGTGTGGAATCAGAGATACCGGGAGTTGGAGAAAATGATGAACTGAGAGCAAATCTATTTAATGATTCTTCGAAAAATTGTGTGATTGAAGTTTGTTTTGACAGTAATGAGGATCAGGATCACGATATCGACAGAAACCGCTATATTAATCCGTGGACAGGCGAAACAGTGATAGAGTTGGCTGAATAAGAAAAATACTGGAACCTCAGTAATTAAATTTTGCTCCTCCATTGTTTTGCGCGGATCGACAAAAGCAGACAGATAAAGTGCGTTGAAGGGATCCTTGTGATATGTTAATATTATTGTAATAAATTGAAAATGCAGGAAAATTGGATACGCTTGTATAAAATGTATGAATGGAGGAACCGGAAATGCCTATCAAAAAGATTGAACTGGATAATTTCACTGTATTTAACAATATTACTATACCCTTTTGCAATGGTGTTAATATTTTGATAGGAGAGAATGGTCTGGGAAAAACACATATAATGAAAATGGTGTATGCGGCGTGCCAGTCATCTAAACACGACGTTTCTTTTCCGCAAAAAACAGTTATGGTTTTCAGGCCGGATAATTCTTCCATAGGGCGTCTGGTTAATCGCAGTAAAAACGATAATAATACTGCCAGAGTTACTGTTATTTCGGACACTTCTAAAATAGGCATGACTTTTACAAATAAGACAAAAAAGTGGGATGCAAAGCTCATAGGCGAGCAGAACTGGGAAAAACAGATGTCAGATCTGACCAGCGTGTTTATCCCGGCAAAAGAGATTTTATCGAACGCCTGGAATCTGGAATCAGCAGTGAAAATGGGAAATGTCGAATTTGACGATACCTATTTAGATATTATTGCCGCTGCTAAAATAGATATTTCAAGAGGTGTAGATTCAGCAGGAAAAAGAAAATATCTGAATCTGCTGCAAAAAATTAATGCCGGGAAAGTGACTGTTTCAGATGAACGGTTCTATTTAAAACCGGGAAATCAGGCGAAACTGGAATTTAACCTTGTTGCAGAAGGAATCAGAAAGATTGCGTTACTATGGCAGCTGATTAAGAATGGAACATTAGAAAATGGTTCGGTATTACTGTGGGATGAGCCGGAAGCGAATATCAACCCCAAATATATACCAATTGTAGCGGAACTCCTTTTGAAACTCCAGGAAGAAGGCGTGCAGATATTTATTTCCACGCACGATTACTTCCTCGCGAAATATATTGAGGTTAAACGGAAAGAACAAAATGCGGTACAATATTGTTCCTTTTACTATGAAGATATGAAAAAGCGTACTGTGTCCTGCGAGATTTCCAGACGCTTTGATTTACTGGAGCACAATGCGATTATGGATACCTTCCGGCAGTTATACATGGATGAAATAGGAGTGGCGTTGGAATGAAAACTATTAAAGAATCAGACATGGATTTCGGCGGTTTTCATGAAAAAGATTTATTTCATATAGAAGAGTCTGAATTGTTCAGATCATTAGGCGAAGGTATCAAAACAGTAGAATTTATTTGGCTGGGGCAAAATAAAAATATTATATTTTTAGAGGCTAAAAGTTCCTGCCCGGATCGGAAAAACATGCATGAGACACCGGAAAAAGAAAAAAGTTTTGAAAAATATTATAGCTCTATCGTTCAGAAATTTACCGAATCTTTGCAGGTGTATCTTGCGGCAATATTGAATCGGTACGGAGCTCGGTCAGAAGTTGGGGAAAATTTAAAAAAGATTAAAGATTACCGTGGCGTAAAACTCCAGTTTGTACTGGTTATACGAAATGCAGAGACTGACTGGCTTGCAGGTCCCAAAGCGATACTGGAAGAGAGGTTTTTAGCGCTGCGAAAAATCTGGGGAATAGAGATTCTGGTATTAAATTACGAACTTGCTGAAAAATATAATTTAATAAATAATACATAATTATTGAGAAAAGAAATACTGACGGCATAGTCTATCCTGAAACTGCAATCTGCGGCGTAAATAAAATGATTGGAGGAAAAGAATATGGCGAATAAGTATTTAAGTGATCTCCATCTCGGACATGCCCGCATTCTGGAGATGTCAGAGAGAGGAGAAAAGTTTGCGGATGTCGAAGAAATGAATGAATATATTATACGCCAGTGGAATCTGCATGTAGACGATTCTGACGACGTGTGGATTCCCGGCGATTTTTCTTACCGTTCCAGGATGCCGGTGCACACTTATCTGGAACGGATGAAAGGGCATAAGCATCTGGTAATAGGCAATCATGATATTAAGTGGATGAAACAGATCCGGCTGAGTAAATATTTTGAAAGTGTCTCGCACATGGAGGTAATTAAAGAGGACAAAAAGACGATTACAATCTGTCATTACCCTATGCTGGAATGGGCGCAGAGCAGATATGCAAAATACAGCCCGGAAGGATATTCCTGGCTGATTCACGGACATATCCATGATCTGAAAGGCGAGGCATATTACTATATTAAAGAGCATCTGCCCTGCGCATTGAACGCCGGATTTGATATCAATGATCACCCGGTAACACTTGAAGAGCTGATGGAAAATAATTCAAGATGGTATGAGCGGGAGAACTGTCCGGATCAGGGCACATTGCCGTGACATAAAGCTTCAGCCCTCCCTGTTTCCATCCGGCTGTTTCCAGATATCCATCTCATCCAACACGTCCAGGGCAATTTCCGCCGCGCTGCTTCCGGAAGCACTGCTTTCGGCACGGATATTCACTGCGAAAAAATATGTGTTATCAGCGGTTTCGGCAAAGCCCACAAACCAGCCGTTGACGTTCTGTCCGTCCACCTGCCCGGTTCCGGTCTTGCCGTAGAGGGTTCCGGCGGGGGAGGAGGACAGACGCAGGCCATCCTTTACGGCCCGGATATTTTCCGGGGCAAAATCAAAGGTGTTGCGGTACAGGTCAGTCAGAAGCTCCACCTGTTCAATGGGTGAAATTTTCAGTCCGGACTCCATCCAGTAGGAGTCAGGGCTGCCGGATATGTTTTCGTTCCCGTACCCGATTTCCCGGATGCGGGAACGGATTACGTCTGTACCCATCTGCCTGTCCAGCTCCTGAAAATACCAGTTCGCGGAAACGGATAATGCGGATGCCAGTGTCTGGTCCTGATTCCACGATTCAAAAGGATACAGGGTTCCGTCCCAGGCAAGACCGGAAGCGTCCGGCGAGATAATGCCCTCCTCCAGGGCGAAGAGTGCATTGAATATTTTATAAGTAGAGTCCGGCGAGACCCGGACAGAGGCCAGATCTTCGTTATAGATACTCCACCGGTCATTGTTCAGATCATAGAGGACAAAGCTTCCGTCATAACCGTCAAAATATTCCGCCATATCAATGGAGGAAATGTTCTGGCCGGAAGCGCTCCACTGATAATGCTCATCTTCCGAAGCGTGAGAGAACAATGCCGGGGAAAGTCCCGCAAGCAGAGCAGCGGTGAGAGAATAAACCGCTATATTTTTCATCATTTTCAAGGCAGACGGTTTCCGGTAGGCGGCAATATTCAGAATACGCCGCCTGATCTGCTTCATGCTGCCGCCAAGCCCGGCCGAAAACGGGAAGACGGTATGGGAAAGCTTTTCCGCGAAATTGATCAGTGTAAAGCCGTAATCCTGATAATTTTCTTTGTCCAGCATGCGCAGCACGGAGGCGTCGCAGGCAATCTCCCGGTCTCCGCATATTGCCGCGAACGCGGTCCAGACAAGGGGATTGAACCAGTAAAGGATACCGGCCGGAATCATCAGATAATTTACCAGATTATCTCTGTGCCGGTAGTGCTGCAGTTCGTGGAGCAGGATGTAGCGTATTTCTGACGGCTTACAGTCAGAGATCAGATGAATCGGCAGATAGATGCGGGGACGGAAATATCCTGTAATAACCGGCGATTCCAGAAAGGCAGTACTGTATACAGGAATAGATTTCGTCAGATTCATGTCTCTGAGACAGCCGGCGTAAATTGTCTGTACTTCCGGGTTCTGAAGGGGAAGCGCGGACTTCTTTATTCTGCGCAGGCGCAGGGACGAGCGGATTACCAGCAGGATCATAATCAGAATACCGGCTGTCCATACGCCGGTCAGGATCAGTCCCAGTATGGAAGGTGCGCGGCTGCTGACGGAAATGGCAAAATCATTCATCCATCCCGCGGCCGTATCCGCGGAAGCTGCTCCGGAGGCAGTACCGGCCCCGCCACCCCCGCCGGAGAGGATCCCGCGGACGCCGAAAGGAAGCCGCGCCAGGAAAGCGGCCGGCTGCCCGGAAGAGACGGGAAGAAAGGGAACGGCCAGCAGGGCAAGAAGAAGAAACCACAGATTGTACTGTGTCCTGCCGGTCAGCGTATTCCGGAATATTCTTTTTAAGCCAAAAAGCAGGATGATAATAACGCCTATGAAGAGGTTGTATATCAGGAAATGTATCATGAAATCTGTCACGGGGGCCGCCTCCTTATCTGGTGTTTTCAGACAGAAGGGTCCGAAGGTTTTCGATTTCTTCTTCCGAAAGGCGGTGATTTTCCAGGTAGGAAGAAAGCATGGCGCTGATATCGCCGTTATAAAACCGTTTTAAAAAGGAAGAGCTTTCATGGCTTACATATTCGTTCTGTCCGACCAGAGGAGTATAGACGAAGACCCGGCCCTGCTTTTCATAAGTCAGCGCTCCTTTTGTTACAAGCCGCTTGATCAGTGTCTGGATCGTTTTCGGACTCCAGGCGGTGGTTTTCAGCAGCCGCTCTGTAATCTCATTTGTGTTGATCGGCGCATATTTCCATACGATTTTCATAACTTCAAATTCCGCTTCTGATATCTGGGGTAAATCCGGCATAACTGTCCCTCCTGAATCTTACATTTGTAATAAAAACATTATACAGCAGAATGAAAAGATCTGTCAAACGGAGAAGGAACTTTTATCAGCTGAAATGCAGAATATCTGTAAAGAAAAAATACAAAGTTGACTGGTATGGCCGGGAGTGATAAACTGGATACTGGAAAAAAGGATTCAGATCAGAAAATGATTGAAAGAAATGGTTTCCTTTTTTAAGGAGGGTATTGTGAAAAGAAAAGGGTTATTATTATGTGCGGGGTTATCTGCAGTGATGCTGTTTACATCTGTTCCGGCCGCGGCTTTCGCACAGGAGCCGGCAGCGGGTCCTGCTGCTGAGCAGAGATCGGGAAATGTGATTCCGGATGCCGGACTGCAGAAAATAATTAATCAGACACTGAATGGAAAACTGGATACAGACAGAGAAGATAACGCTCCTGTTACCAGTGAGGATATGGAGGAGCTGACGTCTCTTGTTATTGAAAGCGGAGATGGTGTGGAAGATCTGGACGGGCTGCGCTATGCGGTCAATCTTACATCCCTGAGGGTTTACGGGGATATAACAGGACTGGAGGAAATCGGGTATCTTGAAAACCTGGAATCTCTGTCTGTTAACCGGAATTCCAATCTGGAAACACTTTCCGTATTCGGCGATAAGCCGGCGCTTGAAGAGCTTGACTGCTCAAATAACGGGAACCTGAGCGATATTTCCGTATTGGGCAATAAGGCATATCCGGCGCTGAAGGAAGTTGATCTGGAGAACTGCTCGGAAATAACGGATATTGCTCCGCTTAAGGGATACTCCGGTCTGGAGGACCTGGATCTGGAAAAGATTACGGTAACAGAGGAGAACAGGGAAGACTATCAGGAAACGATCCGTTCGCTGACAGGGCTCAGGACTCTTTATATGCCGTACTGCAAAGTGACGGATGAGGATACGGGAATGTTTTCAGCGCTTGCGGACCTTGAAACGCTTGTCCTGAATATGAATAATATTACAAGTACGCAGTTCTGCGCTGATCTGCCGGTAACTCTGCGGCAGCTGAGTCTTCATGGAAATGATATCAGCGATATGAGCAATATCAGCCGGTTTAGTGGCCTGACTCTGCTTGGACTGGGCAACAATAATGTGACGGATTTTTCCTTTATCAGAGAACTGCCTGAACTGACGGCAGATTCGCTGCGTCATGCAGAAGGAACGCAAGATTATCCGGCGGTAGAAACTTATTATTATGGAAGCCGGAGCGAACCGGTTGAAACGGAAGACGGAAGGCTGGTAATTAAAAATCCGTATATCGGGCCGGATGGAAGACCGGTTTCCTTTGCCGGCGCGGAAGTAAGATCCAGCGACAGTGAGGACTGCCAGGTCAGCTATGACGGACAGACAAATAAAATCATTCTCACTCAGGTGAAAGGGTCCGCGACAGTAACGCTGGACTATGATCTGCCTGTAGGAACAGACGGTTCCTATAAAGTCTGCAGCCTCAGGATACAGGTTTACACAGAAGAAAATGAACAATATACGATCAATTATGACTGGGGCACAGAAGCTCCTGAAGGACAGCAGCTCCCGTCTGACACAAACGTATATGACAGCCTGGAAGCCGCGCAGGCAGCCGTAGATAAAACATTTACCGGCCAGACTGTCGTACAGGGCACAAAAGACGGCAAAGAGGGAACCTGGAAATTTTCCGGGTGGACCGTTTCTGCCGGAAACGGAGTCCTGCAGGTTACAGGATACTGGTCTTTTGAAGAACACCGGCATGTATGGGGGGCTCCTTCCTATACATGGTCAGAAGATGGAAAAACCTGTACTGCCAGAAGAGTATGCGGGGCGGATGACAGACATGTGGAAGAAGAGACAGCGGACGTGACGGCGCGCGTTACGACAGAAGCCACATGTACCGCCATGGGCAGCACCACCTATACTGCGGTATTTGAAAGTGAATGGGCACAGACTCAGACACTGGTAAAGCAGGATGTTGCGGTACTTCCGCATACGCCGGGAGCGGACTGGAAATATGATGATCAGAATCACTGGAAAGAGTGCGCTGCCTGCGGCACCAGACTGGATGAGGGCACGCATTCTCTGGAATGGGTTATTGACCGGGAAGCGTCAGGAACAGAATCCGGGCTGAAACATCAGGAGTGTACGGAATGCGGTTACCGGCTGCCGGATGTGGTAATACCGGCTGATGAAGCAGCGCCGGGCGGAGATCCGACACCGGACAATGAAGCGGTTCCGGACAAAGAAGACGAGCCGGAGGTTCAGCCCCCTGCCGTGCAGGGCCAGACTGCGGTAAAAGAGACTGCAAGCCCCAGAACCGGGGATCTGACAGACTTTATGCCATGGATCTGCCTGGGAACAGGAGCGGCGCTCTGCCTGATCTGCGGGGTGCAGGTGAAGAAGTTTAAGAAGATAAAATAAATAAGGTAGAATTAATCCCCTGCCGGTTTCTGTACCGGCGGGGGTTTTTATGCCTTCCGGCGCCGGATGTCTTCCGGATAAACCGGCTGCTATTTTACCCGGCAGGGGAGTAAAAGGGGGATCTTGTTTATGCCGATCGGCGTGTAATTATTGAAAAAAACCAGGCTGTATGATAAGGTTTAAAGATGAAACGGCCGGCAGCCCAGGATGATTTAAAAGCTGCCGGAAAATCTGATAAAATGACAGGAGAGTGCTATGCCAGTTTTTGATTTTAATAATTCTCCGGTTGATTCAAAAGAACCGGAATGTACTTATGAAGTTTTTTATTCCAGCGAGTCTGAGACGTCTGCCGCTCATCCGATTCTGATTCTGGGAAACCGGGCGGGGCGTCTGAAACACCATTCCAGCGGTGTGTTTATAAATCCTATCCGCCGGACTGCTTTTGAGTTTAAGGACGGAGAAGAGAATTTCAGTGAGGATATCCTCCGGATTGACGCCCGTTTTGTCAGCCTTCTGAAGTGGCTGGGGGAAAACCATATCAACGTGCGCCTTTCCGGAGTTGTGCGGGAGGACGGCTATGCGGTGTATAAGATCCGTGAGATCGCCTTCGGCGGCGGCGTGAAACTTTCCGCAGAAGACGGATTCCTTCAGTTTATGATTGAGCGGCTTCTCTCAAGCGACGCTCCGTCCGAAGAGATTCCGGATGAGGATGAGGAAGAGACCGGAGACAGCATGAAGCTGACCAGTATTCAGAGCATTACAGATTTTATTACCTGCGCGGGGAGAACCCTGCCGGACAATATCCGTCTCTGGGCAAGGCGGAATCTGGCGGTTGCCCGCTCCCATGAAGTATCCGCGGAAGAGCGGCGGCACGCTCAGAGGGCCCTTTCGATTATGATGAATATTCAGTGGAAAGGCCATTATTTTGAAGCCATTGATCCCCAGGAGGCACGGCGGATTCTGGATGAGGAGCTTTACGGTATGGAGCAGGTGAAGCAGAGGATTATTGAGACCATTATCCAGATTAACCGTACTCATACGCTGCCCGCCTACGGTCTGCTTCTGATCGGGCCCGCGGGTACGGGTAAGTCCCAGATCGCCTATGCGGTGGCCCGTATTTTAAAACTGCCGTGGACAACGCTGGATATGAGTTCCATTAACGATCCGGAACAGCTTACCGGCAGCTCCCGTATTTATGCCAACGCGAAGCCGGGAATTATTATGGACGCGTTCTCTGTAGCCGGAGAGTCCAACCTTGTATTTATCATTAACGAGCTGGACAAGGCGTCTTCCGGAAAAGGAAACGGCAATCCGGCGGATGTTCTCCTGACGCTTCTGGACAATCTCGGATTTACGGATAATTATATCGAGTGTATGATTCCTACGGTGGGAGTGTATCCCATTGCTACTGCCAATGATAAAGACCAGATCAGCGCGCCTCTTATGTCCAGGTTCGCGGTAATCGAGATTCCGGATTATACAGAGGAGGAAAAGAAGGTAATCTTTTCCAGGTATGCCCTCCCGAAAGTTCTGAAGCGGATCGGCATGAAGGAAAATGAGTGTATCCTGACGCCTGACGGGCTGGATGCCGTTATCGATCTGCATCGGGATACCAGCGGTATCCGTGATCTGGAACAGGCGGCGGAGCATATTGCGGCAAATGCCCTGTATCAGATTGAAGTGGATCATGTGGATTCAGTATCATTTGACGGCGCCATGGTGCGGAAACTTCTTTCCTGACCCGGAGCGCCGCGGTACGATGGCAGAAGGGAAAACGGAATGAACAGAGCAAAGAAAGGGATGCTTCTGCTTCTGTGCCTGGCGCTGCTCGGCGGATGCGCTTCGTCAGACGGAAGCCGGGCCGGGATGGGGAAGGGGTCCGGAGAAGGGGAGCCGGAGAGCGCGGAAGAAGCGGAACAGGATCTGGGTGACTATGACGTGAAATCCATTGATATGGATCAGAATGAAAAGGATGAAATAGAAAAGCAGCTCCTCTCCGTGATGGAGAAATGTACGGATATCTACAGCCGGGCAGCAGGAGAAAGTGACGGCAGCGCCGGACCGGGCGAAGAAACCGTCCATCAGATGGCGGAGGCGGCCTCCGCGGACGGCACGGCGGTAACCTGCGGCAGTTATGATTATAATATGCTGAATTATGAGGAAACCGACAAAGCGCTGAGGGAAGCGGCAGAGGGAAAAGAAGCGGAGACCAGGTTTTACGTGATTACATCCGAGGGGTATTTCCGGTATTTTCATCTTCAGTTCTCGGATAAGGAGATGACCGTTTCCTATGCGGCCGCCGTTTATGATGAAAATAGCGGGAGCCGGATCCGGGAGATGGAAAAATTTTCTGCATACGACTGGAAATATACGGAGAAAGGGTGGCTGATCTGGGAAAAGGCATTGTCCAGAAATCAGGAAATGGATATGCATACCTTTGTGCGGATTCTGCCTCTGGATGAGAAATGCAGAGAGCTGGGGAATGCTTATATTCTTCCGGTCAGTTATTTCTGCAACAATCTGTTTCTGACAGACTGGGACGCGGACAGCATGGAAAATATAGAGTTTAATGATCTGTTTGATTTCCTGTATGAGATGAAATACGGGAAGAAACCGGATGAAGAAAAGTACCGGAACGGGATTCCGAAAGAAGAATTTGAAAATGTTGTACGGACATATTTTGATCTTTCTGCGGAAAACCTGGAGGTATATGCCCGGTATGACAGGGAGAAGGGAGTATATCCCTGGGAGGCCATCGGTCCCTGGAACCGTGTACAGCAGTTCCAGCCCTTCCCGGAAGTTGTAAAATGTGAGGAAAACGGAGACGGAATCTGGACGCTGTATGTGGAGGCTGTGTTTGTGGAAGAAGGCACAGACTGCTCTTTTCAGCATGAAGTGACTATGAAGGAAATGGACGGAAGGTGGATCTATCTTGGGAATAAAGTGGATCGGGACGGTTCGTACAGCATTCCCGGATATAAGGCAAGGAGAGAGTTCATAGAGTGATCCGCGGAACCGGGGAGGCATTGTGTAAAGAAAGTGTGAAAATTCTGTTTTTTTCTTAAGCCTGCTTGTCAGAGGAGGAAGGTTACGATATATTAGTCGTAACAAATCAGACAGGAGGATCACAAGTGTATGAGCGGATTTTTTTCAGATTCCAGCAGCAGAAGGCGTTACCCTGATCCGAACATGGGAGGCAGGCATTACAGAAAGAAAGGCCTGTTTGGAATGTTTTCCGGATTTGGGAGTTTCTCCGGTTCCGGAAGCTCCGGAAGATACGGCGGTTACCCGAATCATGGCTATCCCGGAGCGGGTTATCCGAACCAGGGGTATTCCGGGACGGGTTATCCGGGGCAGGGTTATCCGGGACAGGGCTATCCCGGGGCAGGCTATCCCGATCAGGGCTGTCCGAATCAGCCGCAGTCCGGCCGGAATGGAAATCAGCAGGCAGGCGGTCAGGCGTCATTTCAGCCGGATGCGCCGGCTGTGTCCGGACAGACAATCTGTCCGAAATGCGGCACCTCCGTTCCGGCAGGTTCCAAGTTCTGCCTGGAATGTGGTGAAAAGATAGCTTCTGCTCCCGGGGTATGTTCAAAATGCGGTAAGCCGCTGCCAGCGGGCGCGAAGTTCTGCCTGGAGTGCGGAACTCCGGTTCAGAGATGAGTCTGGAGACGAAGATGAAAAAAGTGGGAGATTACACCGTGGCGTCCTGTATCGGAAAAGGGCGCTACGGTGTCTGTTTTCTTGCCTGCGATCCGGATGGAAATAGGGTGGTTCTGAAAAAATTCCGGCCGCGGGTGCGGAGGAAAAACAGAAATGCGAATCATTACGAAGCGGTAATTCTGTCGGGGCTTTGTCATCCTGCGGTTCCGGGACTGCTGGGGGTGATCAACAGCCGCTGTGGCTATTATTTTGTGCTGGAATATAAAGAAGGACGGACTCTGAAGGAGTGGCTGTTTAAGGAGAAAAAAGTATTTGCGCCGGATGAGATCTTCCGGATCGGTTCTCAGCTCTTTGATATTCTGGCATATCTGCACAGGAGGAACGTTGTGCATGGCGATATCAGCGCGGCAAATATTGTCTGGGACGGGACCCGGATATCTCTGCTGGATTTTGGTCTGGCCAGGTATGCGGACGGAGAGTATATGCGGTTCAGCCTCGATTATGCACGGGCGGCGGATGTATTGATCTATCTTCTTTACTCCGGATACGAAGGAGAGGGCAGCAGGCCGTGGCATGAGGAACTGGCACTTGATGAGAAGCAGAAAGAATTTCTGAGAAATCTTATGGAGCCGGTGGAAGTATATGAAAGTACTGAGGAAGTACGGCGGTTATTTAAGGCGTATTTTACGCCGGAGAGTAAAGAGCGGCGGTGAAAAAACACAAACCGGCTTACGGCGCCGGTTTTATATATAACAATATAATGAGAAACAGGCATTCTGCGTTTAAAATGCGGAGTGCTTTTTATTTTGCGGAAAAGTTCTTCGGGCTTGTCCGGAGGAGAACAAAAGATCTCCGGACGGGATGCGCTGTATATCGCGGCTTGGTTGTTTCCTCTGTGTGGATGATTTCGAAAGTGAAACGAAAATGGATTTATGAAAAAATCTGAAACAACTTGAAAAAACACATAAACGAAAGAAAACAAAAGTAGACAAAACAAATTCATTACAAAAAAGTGAAAAAAGTCCTCTGATATGCTACAATAAACCTGTGCATATTAAGGGGACTTTCTTCAAATCGGAGAAAGGAGCTTAATATGGAAACAATCAGGGTGCAGATGACAAGGGAATTATTGTTTGATTTTCTTTTATATCACACCTATTCAAAAGCATCCGGCTTTCTTGTGAATATGCTGGGTCTTGGCGTGGCTGCGGTAGGAGGCGTTATGCAGGCTATGGGGCAGATTAAAACAGGCCAGCTTGCGCTGTATCTTCTTGCCGCCGCGGCATTTCTGCTGTACACGCCTCTGCTGCTGCGCCGCAGGGCGAAAAAGCAGATGCAGGTGAAAAAGGCGATTCTTAAAGCAGCGAAAGAGGTGTACGTACTGGCAGACAGCAGCAAGTTCGGCGGGGGATATCTTTCTGTCATCTGTCCCATTAATGCGGTTTATAAGATTATAACAGACAGTCATGTTTCAAAAGAAAATATTGCTATTGCAAAGGAAATGAAGGTTCCTCTTGTGATTGCAAAAGAATAAGCCGGAAATATAAGACTGACATTCAGGGAACAGCGATGTGCTGTTCCTTTTCTTTGTTTTAACATTTCTTTTTATAAATTTAATTCTGAATTTACAGAAAATCCATTAAGTTTTTAACAGTATTCCGTTACAATCCTTCCCTGAGTTTAAAGGGAAGGATTCGGAAATGGAAGAGAAAAAAATAACAAAAGACAGACTTTTACATATGCTGGTCCGGGCGCTGCCCATGATTATTGTCCTGGCTCTTCTGGCGGGAACTGCTCTGTGGATAAACCGGCCGAAGGAAGGAGAGACAGCTGCGGATTCCAGCCGGATGGTCTATGCGCCGGCACGGGTGACGGCGGTATTATCGGACAATGCGCAGGAGGATTTTGAGAATGCGGAGGGCCGGCGCGTGGGAGATCAGGAGCTGGAGATCCGGATTCTCTCAGGAGATCACAAGGATGAAATCATGACGGTAACCAACTATATGAGCGCGCTTTTTAATGTGGATGTGCAGCAGGGAGACCGGATCATTGTGCGGATTATGACAGACGAGGACGGTTCTTATTATGCGTCTGTGTTCAATTATGACAGGGGAATCGTTCTGGGCGGCTTCCTGCTCGTCTTCTTTATCCTGCTGGCGGCGCTGGGCGGAAAGAAGGGGCTGGGTGCCCTGGCAGGACTGCTGCTCACTCTGGGCTGCATCTGGTTTATCCTGATTCCCTGCCTGCTCCGGGGCGTTCCTGCAATACCGGTGACCATTGCTGTGTCGGCGGTATCAGCGGCAGCGGGGCTGATCTTCTTAAACGGATATTCGAAGAAAACATTCTGTGCAGTCTGCGGCTGTGTCGGCGGCGTCCTTGTGTCAGGCATTGCTGCGGCAGTGGTTGGGTCCCTTTCTCCTATGAATGGATTTAATATGCAGGAGGCGGAAAATCTGATTCTGTACGGAGCGGATCAGGGGCTGAAAGTCAGCGGCCTTCTTGTGTGCGGTGTCCTGATCTCCGCGCTGGGTGCAGTGATGGATGTGGCCCTTGGCATTGCGTCATCGGTATGGGAAATGAAGGAACAGAATCCGGATGCTTCTGTGGGAAGCTTGTTCCGCTCGGGTATGCAGATCGGAAAGGATGCCATGGGAACTATGGCGAATACACTGATTCTGGCTTTTGCCGGTTCGTCTCTCAATATGCTGATTCTGGTGCAGACTTATAATATTCCGTTTCTTCAGCTCATCAATACGGATTCTATTGCTCTGGAAGTGGTACAGAGCGTGGCAGGATCTGTTGGAATTCTGCTGACCGTTCCTCTCGTGGCTTTTATCAGCGCAAGGCTTATGGCGCACGGAAAAAAAGCGGGAGTTTAATATAGATGGCGCCGGAAATAAAACGGCGCTGCAGCAACACATTTATTTTTCAGAACAGGAGGATGAAGATGAAAAAGAAAGGAAAACCGGCACTTGGCGCAAGACTGACTGCCCTGTGCATGGCGGCTCTGATGGCTGTGTCTATGCTGCCGGCTCAGATCGCCTCGGCGGCAGAGACTTCCTTCGGAAAGATTGCTGAAGAGCAGGATTTTACCACGGGCCGTTATGTCATGGTCACAGATACCGGATATGCGCCGCAGAAAATTGACGGCACATGGCTGCCGGCAGATAATCTCGGAACAGAGCCCGGGGATATTGTATCAGCTCCGGCAGACGAGACGGTCTGGGAGATTGCAGTTACGGCTGACACCGCTACCATCAAAGATATGGACGGGAAGTTTATTGCGCCGTCAGGCGGCAATAATAATGGAATCACGGCATCCGATACAGAATATCAGTGGAAATGGGAATGCAGGGACGGAAAGTTTACCTTCAGCGGCCAGGGAGAAGATACTGTAGTTCTGGCAAGCAACAGAGGAAGCCAGAATAAATTCCGGGCTTACAAGACTACAACGGTAAGTGGAAACCCCAATGGATATCCTTCAGAATTCACACTGTACAAAGAAGAATCCGGTGGAACATCCGAGGGAACGGTAGCAGCGCCCCAGGCGTCTCCTCAGGCAGGAGAAGTGGCTGCGGGAACAGAAATTACGCTGACGACAATCACATCCGGGGCTCAGATTTATTTTACACTGGACGGAAGTGATCCGACGGTTGAGACAAATGAGGCGAGGAAACTCTACAGCGCAGATCATATGCCGGTAATTACGGAGGACTGTACTCTGAAAGCCGCTGCAGTGCTGGAGGGCGTGTACAGTGCGGTTCAGACTCTGCAGTATACTGTTTCTGAGAGCGGAGAAGTTTCCGCTGTACCTGAGGACGGAGATCGGGTCGTGATCTACGCGCCTGCATATAATAAAGCGCTTTCAGCTGAGTACAATGGTTTCTACAACAAAGGCACAGATGTGACAGTAGAGAGCGACGGAGCCCTTTCCGGATATACAGATGCAGATGTCTGGACAGTTGCAGTTAACGAGGACGGGACTTACAGCTTCTCCTATAATGGACAGAATATTGGTATGGGAGACAGCTATTCCAGCATGCCGCTGGGAGAGAAAAATGACAAGTGGGTCCTTGAAGACGCAGGAGAAGGACTTTATTATGTGAAGAATACAGTTCGCGAAGCGTATATGGAGTGGTATGACAGCAACGGGAACTGGAGTGCATACTACAACATTGCAGAGGGCAGTGAGGGAATGTTCGCCCTGAAGTTCTATAAGGTAACAGACGAGCCGGGCAATCCTGATGAGCCGGACGAACCGGGAACAGTAGAAGGTCTTGAGGTGGAAGCGTCTCCGAAGAGCGGCGCCAGCGTGGTGGAAGGACAGAAGATCACTCTGGAAGCTGCTGACGGCGCGGAGATCTACTATACAATGAATACAGACGGAACAGAGCCGGCAGATCCGGAGGCAGGAAATGCAGAGCTGCTCTACACAGAGCCCCTAGAGATCGCAGCCACACCGGAGAAAGATAAGCCGATTATTGTAAAGGCACTGGCCTATATTCCCCAGAACGGAGATACAGAGGCACAGACCGGGGAGATCTATACCTTTATCTATAAGGCGCCTATGATGATCGAGGACTATGGCCTGTATTTCGGACAGCTTCACGCTCACACGAATC
This sequence comes from Candidatus Mediterraneibacter norwichensis, assembly GCA_019112765.1. GTDB lineage: Bacteria > Bacillota > Clostridia > Lachnospirales > Lachnospiraceae > Mediterraneibacter > Mediterraneibacter norwichensis. Next base: position 1,114 of record DXIU01000005.1, on the reverse strand, counting down.
TTTCCGACGGAACAGGAACGGTGGAGCAGGCGTTCGAGCACGCGGCCAATGTGGAAAATCTTGATTTCCTTGCGCTGACCGACCACTCCAACTCCTTTGAGGGACAGAGCGGACTTCCCAGTGCAGGCACAACTCATCTGGGCGATGAGAATGCCGAGGAAGTAAACGCCTCATGGAGAGAGGGGCGTGAGGGAGCGAGAGCCATTACAGCGCAGGAAGGCGATTTCGTAGGTATCTACGGATTCGAGATGACATGGTCCGGCGGGGCACCGGGACATATCAATACATTCAATTCCGAAGGATTTGAGAACAGAAACGCGGAGCCTTACAGAAAAGGCGACAACTATGAAGTACTGGAAGCTTACTACAATACCCTGAATGAAAATCCGGAGACCATCTCCCAGTTCAACCATCCGGGAGATACGTTCGGTGATTTCATGGATTTCGCCCTCTATGATCCGGTCATCGATAATCAGATGACGCTGATCGAGGTAGGAAACGGCGAGGGAGCCATCGGAAGTTCGGGATATTTCCCGTCTTACAGCTATTATACAAGAGCTCTTGACAAAGGATGGCACGTGGCGCCGACCAACAATCAGGACAACCACAAAGGCAACTGGGGCGATTCCAACACAGCAAGAAGCGTTGTGCTCTCCGACGGACTTTCCGAGGATGCGATTTACGATGCGATGAAGAACTACCGCGTATACGCTACAGAGGACAACGATCTGTCCATCCTGTATTCCCTGAACGGAAATGCAATGGGCTCGATCCTTGACGAGCAGGATGAAATCAATATCAGGGCGGAAATATCCGACCCTACAGACATCACTGGCGAGACAAAAGTAGAGGTTATCGTAAACGGCGGCCAGACGCTGGCGGAGAAGACATTTACCGGCGGCAGCGCGACAGTAGAATTTAATAATCTTTCCACAGGTTACGGATATTATTATCTGAGGATCACTCAGGCTGACAAGCAGATCGCAGTGACCGCGCCGGTGTGGACGGGAGAGAGCGTAAATGCGGGAATCTCCAATACATCCAGCGACGTGGCTATGCCGATCAGGGGAGACGAGATCAATATCTCCAGCCAGATCTTCAATAACCTGAGTGA
>DXIU01000061.1 GCA_019112765.1 Candidatus Mediterraneibacter norwichensis | reverse complement strand
TGTATTCTCTGTTCTTTTCTTCCCATTTCAGCCTCACCGCGAAAAAATTTTTTGTGATAATTCTATTTTCGCAGTGAAGCTGTGTATTTTCAATAGATTTAGTGCGAATTATTTTTACCTGTCAAAGCTGTGTCCCTTTCCGGAAGCGTCTGACTGGCATTACTAAAATTAACAGATAATATTTAATATATAAATAAAAATACAAAATATTTATTGACAAATATTATATTGAATGGTAATATATAGACAAGAAATAAAACTGAATGAACAATCTGACAAGAGAGGATGACAGAAATCATTATCAAATGGATGATCGTTACAGGAAGTTTTATAGAACCTGCAGGATGTCGTGATTGGAAACACAGCAGCCGGGTATAGAGAAATATCATAATGACGAGAAAGTTATGAGAGAAGTAAAATCTATATCAGAAAGAGCGGCAGCTGAAAGTACCAAAGTCCGGCAGGAATTTATGAAAAGGAGGTACGGACCGCCGGGAACATAAGTTAAATCTATCATCAGAAAGATAGAAAAGAAAGAGGTAAAACGAATGATAGAAATATCGAAATGAAAGCGGATGTTAATCAGAAAAGTGATTGGCATCCGCTTTCTTTCTGCGCCAGGAGATCATTTTTCTGTATTGTATTATAGAGAAAAAATTGGTAGAATGAATGAGGGGAACCGCGTGCTTTGAATATAGCGGAAGAAAATTCTGCAGGCACGCGTTATTTATCATTAAGCTGAGGTGGAGTATATGAATGAATTATTTAACAGAGTACAAAGTATGAATCCCGAGGATCTCTTTTTTTCCTGGGACGTCAAGACAGGAACACTTTCCGGGACAGAGATAATCTGTTTTGCTGTTCTTGCGGCAGCCGGACTTCTTCTGTGTCTGCTTGGCCTGAAAATAATCCGGGTATGGTCAGCTGTTCTGGGATTTTCGGCTGGCTTTCTCGCTGCGGCGCTGCTGCTGTATCAGGCAGGCACAGGCGGTATGGCGGCTTTGACTGCCGGTGTGATAGCAGGAATTATTCTGGCCTTTCTTGGTGCGTTTTTCTTCCGGTTTGGTGTATTTCTGACGGTGTTTCTTTCGGTAAGCGGCATTTATGTGCAGGTTGTTCAGCCGAAAGAGTATCTGTCTGCGGGAATTGGCCTGGCCGCGGCACTGCTTCTGGCTGTGCTGGCAGTGCGGTTCATAGTGGCTCTTACAATTTTCGCTACATCTGTCTGGGGTGGAATTGTAGCGGGGGCATCGGTTTATCAGCTGGTGCCTGTACAGGGAAGACTGATAAGTATTCTTTTCTGCGCAACAATTTCTGTGGTTGGTATTCTTGTACAGCTTTTGCTGGAATCAAGAAAAAGAAAACGAAGAAATCTTGAAAAGGCGGCAGAAATAAGAGAGACTCATTCGACAGAGAATGAGGTGGAAAAAGCCAGATCGCTGATCGCTGATCTTGATACAGTGCCGGGAGATGATTCCGGCGAAGCTGAAGAACAGGATATTGAAATTATAGATCTGGGCGTGGGCGAAGAGGATGAAGAAGAATAATTATCAGATGTGAAAATATAAGATTGAGTCCGTTTTATGACACACCTTGTCTGTTAGGATACTTTTAAAAGTAAAAAATCTATCAGAGGAAGGTGTGTTTTTATGTATATCAGAAGATCAGTTCTTAAGGGTATTATTATTTTTGCAGGAGTATGCGTCCTTGCTGCGCTTGCATCAGTTTTTTGTTTTACGGAGACGCAGATACCGCCTGTAATATTCTGCGGGATCTGGATTAGCTGCCTGCTTTTCATATCTTATCTGACGGGAGAAAATGGCAAAAAATGAGAACGTTTTTCATTATGTGAAAAAAGAATGTCCTTTGGTTGTCAGTTATGGAACAAAGCGGTATAATATAGAGGAAAGAAAACTACAGATCTGGTTCCATATCGGATGAAAAAGGAGGTGTGTTCATGAAAATTGATATGCACTGCCATGTGAAAGAGGGTTCCATTGACAGTAAAGTGGGGCTTGAAGAATATATTTCAATTCTGAAGAAGCATGGATTCCAGGGGATGGTGATTACAGATCACGATACGTACAACGGATACCGCTACTGGAAGAATAATATCAAAGGAAAAAAACATACAGACTTTGTAGTTCTTAAAGGAATAGAATATGATACGAGAGATGCGGGACATATCCTTGTGATTATGCCCGAGGGTGTTAAGATGAAGCTGCTGGAGATGCGGGGGATGCCATTGGCGCTTCTGATTGATCTGGTGCATCGGAACGGCGGAGTACTTGGACCGGCGCATCCGTGCGGAGAAAAATATATGAGCTTTACCAATGCCAGAAGATATTATCTTTCTCCGGAGATTGTGAAACGATTTGATTTTGTGGAAGGATTTAACAGCTGTGAGTCTGTGGAGTCCAATGCAGGAGCTATGAAACTGGCTAAAAAATACGGGAAAATTACAACCGGAGGAAGTGATTCCCATAAGCCCGACTGTGTAGGAAGAGGATATACGATTCTGCCGGAGCCGGTAACATGTGAGACGGAACTGATTTCCATGATTCATAAGAAAACCCCGTTTAAGGCCGGCGGAGTTCTTTATGAAAAGACCACCAAGGAAAAGATGGGAAAGGTAAATAAACTTCTTGTATATTCTTTCTGGGTATATAACAAGAGCGGTGAGCTGCTGAAACGAAGAGGAAGAAACAAAAAGATGGAAGTTGAGCATCCTTTCGATCCAATTGATCCCATTGAATTGTATTATCATTCTTAGTATGCGTTGTGATACGGGCAGTCTTTCCGGGACAGCGAAAAGGATTGAGTTCAGTCAGAAGAGGCATAGAGCCTGCGCTGTTTTCCGGGAGACTGACCGTATTTTCGTTTGAAAATACGGTTGAAATAGGAAAGGTTGTCAAAACCGCTTTTCTCGGCAATCTCCAGAACAGAGGCGTCTGAAGTGCGGAGAAGACGTTCCGCAATAGTAAGCCGGTAGTCGTTCAGATATTCGATAAATCCGGTGCCCATATGTGCTTTAAAAAATTTCATAAAATGTGATTTGCTGTAAAATGTCAGCGCAGCCATGTCATCAATCGTTATGTGCTCGTCGTAATGTTCTTCTACATATTTCAGGATGGTCTTGATTTTTTCCAGTGATTTTGTCTGAAGCGCCGGTATGGCGCTTTTTTTCTGCTGGTGCGATATAAGGAGAAAGAGAAGCTGAAAAAGAAAACCTTTTACTGCAAGCTGATATCCGTTCGGCTGCCTTTCACAGAGATAATCAATATGGCTGATACAGTCAGAGATTTCCGGATATCCGGGGACTGCCGGAGTGAGAAAAGCAGCGCAGCGAAGCTCCCCTTTCATCAGCGGTGTAATAAACTGTCTGGCGCACAGATCTGTTTCGCCGGAGATAAGAAGTTCCGGCTTTAAGATGATATTTTCGTACTCCATTACCCGGGTGCTATATTGTTCAATGGAGTGAAGCTGGCCCGGGCGGATAAATACAATATCACCGGAAGTGACAGTGCGTTTGTCAAAGTCTACGGAAATGAGTCCGGTTCCTTTTTTGATTACTACAATTTCCAGCTCAGCATGCCAGTGAAGGGGGACGAGAGTGAAGTCCAGAGGGATAGAGCAGAGATAAGTATTGTAGGGAAATTCAGAAACTGTGTGTGATTTGGTTTCATGATAGTTCTGATATTCATTAAGATTCATGGCATATCCTCCGGAAGAGTTCTGTATGCTGCTGTGCGGGCAGGCACGCCTTCTTTTCTCCGTTATGGAACAGCAGGGCGGAAAAGTCAGACTGTTTCACTAATGATAGTATTGTACAATAAAATGAAAGTATTTTGCAAGAAATTCCGGAAAAAGAGTATTAGAATGCGGAATATAGAGATAAGATACAGTATCGGCACAGCTCCTGGCACAGTTGTTGCGAGCGGGGACATATGCCGGAGATTTTTGAAAGGAGTTATACCATGAACATTCAGGAAAAAATGGAAAAGTATCTTGGAAAAGCGGTATCGCAGGCTGATAATAAGGAGATTTATCACGCTCTTCTGAATATTGTTCAGGAGATGGCAGCTGAGAAGGAACGTACGGACAGCAAGAAAAAAGTTTACTATATCTCAGCAGAATTTCTCATTGGCAAACTTCTCTCCAATAATATGATCAACCTTGGAATTTACGGAGAAGTAAAAGATATCCTTGAGAAGAACGGAAAAGATATCTGTGAGATTGAGGAAGTCGAACCGGAGCCGTCTCTTGGAAACGGAGGGCTGGGACGTCTGGCGGCATGTTTTCTTGACTCTATCGCTACACTGGGACTGGCCGGCGACGGAATCGGTCTGAACTATCATCTGGGACTGTTTAAACAGGTATTTGAGAACAATCTGCAGAAAGAGACGCCGAATCCATGGATTGAAAAGGCTTCCTGGCTGAAAAAGACAGATGTCACGTATCCGGTTGAGTTTAAGGGACTGAAGGTCAATGCGAGAATGTATGATGTTGAGGTTACAGGCTACAACAACAAGACCAACAAGCTTCATCTGTTTGATCTGGATTCTGTGGATGATACAATCGTAAAAGACGGAATTGAATTCAATAAGGAAGATATTGAAAAGAATCTGACATTGTTCCTTTATCCGGACGACAGCGATGAGCAGGGCAGACTGCTCCGGATCTATCAGCAGTACTTTATGGTAAGCAGCGGCGCTCAGCTTATTCTGGATGAGTGCACGGCCAAAGGCTGCAGCCTTTATGACCTGCCGGATTACGCAGTGATTCAGATCAATGATACTCATCCTACAATGGTAATTCCGGAGCTGATCCGCCTGCTGACAGAGCGGGGCCTGGATATGGATGATGCCATTGATGTTGTATCCAGAACCTGCGCATATACGAATCATACCATTCTGGCAGAGGCTCTGGAGAAATGGCCGGTATATTATCTGAAGAAAGTTGTTCCCCAGCTTGTGCCGATTATCGAGGTGCTGGATGACAAAGTAAGAAGAAAATTTGAGGATGAGAGCGTTGCCATCATTGACAGAAATGACACGGTTCACATGGCTCACATTGATATTCATTACGGCTTCAGTGTAAACGGCGTGGCGGCTCTGCACACGGAGATCCTGAAGAACTCTGAGCTGAATAACTTCTATAAGATTTATCCGGAGAAGTTCAATAACAAGACAAACGGCATTACATTCCGCCGCTGGCTTCTTCACTGCAATCCTCTTCTGACAGATTTTCTGGATGAGACGATCGGACAGGGATATAAAAAAGATGCTTCCGAGCTTGAAAAGTTGCTTGAATTTAAAGATGACGAGAAGGTACTTGAAAAACTTCTGGAAATCAAACATAAAAACAAAGAAGCACTGTGCGCATATCTGAAAGAGACTCAGAATATTGAGATCAGTCCGGATACAATTTTTGATATTCAGGTAAAACGTCTCCACGAGTATAAACGTCAGCAGCTGAACGCACTCTATATTATTGACAAATATCTGGAGATCAAATCAGGAAAGATTCCGGCGGCTCCGGTTACAGCCATTTTCGGCGCAAAGGCGGCTCCGGCTTATGTGATCGCCAAGGATATCATTCATCTGATCCTCTGCCTGCAGGAGATCATCAACAATGATCCGGAAGTAAGTCCGTATCTGAAAGTTGTTATGGTAGAAAACTATAATGTTACAAAAGCAGGAAAATTAATTCCGGCATGCGATATTTCCGAGCAGATTTCTCTCGCATCCAAAGAGGCCAGCGGAACCGGAAACATGAAGTTCATGCTGAACGGAGCTGTAACTCTTGGCACCGAGGACGGAGCAAATGTGGAAATTCATGAGTGCGTGGGCGACGACAATATTTTCGTATTCGGAGCATCCAGCGACGAGGTTATTGAGCACTACGCAAAAGCGGATTATGTGGCAGAAGACTACTATGAGAAGAATCCGGCGATCAAAGCGGCAATTGATTTTATAACAAGCGACGAGATGCTGGAAGTGGGATGTAAAGAAAATCTGGAGAGACTGCAGAAAGAACTGATCAATAAAGACTGGTTCATGACGCTTCTTGATTTTGATTCTTACAAGGAGACAAAGGAAAAGGCACTGGGAGCTTACGCGGACAGAAAAGAGTGGGCGAAGAAGACTCTGGTTAATATTGCAAAAGCAGGCTTCTTCTCTTCGGACAGAACCATTGAAGAGTACAACAGAGATATCTGGCACTTATAAAATGTGCGGATAAGGAGGAAGATATGAAAAGAGCAAGCGGAATCTTACTGCCGGTATTTTCACTGCCGTCAAAATACGGGATCGGATGCTTCTCAAAAGAAGCTTACAGATTTATTGACCTGCTGAAAAAAGCGGGACAGAGCTACTGGCAGATTCTGCCTCTTGGGCCGACTGGTTATGGGGATTCCCCATACCAGTCTTTCTCCACATATGCCGGCAACCCTTATTACATTGACCTGAAAACACTGGTCAAAGAAGGACTTTTGACAAAAAAGGAGTGCAAGGCATATGATTTCGGAGATCAGGAGGAGTGTATCGATTATGAAAAAATCTACAAATCCCGTTTTAAAGCGCTGAAAAAAGCGTTTGAACGGTTCCGGGAAAATGAGGATTATGAGGCATTTGCAGAGGAAAATGCGGACTGGCTGGACGATTACAGTCTGTACATGGCGATAAAGGACAGAAACGGCGGCATCAGCTGGAAAGAGTGGGAAACACCTCTCAGAACCAGAGATGAGGCTGCGCTGGCAGCCGCGAAAGAAGAGCTGGCAGAGGAGATTGCTTTTTATAAATTCCAGCAGTATGAGTTTGACAGACAGTGGAAAAAACTCCATGCATACGCCAATAAACAGGGAATTAAGATCATCGGAGATATTCCGATTTATGTGGCTTTTGACAGTGCGGATACGTGGGCGTCCCCGGAACTGTTCCAGTTTGATGAAGACAACAATCCCCTCGGAGTTGCCGGGTGTCCGCCGGATGCATTTTCCGCAACGGGACAGCTTTGGGGCAATCCTCTCTATGACTGGGAATATCACAAAAAGACAGGCTACGAGTGGTGGATCAGGAGAATCGCGTACTGTCTGAAACTGTATGATGTTGTGCGGATCGATCATTTCCGGGGATTCGATGAGTATTATTCCATTCCTTATGGAGACGATACAGCGGTAAACGGGAAATGGATGCCGGGGCCGGGAATGGATCTGTTCCGTGCCATTGAGGAGAAACTGGGCAGACCGGAAATTATCGCCGAGGATCTGGGCTTTTTAACGCCAAGCGTGCTGAAACTGCTTAAGGACAGCGGCTTCCCGGGAATGAAAGTGCTTCAGTTTGCGTTTGACGCAAGAGAGTCTTCCAACTATCTGCCTCATACCTATCCCACAAACTGTGTGGTTTATACAGGGACTCACGACAACGATACAACCAGAGGCTGGTATCATACAGTAGGGAAAGAGGCAAGGGATTTTGCAAAAGAATACATGTGCAAGCCAAGACTGGATGAGGATACCCTTACATCAGACTTCATTGCAATGGCCATGAGCAGTGTGGCGGATCTGTGCGTTATCCCGATGCAGGATTATCTGGGACTGGATGGCAGCGCAAGAATCAATACACCGTCCACTCTGGGAGGCAACTGGGTATGGAGAATGAAGAAAGGACAGTTTAACGAAAACGTGGCAAAAGAAATAAAAAGAGTTACACGACTGTACGGAAGACTGCCGGAGAAAGAACCGGATCTGGCAAAATAAATTCAAAAGGCCTGAGATGAAAACTTACTGTGCACAGAAAGTTTCATCTCAGGTCTTGATATTTTTTCCGGAATTCTGAGTTTTTTCTGTCGGATTTCAGACGGAAAGCAGAGATACTTAACGGAAAACTTCCGCTGGTTTCTGTTATTCATAAAAGGACGGAGCAGGCTCCAGTTCGTCGCCGTTGGTGGAAACTTTTGATATGTGAAAACAATAGACCGTATTGATCTAACATAAATTATTACATAGTTTATATATAGATTTAACAATATTTTTTTATAATTTCTTCCGGCAATCATTTACAATTGTTATTCAGGAGGATTTATTTATGAAAAAAATGTGGTACAGAACTGCTGCGGCCGCACTGGCAGCGACGATGCTCTGCACACAGGGAATGAGCGTATCAGCGCAGCCTGATACTCAGACTGCGGGGGATGTTTCTGTTGAGTATCTGACAGTCCAGCCGGGTGCGACAACAGCATCCGTCAATCTGAACTGGTATGCGCCGGACGGTACAGAGCAGGCAATGGTGAAATTTGGTGATATTACCGCGGAGGCAATTGTCAGCGAACTGACAGCGCCTACCAAACTGGATACAGGGAAGTACACGGATACAGGAAAGATGGTATGCAAGGCGACAGTGAGCGGACTGACACCGGATACGTCCTATTCATACCAGATTTCCTATGACGGAGGCCAGACATGGTCAGAGGCATATACGTATACAACTGCAAAGGCAGATGAATTTTCCTTTGGATTTACAAGTGACCCGCAGATCAAAGAAAGCGGAGAGACAAATAACGGAGGCTGGAATCCCTCGGACGGCACAAACCAGACCGGCTGGGCTGCCATGATGGAAAAGCTTGCGGCAGAGGGTGTCAGCCTTGTAGTATCCGCAGGAGATCAGGTGGAAGACCAGAGCTGGGGAAAATCCAGTGAGTACGAGGCATTTTTTGCTCCGGAGGAGATGACATCCATCGCATATGCTCCGGCAGTGGGCAACCATGACAGACACTACATGTTCGCGGATCACTTCAATCTGCCGAATGAAATGTCTGTTGACGGCGTGGATGAGAACGGACAGCTTGAGCAGGTACAGACAACATTCCGGGGACAGAATAACGGCACAAGCCAGAGCCACGGAAACTACATTCAGGCAACAGCGGATGAGATTGCGAACAATTCCGAGTCCAACGGCGTGACTCCGAATGCGGAAGGCCAGTATGATTTTACGGAGCGCCGGGAGATGGAAACAAAAGGAAATTACTATTACCTCTATAATAATGTACTTTTTGTTACATTAAATACCGGAGCATATCCGGGAGGAAACGATGAGGAAAACGCAGACAATCCGAATGTGCCCAGCGCTTCCAAGGACAACTCCGAGGCAGAGGCAATCGTGGAAAATTTCAGAACTACGCTGAATGCGGCGACTTCTGAATATGCAGGTCAGTATCAGTGGCTGATTGTCACCCATCATAAATCCACCCAGACTGTAGCAAAGCATGCGGCAGACTCCGATATTGAGAACTATGTAGATGCAGGATTCGAAAAAGTGATGGACGAGTTTGACGTAGATTTCGTCCTGGGCGGACATGATCACGTATATTCCAGAAGTTACGTGCTCAAAGACGGACAGAGAAATGCTGAACGGCTGGATACTTTCCATGATCCGGACGGAACGATTTATCTGACCGGAAACTGCTGCTCTGATATGCAGTATTATACTCCGTTTGCGGAAGTGGACAAAGAGAATAATGCAGATTTCCCGGTTCTTGCAAACGGCGAGACCGGATCCCAGGCTTATCTTGCAGGAAATCTTCCTTACGGGAATCAGGAGTGGAACCAGGAATACAGTCCCAGCTACGCGGTCTTCGATGTGACCGGGGACAAGATTTCTGTCAATGTATATAATCTTTCCGGCGACAGCACGGCACCGGAAAGTGAACTGATCGATTCTTTCAGCGTAACGAAGAATACGGACGGCGGCATGAAGACGACAGGTGTCGAGAACGGAAATTCTTCTCTGGATCTGGTTCAGGATGCACGCTATGACGCAGGCATGACAAATGCAGACGGCGGTGTTATGGAGATTGTAGACTATAATACAGTAACCGGATGGGCCTATGCGGTAAACGGACAGACCGGAAATCTGACAGCGATTGCCGTAAAAGACATGGAAAATAAAGAGAATATCGACCTGCTGGACGGCAATGATATTGATGTGAAATCAATCATTGAAGAGAATTGCGAAGGATTTACATACGGGGATATGACTTCGGTGGCGGTTTCTGCAGACGGCACGAAACTCGCAGCGGCAATTCAGGCAGAAGGATATGCGGATAACGGACGTGTGGCGGTATTCACCTGCAATGAGGACGGAACGCTGACATTTGAGCAGGCATATGAGACCGGGGTGCAGCCGGATATGGTAACATTTACCCCGGATGACAGCAGAATACTGACGGCAAATGAAGGCGAACCGAGAGAAGGATATGGAGAAGGCGTGTCAGATCCTGCGGGAACAGTAACCGTTATCTCTCTGGCAGACGGTACAGCGGCAAATGTGGGATTTGAGGCGTATGACAGCGCAGAGGCAAGACAGACTCTTACAGACGCGGGAATTGTGCTGAAAAAGGATACGGCTCCGTCGGCAGACCTGGAACCGGAGTACATTGCGGCAGGAAACAATACGGCATATGTAACGCTGCAGGAAGCAAACGCCATTGCGGTAATTGATCTGGCCAGCCTTCAGGTTACAGGAATTTACTCCGCTGGCTATGAAGACTACAGTACAACAACGGTTGATATTGATAAAAAAGATGAAGCGTACAATCCGAAGACGTATGAGTCCCTGAAAGGAATCCGCATGCCGGACGGAATCGCTCTTTACTCTGTGGACGGCACAGATTACCTTGTGACTGCAAATGAGGGAGATTCCAGAGAATGGGGAGATTATCTCAATGAAGACGAACGGGACTTCAAGGACGGAGAGACTTCCCCGACAGGAAAGATTACAGCAGAAAACAGCGGCTTGAGCGGGAAAGTAGTATTCTTTGACAGCAGCGATTATGACGGCCTGGATGAGGGTACGGATTACCTCTTTGGCGGACGTTCCTTTACCGTGTACAAGGCAGATGAAAACGGTCTGACCGAAGTGTACGGAAGCGGCAGCGATTTTGAAGAAAAGACAGCGGAATACGTTCCGGACAATTTCAACTGTTCCAATGACGATAAAACGATCGATGACCGTTCCGGAAAGAAAGGTCCGGAGTCTGAAAGTGTGACAGTCGGAACCGCAGGTGAGAAAACTTATGCGTTTGTAGGACTTGAAAGAGTCGGCGGCGTGATGGTCTATGATATCACTGATCCGGAGAACAGTACCTTTGTAAATTATATTAACTCCAGAGATTTCAGTGAAGATATCGCGGGAGATGACTCTCCGGAGGGACTGTGCTTTATTCCGGCTGAGGACAGCGCGGACGGCAATGCCTATCTGCTGGCTGCATGTGAAGTATCGGGAACTGTTGCGGCATACAGACTGACAGAAAATGACGTGCAGAACCCGGACGACGGACAGAATCCGGATGACGGGCAGAACCCGGATGACGGACAGAACCCGGACGACGGACAGAATCCGGATGACGGAAAAGATCCTGCCGGCGGAAACGGCGGAGATACGGACGGCGGAAATCAGACCGGTTCTGGAAGCAAAGCACCGAAAACAGGGGACAACAGTCCGGTAGGACTCTATGTGGCAGTTCTTCTGGCAGCAGCGGGTACGGCAGGCGTAACGGCTGTGCGAAGGAAAACACAGAGATAATCACTGAAGTACAGGAAAAACAGGTTTTTTCAACTTCTTCCAAATTTATATAGTGCAGCAGATGCCGGAATCGCAGCAGTATGATGTCTTATACAGCTGCAGTTCCGGCATCTGCATTTGGGAAACATTATTTCGTATAACCGGTTTTCTTTTGGGGAAAATGACAAATAGACTGCCGGAGTTATGCCGGTAATCCGCAGATGAAAAGGAAATGCTGTATTCCGGAGCTCTCTTTTCATTCTGTATGATATAATAAGCGAAGAAGACAATGCAGAAAAGAAAGCAGGTGAAGAGGTGAAACAGCTGTATACACGATGGGGACGGGAGATGGATCCGGAACATGTGCTGCCGGAATATCCCCGGCCTCTTCTGGTGAGAGAGAATTATACCAATCTGAACGGATACTGGGAGTATGGATTTACAGAAGAATACAGAGAGCCGGAAAAATACCAGGGGAAAATCCTTGTGCCGTTTTCGCCGGAAAGTGTTCTGTCCGGCGTGTCCAGACAGCTGAAGCCGGAGGAGTATTTGTGGTACAGAAGAAGCTTCCGGCTGGAAGGATGGAAGGAGAAGAATGACCGGCGTCTGCTGCTTCATTTCGGTGCAGTGGATCAGTCCTGCGTGGTTTTAATAAACGGGAGGCGCGCAGCCCGGCATACGGGAGGATACCTTCCTTTTTCGGCAGATATTACGAAGCTGGTAACGGACGGGGAAAACGAGCTTGTCGTGTCGGTAAAAGATCTGACAGAGACTTCCTGGCACGCCCGCGGCAAACAGCGGCTGAAACGGGGCGGAATGTTTTATACGGCTCAGAGCGGAATCTGGCAGACGGTCTGGATGGAAGAAGTGCCGGAACAGTATATAAAGGATGTAAGCACAGAAACGGACATAGAAAAAGGAATTGTGACTGTTACAGTAGAAGCAGATGAGGACAGGCCGGTGGAAATCCGGATTCAGAAGCCCCGGATATATGAAGAGCCTGTGAGAATGCCGGAGGATGCTGTAAAAGACGGGATGCAGAGCGGGGAAGACAGGGAGATCGTCCGTGCTTCAGGGAAGACCAATGAACGCCTGGAAATTAAAATGGATGACATAGTGTTGTGGACCTGTGAAACGCCGTATCTGTATTCCTTTACTATAATCATGGGACAGGACAGAGCGGAGAGTTATTTTGCCATGCGCCGGTTTTCTGCAGAACGGGATGAGAAGGGAATCCTGCGGATCTGTCTGAATGGCGCGCCGGTATTTCAGAACGGCGTACTGGATCAGGGCTACTGGCCGGACGGACTGTATACGGCGCCTTCAGATGAGGCCCTTATTTTTGATATCCGGGAAATGAAAAAGACAGGTTTTAATATGGCGCGCAAACATCTGAAGATTGAACCGCAGAGATGGTACTATCACTGTGACCGGATGGGAATGATTGTATGGCAGGACATGGTAAACGGAGGCGGAGAGTATAAACGCTGGTTTGTTACCTATGCGGCGACGGTTCTGTCCTGGAGAAATATAAGAATAAAGGATACACACCCGGCACTTTTTGGAAGAAAGGACAGAAACGGGATGCTGGAGTTTGTGCGGGAGGTAAAAGAAACCATCCGTATTCTGAAAGAGCATCCGGCTGTTGCGGTGTGGGTAATATTTAATGAGGGCTGGGGACAATTTCAGACGGAAAAGTTAACCGGACTTGTAAGAGAACTGGATCCGTCCAGGCTGATTGACCAGGCAAGCGGCTGGTTTGATCAGGGAGGAGGAGATCTGAAAAGCATTCATAACTATTTCTTTGCCCTGAAGGCAGTCCCGGATGAAAACCGGGCTGTGGCGCTCTCGGAAATCGGCGGATATACATTCCGGCAGGAGGGGCACAGTGCCTGTGAAAAGCTGTATGGCTACAGTGCGTACAAAGACAGGGACAGTCTGAACCGTGCATATGCAGAGCTTATGAAAAAGGTTAAAAAACTGATCCCGGAAGGTCTGTGCGCCAGTGTATATACGCAGTGGTCCGATATTGAAGAGGAGATAAACGGGATATATACCTATGACAGGGAAATACGGAAGATTGAGGTCCCTGACCTGTAATTGACTTCTGGCATGCAAACATATATAATGCTTATAGATAATTATTATCGATATCATTTTGCCCGGGGTTCCCGGGCGTTCTATGTGCGCTGGCCGGAGTCAGACATGACACAGTGCTTTCCGGCAGACGCATGAAATACAGACGGAATATACGAAGGATGATGAGCTGATGAGACTGAAAGAAGGAAAAAACAACAAGGTGTATATTGTCGAGCAAATTGACCTTGAACAGAATCTGGAACGGAGGCTGGAGGCTCTCGGACTGACGGAGGGCTCCCGCATAGAAGTGCTGAACAACGATAAAAAAGGAGCGCTGACCGTCCGGTTCCGTGGGACGAGATTTGCTCTTGGAAAGCGCATTGCCGACCATATTATTGTTAGGGAGGCAGCAGCATGACAGGAAGAGTGATTAATGTCGGATTCGCGGGAAATCCGAACTGCGGAAAGACTACTTTATTTAACGCTTATACGGGAGCCAATCTGAAAGTGGCCAACTGGCCCGGCGTTACGGTAGAGAAAAAAGAAGGAAAAACAACTTATAAAGGGCAGGAATTCAAGCTGATTGACCTGCCTGGTACATACAGTCTGACTTCTTATACAATGGAAGAAAAGGTGACAAGAGAGTGCCTGATGAGCGATGAGGTAGATGTAATTGTGGATGTGGTGGATGCCTCCTGTCTGGAACGCAATCTGTATCTGACCCTGCAGCTGATCGAACTGGGGAAACCGGTTGTGCTGGCACTTAATATGATGGACGTGGTGGAAGAAAGAGGAATGGAAATCGATCTTCACCGTCTTCCGGAGATGCTGGGAATTCCGGCAATTCCGGTTTCGGCGAGAAAGCGGAGCGGACTTGGAATCCTGATGCATGCGGTTGCGCACCACAATGAATATGCGAAACAGGGACCGTTTATTCACCATCATTCTGACAAGACCGGCCATCAGCATGATCATCACAGTGAATATGCCATGGTTTACAGTGATGAGATTGAAGATAAGATTGACCTGATTATTGCGGAATTCCGGCAAAAATATCCGGATATGAATAATATGCGCTGGCATGCCATTAAAATGCTGGAACAGGATGAGACAGTGCTGAAAAAATATCCGGTTGATCTGAAATGGCCGGACGGTCAGAGCTATGAAAAGGAAATTATAAATCAGAAATATGATTTTATAGAGGAAGTAATAGAGGAAACGCTTGCCAATAAGAGTGAGAAAGAGCAGCGGACAGACCGGATCGACCGGGTTATGACAGGAAAATGGACGGGGCTTCCGGTCTTCCTGGCAATTATGGCGCTTGTGTTTTTCCTTACCTTTACAATCGGCGACTGGCTGAAAGGATATTTTGAGACAGGACTTGAACTCCTTACCGGAGCCGCAGGTTCTGCCCTGGAGGCATGGGGTGTGGCGCCCGCGCTTCAGTCCCTGCTTGTGGATGGAATTATTTCCGGTGTGGGCGGTATTCTTACTTTCCTGCCGAATATTTTTATCCTGTTCCTTGCTCTGGCATTTCTGGAGGACAGCGGCTATATGTCGAGAGTCGCTTTTGTCATGGACGGAATCATGGGCAAACTGGGACTTTCCGGCAGGGCATTTCTGCCGATGCTTCTGGGATTTGGCTGTTCGGTTCCGGCAGTTATGGCGTCCCGGGCACTTGAGGATAACCGTGACAGGCTGAAAACAATCCTCATAACGCCCTTTATGTCCTGCAGCGCCAGACTCCCGATATATGTGCTGTTTTCCTCTATGTTTTTCGGAAAATATGCCATGATTGCATGCTATTCCATGTATCTTCTCGGAATTGTGGTAGCGATAGCGACAGCTTATATTCTGTCAAAAATTGACGGCAGCAGGGCGGAACATTCTCTTCTGATTGAGCTGCCGGAATATAAGACGCCGAATGCCCGGACGATTGCGGTGTATGTGTGGGAAAAGGTGAAGGATTATCTGACAAAAGCCGGAACCGTGATTTTCCTTGCTTCGATTGTTATGTGGCTGCTGCTGAACTTCGGACCGTCAGGATATGTAACGGACATTTCCGAGAGCTTCGGTTCTATAATCGGAAAGGCGGTTGTACCTGTTTTCCGGCCGCTGGGACTTGGATACTGGCAGATTATTGTAGCGCTGATTTCCGGAATTGCGGCAAAAGAAGTAGTTGTTTCAAGCTGCAGCGTGCTTTTCGGCGTGAATAATATTACCGGCGGGGCAGGCATGGAACAGCTGGCGGCGCTGCTTGGCACCATGGGATTCGGCGCTGCAAACGCCTATGCGCTGATGGTGTTCTGTCTGCTGTATGTGCCCTGTACGGCTACCATTGCTACCATTAACCGCGAGGTGGGAAGCAAGAAAATAACATTCGGCATTATCATGTTCCAGCTTGTGACTGCATGGGTGGTAAGCTTTATTGCTTATCATATCGCAGGGCTGGTGTTATAGAAACAACGGCAAAAAAGATATTCAGTATTGAATATCCTGAAGCAGGAGTCCTTTTGCATCCAGAGGGGCGCCTGCTTTTTCTGTACCTGTGAAAATATCCTGTATGCTTTCCGGTGCGCGCAGACCGCGGCCTGTTTCCAGAAGAGTACCGGCGATTACCGCAGGCATCTGACAGAGAAAATCATCTGCCGTGATGCGGATGGTTAGCAGCTCCTTTGTCTGACGGAAGGAGATGGCACAGAGATTTCTTACAGTTCCTTTTTTCTTCTTTACAGGAGTAAATGCCCGGAAGTCATGTTTCCCGGTAAGAAAATCTGCAGCCTGTTTCATAGCTTCCACATCCGGCGCCGGAAAAATGTGGGTCTGATATCCGGCAGTGAATATATCATAAACCGGCGCTGTGCAGATGCGGCACTCGTAAGTACGGCTGACTGCGTTTAAATCCGCGCGGAAGCGCTCCGGCATGGATACAGCGGCCAGAATGGCAATGTCCCGGGGGAGGTATTCGTTGAGGACTGCGCGGAAGTGCCCGGGAGAATGGCCGGAGGCTGTGCGGAAGCTGGCGGTCTGTGCCAGGGCATGCACTCCGGGATCCGTTTTTGCTCCTCCGAAGAGAATAATATCTTCTCCGGTAAGTTTCTTTAAAATTTCTGTAATTTTATAGGAAACACTTTTGTGCTGTCCGTTCTTTTCCGGACGGCTCCATCCCAGATACCGTGTTCCGTCGTACTGAAGGGTGAGGCGGATGTTCTGCATGCTGTTGATTCTCCTGTTCTGCATTTTATTATTTTTTATGATACAGGATGTTTTTTGCAAAGTACAGAGTTGTTTTTGCGGAGAAGACTGACTATAATACAAACTGTCAGAGAAAACAGAAAGGAAACTTACAGAAAATAATCAGAAAAAAGATTGGAGAGATATAGATATGGAAGAAAAGCATGTACAGGATTCATTGGTTGAAACAGTCCATATGGTCAGGCCAAATCATTTAAACGCGGCAGGCCGGCTGTTCGGCGGGGTTCTGATGCAGTGGCTGGATGAAGTGGCGGGGCTGGTCGCGAAGCGCCATACAAGATCGAATGTGATAACCGCCTCAGTAGATAATCTGAAATTTATTCACGGCGCGTATAAAGGAGAGATGGTTGTAATCATAGGAAAAGTCACCTATGTGGGCAATACATCTTTGGAAGTCCGCACAGACACTTATGTAGAGAATCTGGAAGACGGCACCCGTCATCCCATCAACAGGGCATATTTTACGATGGTAGCGCTGGATGAAAATGACAGGCCGAAGAGAGTGCCCAGACTTGCCGTGGAAACAGAGTCCGAAAAAGCAGAGTGGGAAGCGGCCGGGAAAAGAAGAGAAATGCGGATGAGAAGAAAAACAGAAGGGTTCTGAATTTGAATTTATCCGGGACATGGGGGATGAAAAGAGTCCGAAAACACCGGGATATAATGAAATGAAAAACGTATTCCGGAAAAAGTGGAGTGGGAATCCAGCTCCGTTCCATAACCTGGTAAAACTAAAAAACCGGAAATCCGGCTAAAAACAAGATTCACAATGGAAACTTGCGTTCCGCGCGGACAGTTCCATTGTGAATCTTAACGCCGGGTTTCCGGTTTTAAGTTTTACTACGGCCATTCCAAAGTCGCCGGATTCCCACCCCACTTTTCCCGGAAAGGCGCATCCATCCGTCCGTATCCCGCTGTTTTCTGCTCTCATCCAGCCAGCACTGTCACCGAAAATTTCAAATTCGACAAAAAAGAGAAGCCAGAACTTTTTTGGCTGTGATCAACTCATTTCCAGCTGTCCGTTGTGAAAACCGGAATATATATCTGTTTCATAGCAGCACTACAGGATACAGCGCCGTGCCGGTCGATAAAGTTCTGCCTTCTTTTCTTCCTGTTTGAATTTAAAATTGTGGGTGTGGAAAACGCAGCCGGGGAGTACGGGTATGGTGATGGAGAGCCGTAAAGCGGCGCCGGCACTTAGAGCGCGTCCTTTGCGCTCTTATGTACCGCTGTGCCGCGTTCCGCGCGAAAGCGTGCTCTCCGGCACCATACCCGTACTCCCCGGCGGAAGCTTTCTCACCCGCAAATTCAATTTTTGTTATGCTTCTGGAAGATGGAGCTGGTCATTTTTACGGTTCTGTCTATCTGTTCCTGTTCTTCTTTGCTTTTCCCTTCTTTCATTATTTCAAGGATAAGGCTGACCTCATCTGGTGAAAACCGGATTCCCTGTTTGTTTGCATTTGTGATAAGAGCCAGCATAATGGGAGCCAGCTCCCGCCCGGATTTTCCGGAGGTTCTGGATGCAGCCATTTTAATCAGTTCCAGCTTGGCCGGATCCATCCCCTGTATCTGAGGATTGTTCATCCATTCGTTCATCCGCATCATCTCCTTTCCCGTCATTGTCTGCTGTCTGAGAGAACATGGCATTATACATGCGGAAGGTCTCCTGCTGTTCAGGGGTAAGCATACCCATGACCAGATCCATGGGAGAAAATCCCTCTTCTCCGCTGGAATAATCGGCAGATTCTTTCATCATTTCTGCTGTTTCCATGATTTCTTTCAGGTTTATAATCATATCCAGCATTTCGGTATCTCTTCGGGAGAGATAGGGTT
Source organism: Candidatus Mediterraneibacter norwichensis (assembly GCA_019112765.1). GTDB lineage: Bacteria > Bacillota > Clostridia > Lachnospirales > Lachnospiraceae > Mediterraneibacter > Mediterraneibacter norwichensis. The sequence goes on along the minus strand of DXIU01000061.1, from coordinate 37,589 downwards.
TCAGACTGGTCAGAATGCCGAACAGGGAGGCAGGCGTTCTGTCCAGCGCCTGTGCACGGATGCCGCTTTGCCTTTCACTGAAAAGATAAAGTGTATGGCGCAGTTCCTGCACCTTGACAAAGGCGGCAAGCATCTGCCTTCCGGACGCAGGAGTGTACGGAATGAGAAGCTTCACGGCCTGAAGAACAGGTGAAGTTACAAGTTCATCAAAAGGTGTCATTGGTTCCGGTGGTTTCTTTTCCATAGCCGCTCCTGATTGTCACGTTGTAAATATATATGTAACCGGGAATAAAAATATACATCCGGAGAAATAATAATACGGCATAACATTGGTGCCTGAGGGAACGCGAAAGTTTCTTTTTCCTGAAGAAATCATACTATAAAAATATAGGAAAAGAGAATAGAAAGGACAGAGCATGCTATGGGAAGAAAACTGATTATTGATGGAAACGCCGTATATGAAATTGACGAAGACTGTATGTTGAAACGGCGTGTTGACAAAGACAGGAACGGCGGAGAAAAACGCGAAAATGAAACAGAAATGAAAAACAAATCTCAGCCGGGAATTTCCGGCGCACAGAAGGATAAATAAAAAGATACGGGGCGTGCAGCAGAAGCACGCCCCGTTTTGTCATAATGAGCTGTCAGATCAGCATCCGCATCCGTTATTGCCGAATCCACCGCAGCAGAAGAGCAGGAGAATGATCCACAGACAGCTGTCATTGCCGCATCCGTTGCCGCTGAATGTGCTGCCGCCACATCCGCCGCAGCAGCAAAGCAGAAGGATAATCCACAGGCAGGAAGACATTCCGTTTCCGTTGTCACATCCGCATCCGCAGTTTGTAGCAGTTAAATCACTCATGTTAAATCCTCCATTTAGGTTTATTTACAGTTTTATATTATGCGTCAGAAGGAAAAGTGTGCCTTATGGCCGGAGGAAATTTTCATCCTGTGAAAACGGACTGCCGGATTCTCTTCCGGACTCTTTCTGCACGGTCAGGCCTGCATCAGCTGCTCCACATTCAGCAGGCCCCAGCCGGATTCGGTTCCGGGGATTTTCATACAGGATTCTCTGAGCTTAAGTTTTACCTCCACGTTTGTCATATCAGGATATTTTGACAGGAGGCAGGCGAGAGCGCCTGACACAACGGGCGTGGCCATAGAAGTGCCGCTTTTCATTATATAAGGCGGCTCACCGGGAAAAGAAAATCGGGAGTTGCAGCTTAGAATTCCGGTTCCGGGGGCAAAAATATCCGGCTTGATGACACACTCATTCGTAGGTCCTCTGCCGGAATAGTTGATTCGTTCCCGGCGGGATCTGGAAAAAGAAGAAGGAGAGTCCGGGACACCGACGGTAATTACTTTTCTGCTGTTTCCGGGGACGACTACCGTACCCGACCGGGGGCCGTAATTTCCTGCGGAGACAACCACAATCAGGCCCATATCCCACAGTTCTTCCACAGCCTTCTGCAGCCGGTCTTTCTGAGACTGCGCGAGATCCGGCTGGGTGCCTACAGATATATTGACAATGCGGATTCCGCAGGAAACGGCTGACTCCATAACCCACTGTATGCCGCTGATTACATTGTCTACGTTGCCATTCCCTTCCCGGTCCAGAACCTTTCCGATCAGAAGATCTGTCCGGGGCGCCATACCGGCATAGGTCCCGCCTGAGGATATGCCGTTTCCGGCCAGAATTCCGGCCACATGTGTGCCGTGTCCGCTGTCGTCCCGGCATTTTATGCTGCTTCCGGTAAAATCCCGGAAACCGGCGACCCGGTCTTTCAGATCAGGATGCAGGGCGATTCCGGTATCCAGAATGGCGGCACAGATCCCGGTTCCCAGATATCTGCTGTCTGCGGTATCTTTACACCAGTAATGAACGGTTTGTTTTACCCATTTCATAAAATAATCCTTTTTAATTTAAGAATATTCGTCTTTTTGAAAATTGTCCTGAACAGGCGCTGAGAAAAGTTCCGGCAAGGTGTAAAGAAAAAATACTTGACACACAAAAAGCTTTCATGTATGATAGCAAAGGTGACTGTGATGAATAAGATTTTAGAACAGGCTTTATTGTACGATTTTTACGGTGAGCTTCTCACTCCCCACCAGAAGGAAATTTATGAAAAGTTTGTCCTGGAGGATCTCTCGCTCAGCGAGATCGCGCAGGACGCCGGAATCAGCCGGCAGGGAGTTCACGACCTGATCCGCCGCTGCCAGAGAGCATTGGAGGGATACGAGGCCAGACTTCACCTGGTGGAACGTTTTCTTTCCATTAAGGAAAAAGTAAGTCAGATTGACGGAATACTGGGAGAATGGGAGCGGGGAGAGGAAGACCCGAAGAAAATCGCGGGAAAGATCAGAAAGATTTCTGACGCAATTATTGAAGAGTTATAGAAACAGAAGAATGTCTGAAGTAATGCAGACAGATTACAGAATATAGTGGAATTAAGAAGATTTAGGGGATATCAGAATGGCATTTGACAGCTTAACTGAAAAACTACAGAATGTATTCCGGAATCTGCGCAGTAAGGGAAGACTTACGGAAGATGACGTAAAAGCGGCATTGAAGGAAGTCAGGATGGCTCTTCTGGAGGCAGATGTCAACTTCAAGGTGGTCAAAGGATTTATCAAAGATGTCCAGGAACGCGCGGTCGGACAGGATGTTATGAACGGGCTGAATCCCGGACAGATGGTGATCAAGATCGTAAATGAAGAGCTGATAAAACTTATGGGCTCCGAGACGACGGAGATCAGACTTCAGCCCGGAAGTGCCATGACCGTTATTATGATGGCAGGTCTTCAGGGCGCAGGTAAGACAACCACTACCGCGAAGCTGGCGGGCAAGTTTAAATTAAAAGGAAAGAAACCGCTCCTTGTGGCCTGTGATGTATACCGTCCCGCAGCGATAAAACAGCTGCAGATTAACGGGGAGAAGCAGGGCGTGGAAGTTTTCTCCATGGGAGATAAGAACCGTCCGGCGGATATTGCAAAGGCCGCTGTACAGCATGCGGCGAAAAACGGAAACAACATTGTGATTCTCGATACAGCGGGCCGTCTGCATATTGATGAAGATATGATGGCAGAGCTCCAGGAGATCAAAGAGACGGTGGAGGTGCACCAGACAATCCTTGTTGTGGATGCCATGACAGGACAGGACGCGGTGAACGTAGCCGGAACATTTAATGAAAAAATCGGAATAGACGGTGTAATCGTCACAAAGCTGGACGGCGATACACGAGGCGGCGCCGCGCTGTCGATCAAGGCAGTAACCGGAAGACCGATTTTATATGTAGGTATGGGCGAGAAGCTGTCCGATCTGGAACAGTTTTATCCGGACAGAATGGCTTCCCGTATTCTCGGCATGGGCGACGTCCTGACTCTGATTGAAAAAGCAGGGGCAGAGATGGATGAAGAAAAGGCCATGAAAATGGCTGACAAGATGAAGAAAGCCCAGTTTGATTTTGATGATTATCTGGAAAGTATGGCTCAGATGCGCAAGATGGGCGGCCTGTCCAGCATTATGAGCATGATGCCGGGGCTGGGCGGTCTTGGCGGAAAAGGAAAGATGCCGGATCTGGATTCGGAGGAAAATGAGAAAAGGATGGCGAGAATGGAAGCCATGATTTACTCTATGACTCCGGAAGAAAGAAGAAATCCTGATCTGCTCAATCCTTCCAGAAAACACCGGATTGCCAGAGGCGCCGGCGTGGATATTGCGGAAGTTAACCGTATGGTAAAACAGTTCAACGAGTCCAGGAAGATGATGAAGAAACTTCCGGGGATGATGGGCGGCAAAGGTGGCAGAAAGGGCAGATTCAGACTTCCCTTTTGACACATAGATCATGCCGGAGGCGGCAGGCTGCGGAGGCGGCGGGGCTGACGGCAGAAGAAACAAAAAGAAAAATATATTTAAGAGGTGAAAGAAATGGCAGTAAAGATCAGATTAAGAAGAATGGGACAGAAGAAGGCTCCTTTTTATAGAATCGTAGTAGCTGATTCCAGGTCCCCGAGAGACGGCAGATTTATCGAGGAGATCGGAACATACGATCCGAACTGTGATCCCAGCGCGATCAAGGTAGACGAGGAAGCTGCTAAAAAATGGTTAAGCAATGGAGCTCAGCCGACAGAGGTTGTAGGAAAAATCTTCAAGGCAGCAGGTATTGAGAAATAAGTTGACTTCGCGGAGGTACGCGTAAGATGAAAGAATTAGTTGAAGTAATTGCAAAAGCGCTTGTGGACCATCCGGAGGAAGTCTCTGTAAATGAGAAGAAGGAAGGCCGTACAACCGTACTGGAACTTCATGTTGCAGACGGTGACATGGGAAAAGTAATCGGTAAGCAGGGCCGTATTGCAAAAGCGATCCGCTCCGTTGTGAAGGCGGCTGCGGCAAAAGAAGACAAAAGAGTTGTTGTCGATATTGTATAGCAGCGGCTGACCGTGCGGTGGTACGGCGGTTCAGCGGATATGAGAAAGAGGGACAGTTTTCCGTTTCGGGGAGTCTGCCCCTTTCTTTTTCACATACCGGCGTATTTCGGAGAACTGAATAAATACGGAATCTGATTTCGCGGGGAAAAGAACAGAAAGGAAACAGGAGAAATGGAACAGTTTCTTCAGGTGGGGGTAATTTCCTCCACACATGGAATCCGGGGAGAGGTCAAAGTCTTTCCTACGACGGATGATCCGGCCCGGTTTAAAAAACTGAAAAAAGTGCTCCTGGACACGGGAAAAGAACGGCTTGAACTTGAAGTTCAGTCTGTGAAATTTTTCAAACAGTTCGTAATTCTGAAGTTCAGGGACATTGATAATATAAATGACATTGAAAAATATAAAGGCAGAAGCCTTCTGGTTCCGAGAGAAGATGCGGTAAAACTGGAGAAAGATGAGTATTTTATTGCAGATCTGATCGGCATGGATGTATATACGGATGAGGAGATTTCCGGTGAGCGCAGGTTCGGGGTTCTTAAAGATGTTATGGAAACAGGAGCCAATGAGGTCTATATTATTGACTCGGATGAGCACGGCGAAGTGCTTGTTCCTGCAATCCGGCAGTGCATTCTGGACGTGGATGTGGAAAAACGAATCATGAGAATTCATCTGATGAGCGGGCTTATATAAAGAAGCCGGAAAGCCCGAAACGGCCAGTTATAAGGAGAAAAAAATGAACTTTCATATACTTACATTATTTCCTGAGATGGTTATGGACGGCCTCAATACAAGTATTATCGGCCGGGCGGTCAATGCGGGCCGGCTGTCCATTGAGGCGGTAAACATCCGGGATTATGCCTTTAATAAACATCAGAGTGTAGACGACTATCCCTATGGCGGCGGAGCCGGGATGCTTATGCAGGCAGAACCGGTGTATCTGGCATACAGGGCTGTTGCAGAGAAAATCTGCGCTGACGGTGAAGAAGCGCGGGAAGATACGGCTGTGTGCGCGGAAGGCGGGGAAACGGCCGGGCGGGAGCAGGAGAGCCGGCGGGTTTCTGAGAAAAAGCGTCCGCGTGTCGTTTATCTTTCTCCGCAGGGAGAAGTATTCAATCAGAAGATGGCGGAGGAAATGGCCGGGGAAGAGGATCTGATTCTGCTTTGCGGCCATTATGAAGGGATCGATGAGCGTGTTCTGGAAGAAATTGTCACAGATTACGTTTCCATTGGAGATTATGTGCTTACAGGCGGAGAACTGCCGGCAATGGTAATGGTTGACGCAATTTCCAGACTTGTGCCCGGGGTACTCCACAATGACGTGTCTGCCGAATTTGAATCCTTTCAGGATAATCTGCTGGAATACCCTCAGTATTCCAGGCCGGAAGAGTGGCACGGGAAAAAGGTTCCGCCGGTGCTTCTGTCAGGACATCATGCAAATATTGAAAAATGGCGCCGGGAGCAGTCAATTATCCGGACATATGAGAGAAGACCGGATCTTCTGGAAAAGTGCGAGCTGACAGAGAAAGAGAAGGAATGGTTCCGGGAATGGCTTGCCGGGAAAAAACTTTGATTGGGGCTTGAAAAACCTGTAGAAATATGGTAAGCTGTAACAGTTGTGAAAAGAAGAGCGATGGTCCTCTGGCACAGAAGAGTGTTAAGAACGTCAAATATGAAGGAGGTCACACAAAATGAACGAGATCATTAAGAAGATCGAAGCAGAGCAGTTAAAAGAGAATGTACCGGAGTTCCATGTAGGTGATACCGTAAGAGTACATGCAAAGATTAAAGAGGGAAACCGCGAAAGAATCCAGGTTTTTGAAGGAACTGTCCTTAAGAAACAGGGCGGCGGTTCAAGAGCTACTTTTACAGTAAGAAAAACATCCAATGGAATCGGTGTTGAGAAGACATGGCCGATCCACTCACCGCATGTTGAGAAAGTAGAAGTTGTTCGCAGAGGTAAAGTAAGAAGAGCGAAACTGAACTACCTGAGAAACCGTGTCGGAAAAGCTGCAAAAGTGAAAGAATTAGTAAAATAGGTAACTATGAGAGGGACAATTACAGATTTGTAGTTTGTCCCTTTTCTTATAAGAAATACTCATAAAAATTCGGGGAGGAGTCATGCGGGAACTGAAGTTTAGCAGAAAGCGAAAAGGGACATCCGGAACATCGGGCAGAAGATCTTCCAGGCGTTCTGATCTTCGGTTTGAGAGTGAAAGAAGGGGAAAGCATCATAAGGGAGGATACGGTCAGCCCAGACGTGTGAATATTGCCGGACTGCTGTGCTGGATCGGAGAGATTATTCTGGTCTGTGCCGCGGCGGTTTTTCTTGTACTTGCCTTTGGATACAGGGTCAGCAATACCGGGGAATCTATGGAACCGGCGCTTGACAACGGAGAAGTAGTACTTGTGAACCGGCTGAGCTACCGGATGTTTTCACCGGCCAGAGGGGATATTGTTGCTTACAGCCAGGATGGAAGCGAGCAGTATTCGGTTAAAAGAATTGTGGGACTGCCGGGAGAGACGATTCAGATTGTGGAAGGCAGCATATTTATTGACGGAGAACAGCTGACCGAAGATGTTTATGCGGAAGATATTTCATATGCAGGACTGGCTTCCGCGCCTGTTGAGCTGGGCGATGGAGAGTATTTTGTAATAGGTGATAATGCATCGGCCAGTGATGACAGCAGAAGTCCGGACGCAGGCCCGGTCAGTGAAGATGAGATTTACGGAAAAGTGTGGTTTGTGGCAAGTTTCGGAGACCACTTTGGATTTATATAGGAGGGGAAGAGATGCATTTTCAGTGGTATCCGGGACATATGACAAAAGCCCGGCGGATGATGCAGGAAAATATAAAACTGATTGATCTGATTATTGAACTGGTGGATGCCCGGATTCCTTTAAGCAGCAGGAATCCGGATATTGATGAAATGGGAAAAAACAAAGCCAGACTGATCGTTCTGAATAAGGCGGATCTGGCTGAAGAAAAAAGAAACGACGAGTGGGTTGAATTTTTTAAAGAAAAGGGCTATTCTGCTGTTAAGGTCAACTCAAAAAAGGGCGGAGGCATTAAGTCCATACAGTCTGTGATTCAGGAGGCCTGCCGGGAAAAAACAGAGCGGGACAGGCGCAGGGGGATTCTGAACCGTCCGGTGCGTGCCATGGTCGCGGGAATCCCGAATGTGGGAAAGTCTACGTTTATTAATACACTGGCGGGCAAAGCCTGTACAAAGACGGGAAACAAACCGGGAGTGACGAAAGGAAAACAGTGGATCCGGCTGAATAAGAGTGTGGAGCTTCTTGATACGCCGGGAATTCTCTGGCCGAAATTTGAAGACCAGACAGCTGCCCTCAAACTGGCCTTTATCGGTTCCATCAAGGATGAGATCCTTCAGACAGAAGAGCTGGCAGCAGAGCTGATCCGGTTTCTGGAAAAGGAATATGCAGGAGTGATTGGCCGGAAGTACTCTGTGGAACCTGCAGAAGATCCCTATGAGTGCCTCAGAAGAATCGCAGAGAGCCGGCATTGTCTTGTGCGGGGCAGTGAACTTGACACAGAGAAAGCGTCTGCGCTCCTTCTTGACGATTTCCGCAACGGACGGCTGGGAAGGATTACACTTGAAAATCCGGGAGATATAACCGGGAAATGACAGAGCTTATAAGGCTGGCGAAAGAAAGGAAATGACCGATGAAGAAAAGTATTGCTAAAGAGCTGGGCGCATGGTTATTATACATTCTGATAATTATAGGCATATCATATCTTGTGATCACATTTGTGGGACAGCGGACGCAGGTGAGCGGCTCTTCCATGGAGACGACACTTTCGGACGGAGATCAGCTTATTGTTGACAAGATATCATACCGTTTCCGGGATCCAAGCCGTTACGATATTGTTGTATTCCCATACAAATATGAGAAGAATACATATTATATCAAACGGATTATCGGACTTCCCGGAGAGACGGTTCAGATCGTAGACGGATACGTGTACATTGACGGACAGATGCTGGATGAGCATTATGGCAATGAAGTAATGGAAAATGCCGGGATTGCAGAGGAACCTGTAGTTCTGGGAGACGATGAATATTTCGTGCTGGGTGACAACCGGAACAACAGTCAGGACAGCAGAGCGGCCAATGTGGGAGTAATACACAGAGAGGATCTCCTGGGAAGGGCCTGGGTGCGCATCTGGCCGCTGAATAAATTTGGAGTGATCAGACATGAGTAAAAGCATTTCTCAGATCAGACAGGAATTTGACGGAGCGGATGAAAAAAGCGGAGAAGAACTCTGCCGGCTTTATGCCGGGGACGCCAGAGCAGGTGTACAGAATCTGATCGCCCGGTACAGACGGAGAGAGGCTGCTCTGAAAAAAGAAAGGGCGCGTCTCGGTGAGATGATGTTTTATGAAAGAAAGTACAGTGGATATGAACGGATCTGCGGCATTGATGAGGCGGGCAGAGGGCCCCTTGCAGGTCCGGTGGTTGCCGGCGCGGTTATTCTTCCGAAAGACTGTGAGATCCTGGGCGTAAACGATTCCAAGAAACTGTCGGCGAAGAAAAGAGAGCTTTTGTATGATGAAATTATGGAGAAAGCTGTTGCTGTTTCTGTGGGAATTGTGTCTCCGCAGAGAATTGATGAGATCAATATTCTGCAGGCCACTTACGAGGCCATGAGGGAAGCGGCTGCCGGGCTTGGAACAGAGCCGGATATTCTCCTGAATGACGCAGTTACCATACCGGAAGTTATCATTCCCCAGGTCCCCATAGTGAAAGGGGATGCAAAAAGCGTGTCCATTGCGGCTGCCAGCATTATTGCGAAAGTTACAAGGGACCGTATTATGGTGGAATATGAAGGCAGGTTCCCCGGATATGGCTTTGCCTCGAACAAGGGTTATGGCTCGGCGGAGCACATCGAAGCGCTTCGCCGCCTGGGACCGTCTCCGATTCACAGGAACAGCTTTATCGGTAATTTTATCTGAATGAGGCAGATCCGTTTTTCCGGCCTGCATAATTGATGATTATGGGAAAAGCTAATAATATAGAAAGAAATAAAAGACAGACAGGAACAAAATATGAGCAGGCAGCGGGATTTTTCCTGGAACAGATGGGGTATGAGATTCTGGAGTATAATTACCGCTGCCGGTCCGGTGAAATTGATATTATCGCAAAGGACGGCGGCTGTCTGGTATTCTGTGAAGTGAAGTACCGCTCCGGCAGAGGAAAAGGAAGTCCTCTGGAAGCTGTGGATTACCGCAAACAGCAGACCATTTTCCGATGTGCCTCCCATTATCTGACAGGGAAGCGACTCAGTGGTATTCCGTGCCGGTTTGATGTGATCGGCATTGAGGGGACGGCGGTTACTCATATAAAAAATGCATTTACGGGATAAATACTTCAGAAAGATCTGCTCTGCGGCAGAAAAATGAACCGGCTGTTTCAGGCATGACAGAAGCATACGGATTATTTGAGCAGAAAGGCGGTGTATCAGTGGAACTGGGACTGAAATATAAAGATAATCGGCATATATTCGACGAGTGTGGAGAAACTGTCCCATATCTGGAATTTTCTCTTCTGAGGGATTCCGGGATCGTGAATCACGGATTTTCTACCAGACTGGGAGGAGTGAGCGAAGGCTGCTTCTCCTCCATGAATCTGAGCTTCGACCGGGGCGACCGTCCGGAGGCGGTACAGGAGAATTTCCGGAGGATCGGAAAAGCAATCGGAGTGGAATGCGGCGATATGGTGCTTTCACAGCAGACCCATACGACAAATGTACGCCTTGTGACAGAGGAAGACAGAGGCAAGGGGATTGTCCGGAAACGGGATTATACAGATGTGGACGGTCTGATAACCGATGTGCCGGGAATCTGTCTGGTTACAACCTATGCGGACTGTGTGCCTCTGTATTTTGCAGATCCGGTAAAAAAGGCCATTGGCCTGAGTCATTCCGGATGGCGCGGAACGGTGGGGCGGATCGGTCAGAAAACCATTGAAAAGATGCAGCAGTATTTTGGCTCTGATCCATCCGATATACTGGCAGCAATCGGTCCTTCGGTATGTATGGACTGTTATGAGGTCAGTGAAGATGTGATTCTCCGTTTCCAGAAAGTTTTTGACAAACAGGACTGGGGAGATCTTTTTTATGAAAAACCCGGAGGAAAATATCAGTTAAACCTGTGGAAAGCAAATGAGATCATATTCCGGGAGGCGGGAATTCTTCCGGAGCATATGGCGGTAACCAATCTGTGCACGCACTGCAACAGCAGCATCCTGTATTCTCACAGGGCACAGGGAGAGAGAAGGGGCAATCTGTGCGCGTTTCTTGCCCTGAAGAAAGATTAAGCAGGAAGGAGAAGATCCTATGTTACTGGCAGCAGCAAATACAACCGATGAATCGGTCACAGATATTCTGGATTCCGCGACGGAAGTTACTGCGGAAGCGACAAAAGAAGTGAATGGTTTCTTTCAGTTTATAGAAGACAATATCCCGAATATTGTTTCTTTTGGAATTAAAGTCGGCCTCGCTCTTGTATTCTTTTTTATAGGCGGGAAAGTGATTAAATGGATACGTAAGATTGTCCGGCGCTCTTTTGAGCGCACCGGTGCTGATACGGGTGTGATGCAGTTTGTTGATTCCATGCTTAAATTCGGTCTGTACGCTCTTCTTGTTTTTATGATTGCTACAAATTTCGGAGTAGAATCTTCATCAGTGGCCGCATTGATCGCATCAGCCGGCGTAGCTGTGGGTCTTGCGCTGCAGGGGAGCCTTTCCAATTTCGCGGGCGGCATTCTGATTCTCCTTCTGAAGCCCTTTGCTGTAGGCGACTACATTATGGTGACCCAGGAAGGAATCGAAGGGACGGTAAAGGAGATCCAGATTTTCTATACAAAGATGGCTACTGTAGATAATCAGACAGTGGTTGTTCCGAACAGCATTCTCACCAGCAACAGCCTGACAAATGTTACTGCCAGGCCGGAGCGTAAGCTTGATCTGAAGGTGGGAATCTCTTATGATGCGGATCTGAAGGAGGCGAAAAGGCTCATAGAGGAGATGCTTCGCAGTGATTTGTCCGTGATTCAGGATGAGGAAATCGTAGTTTTTGTATCTGATCTGGCTGACAGCGCAGTAATAATCGGCCTCCGTGCGTGGGTGAAGACAGAGGAATACTGGGCTGCCAGATGGCGCATTCTGGAACAGATCAAAACCGAATTCGATAAAGCAGGGATTGAGATTCCTTATAATCAGCTTACCGTGCATTTGTCAGGTGAAGGAAACAGTCCGAAGCCGGACTGATAAAGGCCTCCGGAGGCAGAGTGGATAAAAGATCAGGATGTGAATCAGAAAGAGTAAAAAACAGTTGAAATTTATCTGAAAACAGGATATAATAACAAGGTCCGCAAAAAGCGGACATCATGCCGGAATAGCTCAGTCGGTAGAGCACTTCACTCGTAATGAAGGGGTCGTCAGTTCAAGTCTGATTTCCGGCTTGGTTGAAAAAAGGCGCAATCCCGGAAATTCCAGGGATTGCGCTTTTTCTTTGCTGCAAAGAGAAATCATATGATATACTGATAAAGTCAGTGTGCAGATTTTTGGCTGTACATGCATACGAAAATTCAGTCAGGAGGAATCAAAGATGAAGCCATCAGAAGAAGTAAGAAAGATGTTTGAACAGGATCGTTTTGCAACAGATAACGGTGCCTATATAGAAGAAGTGGATGATCACTATGCAAAATGCAGCCTGATGATTGAAGACAGGCACAAAAATGCTATGGGTGCAGTGATGGGCGGCGTATATTTTACTCTGGCAGACTTTGCTCTGGCTGTGGCGACAAACTGGCAGGAAATGGGGTATGTTTCGATGGATTCCCAGATTACCTATCTGAGCCGGGCGAAAGGGACGAAGCTGACAGCAGAAGCGGTCTGTATTAAAAATGGCAGGACGACCAGCTATTACAGAATTGATGTAAAAGATGATCTGGGCAACCTGACTGCGGCGGTGACGGCAACCAGTTTTCGCGTGGCTAAATAAAATCTTTCTGCAATAATTTTTTGGAGGGAAAAGATGGAAAAATCAAAAGTCTACTTCTGTGATTTCCGGGCAGAACCAGGAACCAGTTTACCGGAAAAGCTTCAGAAACTTATAAAAAAGGCAGGAATCGGAAATATTGATTTTAATAAAAAGATGACAGCGATTAAGATTCATTTCGGCGAGCCGGGAAATCTGTCCTATCTCCGGCCGAATTACGCAAAGGCAGTGGCAGATGTGGTAAAAGAACTGGGAGGCCGGCCGTTCCTTACAGACTGCAATACACTTTATGTGGGCCGTCGGAAGGACGCGCTGGAACATTTAAGCGCTGCGTATGAAAATGGATTTAATCTGCTGTCAACAGGCTGTCATATTATTATCGGAGACGGCCTGAAAGGGACGGATGATGTAAGCGTTCCGGTAAAAGGCGGGGAACTTGTAAAAGAAGCGAAAATCGGAAAAGCGATTATGGATGCAGATGTATTTATCAGCCTCAGCCACTTTAAGGGACATGAGATGGCGGGGTTTGGCGGCTGTCTGAAAAATATCGGCATGGGCTGCGGCAGCCGTGCCGGCAAGATGGAGCAGCACAACAGCGGAAAGCCGACAGTTGACCCGGAAGTCTGCGTGGGCTGTAAAGTCTGTTCCAGAAACTGCGCGCATGGCGCAATTTCATTTCCGGATAAAAAGGCAGTGATTGATCATGATAAATGTGCAGGCTGCGGAAGATGTCTCGGGGCATGCAATTTCGATGCGATCTATAATGAAAATTCTTCAGCAGTTAAGGAACTGAACATGAAGATCGCCGAATATTCAAAGGCAGTAGTGGACGGCAGACCGAATTTCCATATTAATCTGGTTCTGGACGTATCCCCTTACTGCGACTGCCACGCTGAGAATGATGTTCCTATTATTCCGGACGTAGGAATGTTTGCAGGCTTTGATCCGGTTGCTCTCGATCAGGCCTGCGCGGACGCCTGCAATGCGCAGAAACCCGTACCCGGGAGTCTTCTGGATGAACGGATGCATGAGAAAGATTTCTGCGATCATCACGATCATTTTGTAAATACAACGCCGCAGAGCGAGTGGAAGACCTGTCTGGCACATGCGGAAAAGATCGGGCTTGGCAGCAGGGAGTATGAGCTGATTGAAGTATAGACAGCTGCAGCCAGAGGGGGATGCGGCCCGATAAAGCAATATAAATACAAGGAAAAGAGGGATACTTTATGAAAAGGGAAAAATTCGGCTCCCGTCTGGGATTTATTCTGATTTCGGCCGGGTGCGCAATCGGCCTGGGCAATGTATGGCGGTTTCCATATATTACCGGACAGTACGGCGGAGCGGCCTTTGTGCTGATCTATCTGCTGTGCCTGGTACTTCTTGGTCTGCCGATTATGGTAATGGAATTTTCGGTAGGCCGGGGTGCCGGCTGCAGTATTGCCATGGCTTTTGATAAACTGGAGCCGCTGGGAACGAAGTGGCACTGGTATAAGTGGCTTGGTATGGCGGGCAACTATCTGCTGATGATGTTTTACACCACAATCGGCGGCTGGCTTCTGATTTATCTGTACAAAATGGCTGCAGGCAGTTTTGCGGGAATGAATGCGGCCCAGATCGAGGGTGAATTCGGAAAACTGATGGGGCAGCCGGTACTTATGACTGTATTTATGGCATTTGTGGTGATTCTATGTTTTGGAATCGTGAGACTTGGGCTTCAGAAAGGAGTCGAAGGCATAACGAAAATCATGATGGTTCTGCTTCTGGTGCTTCTGATTATACTTGCTGTTCGTGCGATTACGCTTCCGGGAGCAGGAGCGGGACTGGAATTTTACCTCCTGCCGGATTTCGGAAAGATGAAAGAAGCTGGAATTCTGGAAGTTATATCTGCGGCTATGAATCAGTCTTTCTTTACATTGAGCCTGGGAATCGGCGCAATGGCAATTTTCGGAAGCTATATAGATAAGAAGAGAAGACTGGCGGGAGAGGCAGTGGCTATTACTGTACTTGATACAAGCGTTGCTCTGATCTCCGGTCTGATCATTTTCCCGGCCAGCTTCGCTTTCGGCGTAAACCCGGACAGCGGTCCGAACCTGATTTTTATTACTCTGCCGAATATCTTCAATTCCATGGCAGGCGGCAGGCTGTGGGGAGCAATTTTCTTCCTGTGTATGTTTTTTGCGTCAGCATCTACGATCATTGCCGTATTTGAGAACATTATCGCATTTGCGATGGATCTGACAGGGTGTTCGAGAGGAAAGGCAGTCGCAGGAAATCTTGTGGCAATTCTCCTCCTCTCCATGCCGTGCGTGCTGGGATACAACGTACTGAGCGGGTTCGCTCCCTTCGGAGAAGGAACAGCCATCCTTGATCTGGAAGACTTTATTGTAAGCAACAACATCCTGCCCATCGGCAGTCTGGTTTACGTACTGTTCTGTACTACACGCTACGGCTGGGGCTGGAAAAACTTCCTCTCCGAAGCCAACGCCGGAGAAGGCCCCAAATTCCCGAAATGGGTAAGACCATACGTAACCTTCGTCATACCATTAATCATAATCTTCCTCTTCCTCCAGGGCTACTGGAGCAAATTTGCAGGCTAGGCTTAAGTCATGCGCAAAAAGGAAAGAGGGGGAGTTCATCGTGCTCGCACGAATGAACTCCCCCTCTTTCCTTTTTGCATAGGGCGCAGCCCGTGAGCGAGATGGAGCAAAGCGGAATCGAGCTGCATGGCTTAAGCCGGCCGGGAGGGAGGCGCAGCCCGTGAGCGAGATGGAGCAAAGCGGAATCGAGCTGCATGGCTCAAGCCGGCCGGGAGGGAGGCGCAGCCCGTGAGCGAGATGGAGCGAAGCGGAAACGAGCTGCATGGCTCAAGCCGGCTGACCTGGAGGCGCAGCCCTCACATCCGTTTCTGATACAGTTTCTCTACAACTCCAATCACCGCATACAGCATCATCGCCATAATGCACAGCAGCACAATGGACATAAGGAGCCAATCCATTTTAAAGAGGTGAAGGGACAAAAAGATAAAATGACCATCGCTTCTTTAAGAAAATAAATATCGCATTTTTCAGGTTAATTTATTTAGTGACAGAAAATGTCCATTCGTCTTGATATTCTGAATATGGAACGGAAAAAGTATGGAAAAATTATGACAGAAAGCGGAGGTGTATTTTAATTGTGGTGGATGTTAGAGGATATTATTGACGAGGTAAGATACAGTGCAGCAGAGGCGGCATCAAAATGCAGTCTGAAATTATGTGAGGCAAAAAATGCGGTGCTGTATGGAAAATCCGACAATGCATATGATGATGAAGATGAGTGTGAAGATACAGGTATCAGTATCAGCATCGGGACAAGACAGCCGGTTTATTTGAAGCCGGAGAAATGCAATTCTGAAGATCAGTCTGATTGAAAATGCAGTCCATAATTTGAGAGATAAGGAACATCGGAAACGGTGTTCCTTTAAGCAAGCAAAATACAGCATGCATATTTCCTATTTGTGAATTAGTTTTCGTGAAGATGACTTTGTTCCAATACGTATTTGATAAGTGCATGCTTCGTTATTTTCCAGTCTTTTCCTTCTTTGTATGCTTTCAGCTGACCGGAACGAACGATTTTATATGCCTGTGTAGTTCCTATCTTTAAGATCTCTGCAATATCAGCAATTGTCAGTATATCATCGTAAGTTTCAAACATAATTGATTTTTCACTCCTTTAGAGTAAGATTTACATTGTAATTTTCGGCAGCCTGTTTTATTTTTGCGAGATAATCAGTCATTTTGTTTTCATCAAGAGCAGGATGATTGGAGAGATAACTCACGGTTGAGATAATGAAATGAAAATGTGAATGTTCATTTCCTGTTGTCTTGTTTTCAGTGTGATAAGAGTAACAGACCGGGTATTCATAAGAGAAGATCCGGGCAATACTGTCTGCCATATAGAAATAATCGCCATAAGCTTCATCTAAAGTGAAAGGCAGGGTAATAATCATGTGCCAGAGCTGCTGTGGCGGAATATATTTCGGGTTCTGCATATAGTAATTTTGTTCATATTTTTCAATAAGCTTTTGAGGATCAGGCGGATATCCTATATTTGGCAGTCCGTAATAGCGGATTGGCAATGGCTTTTTACTATTAAGATGAAAAATATAAGAAATTGTGTTATGTATCACGTCTGTGTTTTGGTATGTCCCATTTACAAATTTGATATTGGCATCAGTCAATTTTGTTCACCTCTTCGATTAGTTTTTCTCTTGTCTGCCGCGGCATTTTTGTATTCTGCAAAAGATTAAATATCTGTTGTTTTACCAGTTCTTTATGAATAAGGACAGACAGGGAGTCTGAATCACTAAATAATAGTTTTCGTATTGCTTCGGATATTGAATAATTGTTGCTTTCGGCATAAGACTCGAGTGCGTCAGCCTGTGCAGGGGTAGTACGAAATTTGTACGTTTTTGTATAATCTTTTGAATAACTCATCGTTTCCCTTCTTTCTTAGTTGATCTTGATATTTTTATTCAAATGTTATTAAGTGATAAATTTTTACTATTATTCTTATACTATATATTAGTAATATTAATATAATAATCTATATTACTATTATTTCCTTATAATATTTAATATTAGTATAGTTTGAATATCCATAGAGTATTTATAATTTATTACATTATTCAGCAGGTAACCGGATGCTCAGTGGGATAAATAAAGCCGCCAGAAACAGTGTGTTTGCGTGTATCTGGTCCCTTGCAAAAATATTTGTCCCACAAATCCGGTTACCCACGGTAACAATTTATCTTATTGTTAGTTGTTTTTATTTTTTTACAACGGATTTTAACAGATGATTTGAAAAGAACATATTTAATAATGAATGACGGTTGCCAATAGCAGATTTATTTTTTTTCTGGCTAGGTTATTGACAAACCATGGAGGAAACAATATACTGAAAAACAGTCAGAAATGACTGTATGGAACTGATATACACGGAAGTGAAAGGAGGACAATTATGAGACAGAAAACAGTTTTATTCAAATTAACAACGGTAAACAGCAGAGAACGGATTGTCCTCGGGCAGTTTAAGTAGAGAGATCAGTTTACAAATCGTATTCCAGATAGAAATGGTCTGGTCTGATATCTTATGCCATAACTGGACAATCTGCCATCTCTGATTTCAGAGATGTTTTTTTGCGCCTATTTTGCGCGAAAAAACACTGACAGAGAAAGGATTTATATGAAAACAGTTAATGGTATCTATGCATCAGCAAAAATATTCACAGATACAATTGAAGATTATGCCCTTTCGCAGATTAAGATGCTCTGCGATAATGAGGCGTTTAAGGGAAGCAGGATCAGAATCATGCCGGATGTTCATCCCGGAAAAGTGGGGACGATCGGATTTACTGCGATAGTTGGGGATCGTGTACTGCCGAATGTGATCGGTATTGATATCGGCTGCGGCATAACAATGGCAAAATTAAAGCAGAAGCGGACAGAGTATCAGAAACTCGATGCGGTTATCCGCGAAAGCGTACCGGCGGGATCCAGAATCCGGAGAAAGATACACAGGTTTGCGGAAGAGTTTGACTTTTCACGCCTTCATTGCTGCGGAGCTGTACGGGCAGAAAAAGCTCGTCTTGGATTGGGAAGCCTTGGAGGCGGAAATCATTTTATCGAGCTGGATCAAGACAAAAATGGAAACCTTTATGCGGTGATCCATACCGGAAGCAGGTATCTTGGGAAAGAAGTCACGGAATATTATCTGAAACAAGGACAGGAGATCATAAAGGACAAGGAAGAAAATATTCCATATGAGCTGACTTATCTTGAAGGAGCGCTCAAAGAAGCATATCTAAAAGATCTGCAGGTCGTACAGGAGTATGCAGAAGTGAACAGAAAAATCATCCTGGATGAACTGAGCAAGGGAATGAAATGGAAGATTCTGGAGGTTCACTCGTCAATCCATAATTATGTGGATGCATCCGGAGAAAAAATGATTCTGAGAAAAGGCGCGGTGTCTGCCGCAGAAGGTGAGACGGTAATTATCCCAGTCAACATGCGGGATGGCGTCATTATCGGAATTGGACGGGGAAATGCAGAATGGAATTATTCCGCTCCGCATGGCGCCGGTCGGATCATGAAGCGGGAAGACGTAAAACAAAGATATACGGTATCTGCATTTAAGAAAGAGATGAAGGGCATCTACAGCAGCTGTATAGGTGCAGATACGCTGGATGAAGCTCCTTTTGCATATCGGGGGCTGCGCGAAATAAAGGAAGCGGTAAAGGATACTATAGCAATCAAAGAGATCCTAAAACCGGTATATAGCTTTAAAGCCGGAAAAGAATAAAATTGAAAGTGAGGCAGATATGATAATACAGATCAGTTCCGGTCAGGGACCGGCAGAGTGTGAGCTGGCAGTAAGTAAACTGTTTAAAGCATTGAAAAAAGAGTATTCAGATATAGAGCTTCTGTATTCCCATGCATCGAGGATAACAGGAGGATATACATCGATACAGTTTTCAACAGAAAGGGATCTGTCTGAGCTGGAAGGAAGTATCCAGTGGATTTGCAGAAGTCCGTTCAGACCGAATCATAAGAGGAAAAACTGGTTTGTCGATGTGAGTATCATACCGGAGGCGGAGGATGTATGTAAAGATCAGGACATCCGTTTTGAGCGCTTTCATTCTGGCGGGAAGGGCGGTCAGAATGTCAATAAGGTGGAGACAGGCGTTAGACTGATTCACATTCCTACAGGAATTACGGTGACATCTACTGCCGAAAGGAGCCAGTTCGCGAATAAAAGGGATGCGCTGAACAAGCTGAATGCGATCCTGGAGAAGAAAGAAAAAGAGGAAAGCGGGAAACAGGTACATTCCGCATGGAGGGAACATAACCGGATCGTGAGAGGAAATCCGGTGAGAGTGTATGAGGGGATGGAGTTTAGAAGGAAGAAATAGTATATAAGATTAGGATAACGTTTCTAAACAATATGTTTAGTATTGGAGTATAGTTTTTCGAATCTGTGTTTTCCAAAATCGGCACAAAAAGAGTAGGCGAAGATTCAATGCCTACTCTTTTGTGTGGTGGTAAGAATATTAAAATTGCAAGCTACATGAGGATGGCGCTTACGGATATTGTGTGATTATATATTCATCCCTGCAGACGAGTATATTTTGCTATTTGAAAAAGTCTTCAATAGGAGTGGAAAGAACCTGTGACAGCCCGTACAGTTCGATATCGGTAACTGTCCGACTTTGATCTTCAATTCGTGATATAGAGCCGCGGCAGATATAAATTGCCAATGTCTCTAATTTAGCGGATAATTCCGCTTGGCTCATGTTACGTTCTTTACGCAGTTCCCGTACTTTTTCCCCGATCATATTTTTTTGTTTACTGTCAATAATTCTTGCCATAGTTCAAAAGCTCCTGTCTTGTAATAGGACATTAATAATGCTATACTAATAAACAAAAAAGTATGTCTTAACATAGGACAAAATATGGAATCGGATGACAAAAATTGTCTTTAGAAAATATTTTCGATGACAGAATATGTCCATGCTAGTTTTTATAATACAAGAAAGAAAACTATGCAGGAGGATTTAAGGGCGGGATGATAGCAGAAGACAAATCGGAACGGATTTTATCAATTTATTCAAGGCTTAAAGCGGGGAAGGTTATAAACAAACTTGATGAAGCATCGCAGTATGGAGTGGCGCCGAGGACAATCCAGCGTGACATAGCGGATATTCAAAATTTTTTGCAAAACTGTGAAAATACGACCGGTGAAATACAGGAGATTGTATTTGACAAGAAAAAAGGCGGATACAGATTGGAAACAAAATATCATAGTAATCTGGAGCCGCAGGAGATTCTGGCAGTTGGGAAGATATTGTTGGAGAGCAGGGCGCTGATGAAAACAGAACTTTTCCCCATTATTTATAAAATGCTTGGGTTGTGCTCTGATGAAAAAGATAAAAAAATGATTCGCGATGTGCTTGGAAACGAAATGCATCACTATATTGAGTTGCATCATGGAAAGAAACTGTTGGATATTTTATGGATACTGGAACAAGCAGTAATGAATCAGAAATATGTGAAAATTCATTATAAAAAAATGAAGAAGCAGGAAATGGTTGAGAGAAAAGTAAAACCTGTAGGAATTATGTTTTCTGACTTTTATTTTTATATGACGGCATTTATCGATGATATTGATAAAGAAAATGAATTTCAAAATCCGGAAGATACGTATCCGACAATTTATCGTGTTGATAGATTGGAAGAACTAGAAGTCTTAAATGAACATTTTTCTGTCCCATATGCAGAAAGATTTGAAGAGGGAGAATTTAGAAAACGAATACAATTTATGTATGGTGGGAAATTACAGAAAATTAAATTTAAGTATACCGGAACAGATGTTGATGCAATATTAGATCGGATTCCGACAGCGGAGATTATATCGAAAGAAAAGGATGGACTTATAATAGGTGCGGAAGTTTTTGGACAAGGTGTAGATATGTGGATAAGGAGTCAGGGAGATTCAGTAATAAAAATGTAGAGGAGATATTAGAATGAATTCCAAGAATTTCCATCAACTTATGAGCAAAATCATGTGGACTCAGAACTTTTGACCTGGGCATCTTTTATATGGAGGATGTGATAATGAAATGTGATAGCCGATGTTTTGTATCATCATTGTTAATAGATGATCATCCGATGATACATGTAAAATTTAAATTAAAAGCGCTGTATTATTCTGTGCTGGAATACATAGTCGGGCAGTTAGATCAATCTGAAGAAACTATGCAGCGGCTGGATCAATATAAAACCCAGCTATTGAAAAATAAAGCATATAAATATAATCCGAAAATAGATGCGGACAATGCGATTATGTCCCTTATAGGCTCGCATGCATTAAAATGGAGAAAAAAATATAGTTATATGCTCCTATGTGATATCGCGCTTATATGTCTGGATAAAAAAATGACCATACAGGCGTCACGATATTTTAAAAGGCATCTTAAAGAAAATGAGTGCAAAAAAATCGATGATTTTTTGAATGGATTGATTGTAAACAGGAAACTTGGTACAGAATATTATTTTTTGAAAAATCTTCCTGAGCAATATTACAGAAATATTGAATTTCTGGAAGAACCTGAAATTAAAATTGTTGTGACTGCAAATATGAGTGCTGGAAAATCTACGCTGATCAATGCATTAACAGGGAAAAATATGGCAAAGACAGCACAGGAAGCTTGTACAGGGGCTCTGTGTTATTACCTTAATAAACCGTTTGAAGATGGACGCATACATATTCACAGTGGACATGCATCATTGGATGTCTCGGAAGACTATATCAGGTCTATGGGATGGCAAAATGAAATTTTTGTTGCATCATTTTTCCGTTCTTTAGATTCGAAAATAAGACGGATCAGAATTATTGATACTCCAGGAGTGAATTCAGCAGTAAACAGGCATCATGGAGAAATTACCAAAAAGATGCTTATGACTGAGCAGTATGATAAGGTAGTTTATATTCTCAATGCGAATAAACTAGGAACGGATGAAGAAATAAGTTATTTAAGGTGGCTGCGTAAAAATATTTCTCCTGAGAAAACGGTTTTTGTGGTAAATAAACTTGATGATTTTAAACAGGCAGATGACAATATAAAAGATAGTATTGTAGGAGTAAAGAGTGATCTTGCACGTTTGGGATATGAAAATCCTATTATTTGTCCGCTGTCGGCATATTTTGGTTATCTTTTGAAACGGAAATATTATAAAGATGAGCTTACCGAAGATGAGGAAGATGAGCATATGCTGTTTTGCAGAAAGTTTAAGAGAGAAATGTATGATCTGTCGGTGTATTATGACGGTGTATCGATGGATCCGGCAGATAATATTTTTACGGAAATGGAAAAAAGATGCGGCCTTTATGGGCTGGAAAAAATACTGTTTGGAGGAAATTAAACATGAAAAAGATTTTCATCAAGTATAATCCGTATAAACTGGAGACAGAGATTACAGTAGATGGCAGCGCGTTGGCACAGAACAGTAAACTGCGTGAAAAAACGGAACGAGGTTCCCGGCTGCAGGAATGGGTGGAGGATCTCCCGGACATTCTTATTGAAGAATATAATGACATTGAATTTGATATTACATTCCACGGAACTCTTTTGGACTACGAAGATTTAACAGAGGTATTTGTACAGGCTCATGAAAAAGATGAAAGAATAGTCGTTAAGCTGGAACGCATCCCGGCGAAAGAAACTTCTGACAAAGAGGTGCTTATTGAAGAGGTCTTTGAGAAAATCAGAAAGGGACCGTTTGATGAATTGCGGGATCCGGAAATATTAAATGCATTTCAGCATGCGAAGAGCAGTGATTTTGAAGTCTGTGTGGTTGCAACAATGAGTGCGGGTAAGTCCACGCTGATCAATGCAATGCTAGGAGAAAAGCTGATGCCATCAAAACAGGAGGCATGTACGGCGATTATTACCAGAATTAAAGATACAGATAGCGAGAAATGGCAGGCGGAAGTTTACGACAAGGAGAACTGTCTCCTGGAAACGCAAAGTGATCTGACTCTGGAGATCATGGAAAGGCTTAACCAGACTGAGAAAGTCTCGCTGATAAAAGCAAATGGAAATATTCCGTTTGTAACGGCTGAAGATGTATCTCTGGTGCTGATAGACACACCGGGACCTAATAACTCCAGAGATCCGGAACACAGACGGGTGCAGAGCGAATTCCTGGGAAAATCTTCAAAATCACTCGTGCTCTACATTATGGAGGGAACATTTGGCTCAGATGACGATAACGCACTTTTACAGCGAGTAGCTGATAGTATGTCTGTGGGTGGAAAACAATCAAAAGACAGATTTATTTTTGTTGTTAATAAGATGGATGATAGAAGAAAAGAAGATGGTCAGACAGAGCAAACGCTTGCGCGTGTCAGAATGTATTTGAAGAAGCATGGGATTGTTAATCCGAATCTGTTCCCGGCAGCGGCTCTTCCGGCTCTTAATATCCGGCTCGCAGAGGGCGGTGCTGATTTGGATGAAGATACATTGGATGAAACAGAGTTGAAAGTAAGAAAATTGAATCGGAATGATGATTTGCATTTTGAGAATTTTTCACCGCTTCCAGCCAGCATTTTGAAAAATATGCAGCACGAGGTGGAAAAGGCAATAGAAGAAAATGACAGTTACAAGCAGGCACTGATCCATACAGGAGTAGTTTCTATTGAGGCAGCAATCCGCCAATATGTGCAGAAATATGCGAAGACAGCAAAGATTAAAAATATTGTCGATACATTTATGCATAAGTTGGATGAGGTAGGATGTTTTGAGGAGACAAAGAAAGAGCTTGCTAAAAATAAAGGGAAAAACGAAGAAATAGTTTCACAGATTGATGTGATCACCGGTAAAGTTTCTGATCTCAAAACGGCGCAGGAATTTCGAAGTTCTGTTGACAAAGCACTAAAAAATATAGAAGGTGATCTGCGGACAGTAGAAGAGAAAATAATTGAGCGGTTTCAGAATCGGATCACAAGAAAAATACGGTCATATCAGGGTGAAGAATTAAGTCCGAGGGAAGCAGAGGACGAGATTGACCGGCTGAACAGATTTGCAGCCGGGCTGGAGCCGGATTTCCGAAATGAGATGGGAGATCTGGTCAGAGACCATCTGATCAAGACAAGTACAGCCCTTTTAAATGAATATAAAAGAAAACTGGAATCCCTTACAGATGAGATTGATCCCAATCTTATGGGCGGGATTAAAATAGAACCATTAAAGCTTATGGAAGGGAGTGTTGTAACAAACCAGGATATAATAGTCAGAAAATATGTCGCTACCAAAAAAGTAGAAGACGGTAAAGAATGGGTGAAAAACTATGAAAAGAAATGGTATAAACCATGGACATGGTTCCAGGAGAGCGGATACTGGTGCACAAAGTACAAAGATGTAGAATACGTAGAAGTAGAGAAAATGGTACAGGAGTTTTTTGCTCCGATCCAGGAATCCCTCTGGAGCAGCAGCGATCATGTGAAAAAATATGTTTCTAAGCAGTCGAAAGAAATTGCAGGAGCCTTTGAGAAGGAGTTCAGGAGATTGGATAACGTTCTGAATTCAAAACTTCAAGAATTGAAAAACTATGCAACTGATAAAGAAAATGCCGAGAAACGTATAGCGGAATGTGAAGAAAGGCTGGAGTGGCTTGAGAGTATTAAGAATAAAGTCGAAGCAATACTGGCAATTTAGCAGGAAAGGAAGGTATTGAATTATGGCACTTACGCAATCTTTTTATCAGGCTGTAAATGAGAAAAATGTCCGTCTTGTCCGAATCATGATGAAGGACAGCCTCATTGTAGATCCTTCATTTCAACAGTTCAGCGAGATGGAGAAGGCGGCAGAGAAGGTAATGGATATTTATGAACCGCACGACGGGCGTGAACTGGAAGAAGATAGAGATAAGTGGACCGAAGAATATATGGATAAACTTATGGTTCAGGTAATATCCAATTTTTCACGAGAGAGAATAGAGAAACTGAAAGCGGTAGTAAGAAAATTTTATCCTATGCCACAAAGGTCACAGGGGACTGCACAAGGTACCAGATCTGGAAAGCCTAATGGTAAGCGGGAAACTATCGGAGAAAAAGAAACTTACCAGGAACGGAAAAAGAGAGACCAGAAAGAAGGAAATTATATATGCTCTGTATACGCAACTGGCGCTGTGGCAGGGGCGGTGATCGGTGGCACAGTAGGAGCGGTTGCGGGGATGGCAGCGGCAGGTGAAGTGATCGTTGGCGGGATCGCTGCCGGTGCGGCAGTTGGCGCGGCGGCCGGAATAGGAATCGCTGCTTCAATGATGGGAGGTAACAAGAAAGATGAGTGATACAGTCGTGATTGGAAATGCCAATACGGTCATACCGGCAGATAATCCTGAGGTATTGGATGATAAAGCACATGCAGAACTGTTCGGTGGAGAATCTATGCCGGATGTGAGTTATTTAGAACTGAAAAGCGGACTTGATGAAGCAGGACTTCTTATTGATGATATCGTTTTAAAAAAATATCTGTATAATCTCACGGATCTGGATCTGATCCCGCTTGATGACAGCCTGAAAAAAATCAGAGATATCCGCCTCTTTAAAATTACGGAGATGGTCTATCAAAAAAATGAATATTCAACATATAAGTTTGCCTCTGTCTTCAGTTCTGTGCAGAGTCTGAATTGTGGAATTTTTATTATGGCGGACAGTGATGGGAAAAAGACAGATTTTTATATGGGGGTAAGATCCCTTGATAATCTTCGCACGACAAAATCCTTAAAAGATACATTGAAGAATGCTCTTTCAGGACAGTTCCCAGGAGTGAAAACAATGGATATCCTTGATCCGGAGGCAGAAACGCTACTGGCAGGGATTCCAGGGAAAAATATCGCAACAGTATCTTGTGTCGCGGGAAACAAGGATGAGGATTTTAATAACAACGAAGCGTTTCTCCAGGGACTTGAGAAGTTTGCTCTAGCTATGCAGGGACAAAAATACACGGCAATCGTGCTTGCGAGGAATGTATCGTCTGATCAGTTAGAGCAAGTCAGGAATGCGTATGAAAATATCTATACGCAGATATCCCCGTTTGCAAACATACAGCTATCGTACGGGACAAATAGGGCGCTATCTATATCAGATGCTTTGTCGCATGCGAAAACAACAGGAGAGAACTATTCGGAAACGAATGGCACGCAATCAGGAATGTCGGAGTCTGAAACAAACAGCCATTCAGAAAGCCATGGTACGTCAAAAGTAAGTGCGGCGGATTCTTTTGTGAAAGCTTTTGGTTCCGCTGTGCTTGGGGCGGCGAGTGTCCTGACGGCTCCATTAACAGGCGGAGCCAGCCTGGCGGCAGCCGGAGCGATCATGGTCGGTCAGATCGGACTTGCTGCGTATCAGCCAGAAACAAATACAGATTCAGAATCAGAAACAAACTCTAAGACTGTATCGAAAAACGAATCAGAAAGTCACAGTGAGACGACAGGGCATTCAGATTTTGAAACTGATACAAGTACAAGGACGATAGGTAATACAGACGGAACGTCTAAAAATACTCAACTTTCTCTGCAGAATAAAACAATCGCAGACAATCTGGAAAAAATCGATCAGCAGTTGAAGAGGATAGAAGAATGTGAGAGCATGGGCATGTGGGAAGGCGCAGCTTATTTCCTTTCTGACAGTCAGGAAACAGCAGAGATGGCTGCGGGTACATACCGCGCTTTGATGAGGGGAGAAAGGTCCGGGGTAGAGACATCGGCTGTAAATTTCTGGAGCAGTCAGGATAAAGAACAGAAAAAATGTCTGTCTGTCCTTAGGGACTATATTACAAGTTTTATCCATCCTGTATTTGTGTATCATTCCAGATCAGCGGATATGCCGGTTACACCGGCTACTTTGATCAGCAGTAATGAGCTGGCAATACAAATGGGACTTCCGCGCAGGTCAGTCTGTGGATTTCCGGTTATTGAACATGCAGAATTTGGCAGGGAGGTTGTGAAATACGATAAGCAGCCTAATAAGAGGACATTATATATAGGTAATGTATACAGTATGGGAAAAGAGACACAGACGGAAGTACAGCTTGATGTGGATTCTTTGACCATGCATACGTTTATAACTGGTTCAACCGGATCAGGGAAAAGCAATACTGTATATGAAATCCTGAATCAGCTGCGAACCCATTATGAAATTCCTTTTATGGTCATCGAGCCTGCAAAGGGAGAATATAAAAATGTTTTCGGTCAGTATCAGGATGTTTTCGTATACGGTACAAATCCCCGGAAAACACCTCTTTTGAGACTTAATCCATTCCGTTTTCCCGAAGGAGTGCATGTCCTGGAACATCTGGATCGATTGGTAGAAATATTTAGCGTATGCTGGCCAATGTATGCGGCAATGCCTGCAATATTAAAAGAAGGCTTGGAAAGAGCATATGAAAAGGCAGGATGGAATCTGGCTACATCTGCGAATGAAAGAAAAGAAAGATTTCCTAACTTTCGGGATTTACTTGAAGAAATTGAACATGTAATCAATGAGTCGCATTATTCGGCAGATAGTAAAGGTGATTATGCCGGAGCGCTCTTGACCAGAGTGAAATCCCTGACTACTGGGCTGAATAGCCTTATTTTTACCGGAAATGACATAGAAGATTATGATCTTTTTGATAAAAATGTTATTATTGACCTAAGCCGTGTCGGTTCGATGGAAACAAAAGCATTGATCATGGGAATTATGGTGATGCGCCTGAATGAATATAGAATGGAGTCTGGGAGAATTAACAGTCCGCTTTCTCATATCACGGTTTTGGAGGAAGCCCATAATCTTCTGAAGCGTACTTCGACGGAACAAACGTCAGAAAGTGCTAATCTGCTTGGAAAATCAGTAGAGTTGTTAACGAATTCTATTGCTGAGATGCGAACTTATGGAGAAGGGTTTATTATAGCAGATCAGTCTCCGGCTTTGCTTGATATGGCTGTTGTAAGAAATACTAATACAAAAATATTGTTAAGGCTGCCTGAAAAAAGTGATCGGGAACTTGCGGGATATGCATCCGGAATGGATGAAGAACAAATTGATGAATTAACAAGACTTGCGAAAGGAGTAGCAGTTATCTATCAGAATGACTGGGTGGATCCGCTTCTTGTAAAGATCAGCAAATGTGCGCTCGAAGAAAAACAGTATGATTTTACTCCGGAAGAAGGAAGTAAAATTGAAGAAATCAGAAGAGATATGGTAAGATTCCTTTTGGGTGGTCGCCTGATGGATAAACCGATGTTTAGCGTGGAAAGCATTGAAAAGATCGAAAAAAATCTGTCTGGTCTTGAACTTTCTATCTCTGATATTGATTTTATTGAATCTCAGATAGAAGAATACAAAGAAATAGGAACTTTGAAGTTGTGGACAGAGGAAAAATTTTCAACATTATCCGCAAAGCTTACGGATATTTTGGGAGTTCGGAAACGAATCGAAGAATGCATTTTGAAAAGCCGCGATTTTGACGAATTGGATATTGTGTTATTCCGTATGATACAGGAACTTATACCTGAGGTAGAAAGGGATGAGATGCTTGAAATTGGTCATTGTCTGATGAAAGATATGAGCATTCAGAAGGAATCTGCTGACGTCCGGGAAAAAATCTATAAGGAATGGGTGGAAAATAAAAGAAGGGGGTGAATAATTTGGATTTTGGAGAGATCAGTGGAATAAAGGAAATTAAGGAAATGAATTCGGATCGTTTCGCGGAATGTCCAATTGGAAAAAGTGTAGAAGGTAAAGAATTTGACTTGTCTGAGATAGAATATGATAAATCATTGGTAAAAAATGTAGAGAAAAACTGTCCGCTTGAGCATGGTCGCTGGGATGGGGAACGGGGAGATTCTAAATGGTATCCTGACCCGGATTATATACCTCAGAAAAGCAATCCTGAAAATAAGACCTGGGGAGAAATTTTGAAAAAATATAGAATCGATGGTATCCCCTTTAAAGATGGCGAACCTGATTTTAGTGAGGTCAGCAAAGGAACAGTTGAAATTGATGGATTTTCAGAACGGCGAGAAGATAATTTTGATAAAGCAGATATTGAACTGGCAAAACAGAGAGGATGTTCACCGGAAGATGTGAAAAAGTGGAGGAAAGAAAACGGCTATACATGGCATGAATGCAAAGATAAAAAAACTATGCAAAAAGTGCCGGCTGAAATACATAATAACATTTCTCATAGTGGTGGGATTTCTGAAATTAAAAAGGAGAGAAGAGAAAATGAATGAGAATGCTTTTTCAGAGTTTCAGTTTCAAACCGGATGGAAAAAAAAGGAAAAAATTTGTTTTTTTGGAAAAGAAAAAGAGATCATAGTAAAATTAAGTGCATATTTTGAGAACGATGGCATTACAGAAGAACAGAAAAAAGCATACATTGAGTATAAGAATGGGGAAAAAAATGTATGGGAACGGCTGGAGGTCCTGCTTACAAACTATAGGAAAAATGCAGAATCTGAATTTAATCCAACAACGTTGCTAATTGACAGAAACGGGGACGCGGCATTTCTTCTTGATGACGCTAATGCACCTGATGATGGTATTGCGGTGTGTATTTCCCCAGACGAAAGAATTGTATCTCAGGATGAATATCTGTAGTGTGGTGTACAGAAAATTTGAAAATGAGTTATGATTACATTAACCTGGGGGAGACTCAGAAAATATGTTTGTGACAAACGCAGGAGAAATATCTGGTATGGAATCTGCTGTTATATTTGAGTCGACAAATAGAAAATCTTATACAAGACACGTTGAGTTTAGCCCGTAAAAATCCGTTTTTCAATTGCATATTATATCTATGAAACAATATCATTCGGTGAAGTCCACGCGGCTTCACCGTTTTTCTTTTACCGAAGGGAGGAATCCAATGGATGTAGGCAGAATATTAGTCGCACTATTAGCCTGCGCAGTCACAGTGTACAGGATCGTCAGCGATGACGAGTGAACAGGAATGAGTAAAAAACGGGAATCATTCAAAATTCTGAAAATCAATCGAAAAAGGAGGATCTGATTATGTCAGCAAATGTAGAAAGTATGTTTTATGTAAGGGAAACCCCATGGCACGGATTAGGGACAAAGGTAATGGAAGCACCGGATTCGGAAGGTGCGCTGATCGCTGCAGGGCTGAACTGGAACGTGGTCCAGGAGCCGATTTTTACCGGAGAAAATGAACCGATCCGGGGATATAAGGCAAATATCCGTGATTCTGACCGGAAAGTATTAGGCGTGGTAACAGACAGGTATAAAGTGATCCAGAATCACGAAGCGTTTGCATTTACAGATGAACTGCTCGGACAGGGCGTGCGGTATGAAACCGCCGGGAGCCTGCAGGACGGGAAGAAGGTCTGGCTGCTTGCGCATAAAGAATAAATAAAAGGGGAATTCAGTATGTGTGGCAGATATTATATTGATGATGAAACAGCAAGAGAAATTGAAAAATTAGTTCATAATCTTGATCGAAGGTTGCAGAGCTCTTGTAAAAAAGATATCTATCCTGCACAAAATGCATTGGTCCTGCGCGGAGATAATCATGATGAGATCTTTGCAGAACAAATGATATGGGGATTCCCAAAGTATGATAATAAAGGAATTATTATTAATGCAAGGTCTGAGAGTGCTATGGAGAAAGGGACATTTAAAGAGAGTGTCTTACATCGGAGATGTGTGATCCCAGCAAAGGGATTTTATGAATGGAATAAAAGCAAAGAAAAATTTAGCTTTGAGAGAACGGATTCAGATAGTCTGTTTATGGCAGGATGTTTTGACATATTTGACGGTCAGGATCGATTTGTGATTCTTACAACAAAGGCGAATTCATCCGTTAGAAAAGTGCATGATCGAATGCCATTGATTTTGGAAAAAGGTGAAATAGCTACGTGGCTATATGAGCGGGATATGGTGCAAAACTTATTGCACAAAACTTCAACAATGCTGACATATGAAACAGAATATGAACAAATGAATTTATTTTAACATGAGGACATTTTGTCTTTATAATTTAAAATGCGTGATATTTTTAAATAATATTTTGTATTAGCTGGAGGCAAAAGTGTTTTTCAAAATAAATAGTAGTTCATAGAAGAAATTAGTGTTGAACTTTTATCAGAAAGAGAGGAAAGTATGATGAAGAATGAAAAGGAAGATAAACTCAAGGTGTATATATGCAGAGCTCCTGGCGATTTTATAGGAGGGGAAATAGAAATATCTGAGATTTCTGGTTTGAAATGGGACCAAATTTCGGGTGGGGTAAATAAGCGTCAATCAGGCTATTCACTTTATGGATACATAAATTATGGAATGGCTAAACAATTGGTGAAATGTTCAGGAATGCATGATTTTGGTGATAATTCCGCAAAAATATGTATTCCTGAATCAAATAATAAGGATGAAAAATATAGAGAAGGTTATAGAATACTAAAACAAAAAGTGGGACCTAAACCTACTGGCAGCATTAAGGAAAATAGACCAGTAAATGGTATGCCGTGTACACGTCGTATTTTGAAAGAAATAGATAAAGAAGGATTTGTTACAAGAAAAGCTTTACGAGATAAGCTTCATGAAGAAGGTTATAGAATTAAAACAGTATGCAATGCTATAAATTATTTGAGGAGAAATAATAAAGTTTGTGTGGAGGGTTCACCTAATTCGCCGAAGCAACTTATTAGGAGACGGGATATATCTGAAGAAATATAACAAAATATTTGTGCGTATGTATAGTGTGAAGGGAATATATTCAGAAACACCATGTATGTGGAGACGGTAGTTCTTCTGTCAAAGGTTAAATAAAAAGAGGCTGCAAGAGCCTATAAATAAAGGGATTCCTAGGCTTTATACCAGAAATGGAGTAGAGATCGGGAATCCTTTTTCATGTGCTGACAGTAGTTTCACATACGAGAATTATGCAAGGCGAGACTACGTAGCTACTTTTTGAGAGTATCGAGACTATGGAACTCGTCTTCCGTACAAATGTAAATTGCATTGTTTATAAACATGAGCATAACTTGCTCAGAACTAAAATTCTCGCAGACATTTCTCTTTCTTGTAATTGTACTTCTAAATCTAGAACTGCAAGTCAACGGTATGGCGATGCGTCAGTAGGGTTCTTAAAAAGGACAGCGGAATTGACTGTCCGGCCAGAATGCTAAAAGAGGAGGACTTGCATGCTGCAGTTCTCACTGCGGTTAACGATGCTTGGTCCAGAAAGGCGGATATCATTCCGGCTCTTAAGGAAAACATCAAATCCGTTCTTGACGGCGGAGTTGAGGATGCCATTACAGAAATCGACACAAAGATAAAAGAGAAGCAGCAGGAGCTCCTCGAAGCAGGACACGATGATGCCTTGAACGATAGAATTGGCGACGAGATCATCAGCCATAGAGAAGAACATCAGAATCTGATGACTATCGCAGCCAAGCCGCAAGAACTCCAAGAGCGTCTCGAAGATCTCGATAATTTCCTGGATGAGCAGACGG
Organism: Candidatus Mediterraneibacter norwichensis; assembly: GCA_019112765.1. Classification (GTDB taxonomy): domain Bacteria; phylum Bacillota; class Clostridia; order Lachnospirales; family Lachnospiraceae; genus Mediterraneibacter; species Mediterraneibacter norwichensis. Next base: position 5,083 of record DXIU01000061.1, on the reverse strand, counting down.
AGGCAATTACGGAATACAGCGAAGTACTGGTAAGGCGCCTCATCGAGAAGATCACGGTCTACGATGAAAAGCTGGTAGTTGAATTTAAGTCAGACCTGCAGATCGAAGTGGAAGTATAAACAAAGCAAACGAGGCAGTCGGAAATGATCCGGCTGTCTTTTTTGTTGTATCTTGATGAAATATTCATATTCTTGTGATATAATAAATTGACCTGATAGTGAAATCTAGTTGAACAGAAAGTGCTACGGTGAGATATATGCTAAAAATAATGTTGAAATAGATGTAAAAGTTAAGTGCGTAGAAGAACAGACCACTCAGGCAGAACTCGCTGAGAAGGTTGGCACATCTCCGTCATACGTAAATCGTCTTATCAAGAGTCCGGAAAAGATTGTGAATAAGACGTTTGTCCAGATGATGGAGCAGCTGGGATATGATATCGAGATTTCTTACATGAAAAAGACCAAGTAAAGGGATTGTAGCTATATGAATAATGAGATTAAACTCGACACAAAGCTAGTCGGGGATATAACAGGAGACTTTTATGTTCCTTCTTACCAGCGCGGTTATCGTTGGGGGGAAACAGAAGTGGTGCGTCTGCTCGATGATATTTATTCCACTGAGGGCAAGCGTAACTACTGCTTACAGCCAGTTGTAGTAAGGAAAAACGGTGATAGATATGAATTGATTGATGGACAGCAGCGTCTAACAACTATCTATCTTATTTACCGATTTATGAATGAAGAGAGTTTTGGCTTTATAGATGAGCCAAGATTCACTCTTTCTTATGAAACCAGAGAGAAGTCTGAGGAATTCTTAAAATCAATCGACGAATCCCGCAAGGAAGAGAATATTGATTTCTGGTTCCTTTGTGCTGCTTACGAAAGTATCAAGAAATGGTTCTCTGCAAGAGACAGGAAATCTACTCTGACAAATGTAAATAAGTACTTCGATGAAATCGTAAAAATCATCTGGTATGAGGTTGGAGAATCTGAGGATGCAATTGGCCTCTTTACACGTTTGAATATAGGCAAGATACCACTTACAAATGCAGAGCTGGTAAAGGCAATGTTCCTCAGCAAAGACACAGACGAAGATGTTGATAGGGAAAAGCAAGAAGAAATATCTCTTCAGTGGGATAACATGGAGAAGGAACTTCACAACAATTCTCTGTGGTATTTCCTGACAAATAAAACAAATGCTGACTATCAGACAAGAATAGATCTTGTATTGGATCTTATTTCAGGAAAGCCGGCTGATAATAGAGAGAAGTATTATACATTCTTTAAATTTGATGAGATGTGTCAGACCAAGTCATTAGATAGCATTTGGCGGAGTATCCAGCAGACGTTCTTAGTGTTGAAGGATTGGCATGGCAACCATGAGCTTTACCATAAGATCGGTTATCTTATTGCATCCGGAACACTTACACTTCAGAAGATTTTTGATCTCTCAAAGGATAAGACTAAGGATGATTTTAGAGACTCCCTTGATGGTTTTATTAGAGACAGCATCAAAATTAAGGGGAATTATTCAGATTTAAGTTATGAGAAACCACTGGATCGGAAGAAGATTACCACGCTACTTCTGTTATTTAATGTTGAATCTGTACGTAGAAATGGTGAGCATTCTCAGTGGTTTCCATTCGACAAATATAAATTTGGCAAGGGTGGCAAAGTGACCTGGAGCCTTGAGCACATTCATGCACAACAGTCAGAAGGTTTAAGGACACAGGAAATGTGGAAAGAGTGGCTCACACTTCACATTCCGTCTGTTAAGTCTGTAAGTGATGATTCTGATGAACTGATTGAACTCATGAATAGTGCTATTGCTAAGGATAAGTTGGAACGTCAGGAGTTTGATGCTGTCCAGCAGAAAGTTGTAGACTTACTTTCTGTGAAGGGCAATACAGAATATCTGCATTCTATTGCTAATATGGCACTGCTAAGTTCGACAGACAACGCTGCGTTGAATAATTCAACGTTTGACGTAAAGAGAAACGAAATAATTAAAATGGACAAAGCTGGTCAGTATATACCATTCTGTACAAGGATGGTATTCCTGAAATACTACACGCCGTCCGCAGATAATCAGCTTCATTTCTGGGGACATGCAGATAGAGTTGCATATGTTGATGCAATGAATACAGTGCTGGTAAATTATCTCGAAGAGCCAATCGTTCTGGAAAAGGAGGAAGAATAATATGGCGACAACACTTCACTCCTTTATGGATATTTTTGATACTACATTTGGAGAAGGTCCGGAAGCTGTACAACTTAAAAAGATCATAATTCCAATTATCCAAAGAGATTATGCACAGGGGAGAAAAGGATCTGACGTAACTCGTGTAAGAGGTAGATTCCTTGAGTCTTTATATAAGGCAGTAACAGAAAAACCGATCACGCTCGATTTTGTTTATGGAGACATCGATGATGAAGGAAATATGACACCACTGGATGGTCAGCAGCGTCTTACCACATTATTCTTGCTTCACTGGTATGCAGCAAAGAAAGGCAACATTCCGGAAGAGAATTATGAGTTTCTGAAGAAATTTAGCTATGAGACCAGATACAGTGCGCGTTACTTCTGCATTGACCTGGTAGACTATAAACCAGAATTCAAAACAGCAATCTCGAAGGAAATTGTAAACCAGGCGTGGTTTCCTCTTGATTGGGAGAATGATCCTACAATCAGTTCCATGCTTGTGATGCTTGATGCAATTGATAATAAATTTAAGGATGTTACAGATCTCTGGGATAAACTCAAAGAAAACTGCATTACATTCTACTTCCTTCCTATTAAGGATATGGGACTGACTGATGAGCTCTACATAAAAATGAATTCACGTGGTAAACCACTTACTTTATTTGAGCATTTCAAAGCAGAGCTTGAGCGTGAAATCCGTAGTATGGATGAAAAACGGGCAAATCGTATCATGGGTAAGATTGACCGTGATTGGACAGACCTATTATGGGAATATCGTAATAGTGGTAGTGGTTCTTCTGACGATAATATTATCGATGATGAATTCCTGCGTTACTTCAAGTTTATTTGTGATGTCATTTGCTATCGTCAGAATGAGTCACCTCTAGGCAGAAGCAATGATGAGTTTGACCTTTTGCAGCAATACTTCTCAGCTAAGTGTCCTGATGCAATCAAGAACATTGAAACAATGGAGAGCTTCTTCGATTGCTGGTGCAATATTCCTGGATATGATTCACCGACAGACTTCTTGAAGTCCTTCATGGCTAACAAACATGAGAGCGGGAAAATCCTTGTAGAGAGTCGATTTAACCTGAATATATTTGAGGATTGCTTACATACTTATTCCGATAAGTACGGTCGTATCAGACAGTTCCCGTTAAATAGAATTGTGCTCTTATATGCAATTACTACGTACCTGCAGAATGTTGATAAGGTTACAGAGGAGGATTTCAGAAGAAGAATCCGCATTGTAAATAACCTGATTCAAAATTCTGAGGATGAGGTTTCGGACAGAACGGATAGAAATAGAATGCCAGCTATCCTGGCGGAAGCAGATGCTATCATTTTGAGCGGAGCTATTGATGACTCGATCGAGAATAACTTTAATGTAAGTCAGCTTTCAGAAGAAAAAGAAAAGATTACCTTTATCGATGCTAATCCGGAGATGCAGGAAACTATGTTTGAGTTGGAAGATCATTTCCTGCTTAATGGGCAGATTAGTATCGTCGGTCTTGAGAACCTTGCATACACAAAGCGATTTGAATCTTTGTTTAAGTGCAGTCTTGATAGAATTGACTGTGCAATGATGGCAATAGGAGATTATGGGCAGGTTGAGAGAAATAAGTGGCGTTACCAGTACGGCTCGACATATCAGTTTGCGTGGGATGAGTTATTTCATAAGAGTGCGAATTCTGGATTTGATAACACAAAGAATATTCTTATATCATTGTTGGCTACAAATGAAGAATTCACAAATGAGGTGCTTAAGAAGATAGCAGATGATTACTTACAGGAGTGCGAGAGTAATAACCTGTATCCATTCAGATACTATTACATTAAGTATCGTGAATACCGTCCAGGTGCATATGGTAAGATGCATAATAATTCAGTTGCGGTAAATCCGTATATGTTCTTGGTTATGCAGACAAAGACTCAGATGTCACAGAATTCATATTATCCTTATTTAAAGGTTGCTTCAGAAGCGCATTTATCAAAGGACGATATGGGGCAGAGGTTGATCTTTGGAGACGAGCATATTATCTGTACAAACAATTCATATTTGAGAAGAAAGAATGTTGGAGATGAGATCGTAGATACAATAGCCATCGCTCAGAATGAGGATGGAATTGATACTGAAGATCGAATTACACTTCTCAAAAACTATATCAAGGAGAATTGGGGATAATGACCAAATTTCGGCTGAGTAACTTTACAAGAAGGGACAGTAAATGATATATTTCCATTAATGTCAAAAATGAACGACATGTTCCCATTAACTTATGACATCCATAGTGGTGTCTCGAAGTATGTGGAAACGGTTGTACTTTTGCTAGGCTTAATACTAAATAGCATGCAATCTTTATTTAGAACTGAGTGAGTATATTTTTTTAATTGTATATTATTATTGTGATGGGAATCTCTAATGAGGTTCCTATTTCTATATCTTATTTTAAGGAGATGGTTTATTTGCCCCAAAGAAATACAAGGATTTTCGGATATGCAAGAGTCAGTAGTCAAGAACAGAATTTGGATCGTCAAATTGTAAGCGCCAAATATTCCTGCGGATTCCCTGATCCTCTAATTTTACTTATAATTGTAGTCGATAGATATTTAGACTATTTCACTACAATTATGGAGGATAGGTTATGGCAGGTACTCGCAAAGCCCGTGTCCCGATGGCGGAACAGATCAGGCTTATCAATGAATGCCGTCAGAGCGGCATGACAGATGCTGACTGGTGTCGCGAAAACGGCATTGCAGTAAGCACCTTTTACAACTGGGTCAGCCGGTGCCGGAAAGCGGCAGCGGATCAGATTCCGGCAGCGAATTATGGTCATCTTGAGGTTCCCCGTCCGAAACAGGACGTGGTCCCCATTGACAT
>DXIU01000060.1 GCA_019112765.1 Candidatus Mediterraneibacter norwichensis | reverse complement strand
AGTTTTTCTTTATCTGCGGAACGGAAACAAAAGCACACATCCCTCATTTCCAGATCCGATTATCCAATCTCCTGGTATCCAGGTGTTTTCGGACGCCTCTTCACTCACAGTTCCCCGGCAAATCCGAATCTATTGTTTCTTGACAAAAAATAGTAAATACACGATAATTGGAATAAATTTCGTGGCATAATTAAGGAGGCATTACTGTGAAACAATGCATGGATTCTGACAATCTTCACCGCCGTCTGAAAAAGATCATAGGCCAGGTGCAGGCGATTGACCGCATGATTGATGAAGACATTCCCTGTGAAGATATTCTTTCCCAGATCAACGCTGCAAAATCAGCCCTTCATAAAGTAGGACAGATCGTACTGGAAGGCCATATCAATCACTGTGTAAAAGATGGAATTGAACATGGAGATGTGGAACAGACAATCGCAAACTTTACAAAAGCGGTTGAACGTTTTGCAAATATGAAGTAATTCTTATTTCCCTTCTTGACAACCAATACCCCTATAGGTATATAATACCTATAGGGGTATTGGTATGTATTCGATATCCCTGAAAATATCAGGGAATGCCACCCGTGTTTCCTGTATTGCAGGAGGATTACCAGTGAATAAATTAGAAAAATTTCTTGAATTAGGCGGAACAAAAAAAGAGATTCTGCTTCTTGTACTTTCAGGTATCGCACTTCTTTCCAGCATACTTGATTTTTCCCCGTTTTCCTTTAACATGGCCTGGATTGCCATTATACTCTGCGGTATTCCGATTATTCTTGAAGCCCTGATTGGACTCATCACTGCTTTTGACATTAAGGCCGATGTGCTGGTATCCATTGCGTTAGTCGCTTCTGTTATTATCGGTGAGGACTTTGCCGCCGGCGAAGTTGCATTTATCATGCAGCTGGGCGCGCTTCTGGAGGATCTGACGGTAGCCAGAGCCCGCGCAGGCATTGAAAAACTGGTGCACCTGACTCCCCGCACTGCCCGGCGGATTTCAGGGGATTCCGAACAGGTCGTTTCCGCAGAAGATGTAAAAATCGGTGATATGCTCCGTGTTCTGCCTGGAGAAGCCATTCCGGTTGACGGAATCATTCTGTCCGGAGAAACTTCTGTCAATCAGGCTGTTATGACAGGTGAATCTCTTCCTGTAGACAAGGGGCCCGGCGACCATGTATCCAGCGGAACAGTAAACCAGTTTGGTGCTTTTCTTATGAAAGCCGAAAAAGTCGGAGAAGACAGTTCTATCCAGAGAATGATCCGGCTTGTCCAGTCCGCAGATGCCGGGAAAGCCAAAATTGTCGGTATCGCCGACCGCTGGGCCACATGGATTGTAGCAGGAGCACTGACTGCTGCAGCACTTACCTGGCTGATTACCGGTGAGATCATCCGGGCAGTTACCATTCTTGTCGTCTTCTGCCCCTGTGCCCTTGTTCTTGCTACGCCTACAGCAATTATGGCTGCCATAGGCAACGCCACAAAACATGGTTTTCTTGTCCGGGAAGGAGATGCGCTGGAGCGCCTTTCTGAAGTCAGAAAAATTACTTTTGACAAAACAGGAACTCTTACTTACGGAAGACCTGTAGTCACAGCGGCAGAAAGTATATCCGGAGACATAACAGAAGACCAGCTCTTTTCCTATGCCGCCTGCGCAGAAAGCAGCTCCGAACACCCTCTTGGGAAAGCCGTAGTACAGTGCTACAAACAACTGAAAGGACAGCTTCCTCCGCGTCCGGAAGAGTTTCATATGATTCCCGGGCGCGGCGTACTGGCCGCTGTAAACGGCAAATCCGTTCTGGCCGGGAATCCTGAACTTCTTAAAGAGAATGGTGTTGACCTGCCGGATCTGATCCGTACAAAAGCAAATTCCTGTCTGGCAGATGGTTCTACTGTTATTTATCTGGCTGTAGACAGACGGGCAGCCGGTTTTCTTGTTCTATCCGATACCCTCCGGCCGGATGCGGCTGAAATGATCAGACAGGTGGAACAGACAGGCATTACTCCCGTTCTCCTTACCGGAGATCACAGAAACGCCGCCTCACATATCGCCGGACTGCTTCACATCCGGGAAGTCCACTCCGGCTGTCTGCCGGAAGATAAACTTTCCTGGATCGATACATATCAGAAGAACGGCCAGCCTGTCTGCATGATCGGAGACGGAATCAATGACGCGCCGGCGCTGAAAAAAGCCTATGTCGGCATCGCTATGGGAAAAATCGGAAGTGACATTGCCGTTGATGCTGCCGATATTGCTCTGGTAGATGATGACATAAAAGAACTGCCCCACCTTCTGCGTCTCTCAAAAAGAATGATGTCTGTCATCCGTCTGAACCTGACATTTTCTATGACGCTGAATTTTATCGCCATCATTCTGGCAGTCACCGGTATTCTCAATCCGGTCATCGGCGCTCTCGTACACAATGCCGGTTCCGTTCTTGTCATCATCAACTCTGCATTTCTGCTCAGATGGAAAAAAGATAAAACAGAATAGAATGGAATCTGAAAAAGGCGGGCCAGTCATACAGACTGATCCGCCTTTCAGAATTCCTCACTAATTATTCACATTATGATGTGGCGCATAGGAATCTACTGTTATTGCCTTGAAAGTGTAGCCCTTTTCCCGATAATACTCTATAATTTTCGGAAGAGCTTTTACAGTGGTATCCTTCGCATCTGTATCATGCATCAGAATGTTAATATGCTGACTGGTGCATGATGTGGCATTTTTGACCAATACATTCACAGGAACATTATTGCCGCTGGCATCTGTGGAATCACAGTTCCAGTCAAAATACTGATATCCCTTTTCCTGTACTTTTTTTGTAAGCAATGACATCAGTCCTTTTGAATACTGTGCGCTGACCGTATTGCTGGATCCGCCCGGAAATCTGATGAGATAGGATTTCTCTCCCGTAATTTTTTCCACCAGATCTGAAATCTTCTTCAGATCTTTAAAATATGCCTTTTCAGAAGCATACACTTCCTTATAGTCATGGCTGTATGTATGGAGCCCAATAGCATGTCCTTCATCATGAGCCCGTTTCATCAGATTATCGTATTTCTGATTGTTTCCTGTGACAAAAAATGTCGCTTTTGCGTTATACTCCTTCAGTATATCAAGAATCTTCTCTGTATTCGCGGACGGGCCGTCGTCAAATGTCAGATATACGATCTTCTGGTCAAGCTCCTCATTTTTCTTTACCACAATTTTACGTTCCAGCTTGTTTTCATTGCCCGACCGGTCTTTTGCCGTATAGACCACTGTATATGTGCCCGGAACGTTCAGATCTACCTGTTTATAATCTGCTTTGAATTCCGGTTCGGGATCCATATCATCTTTCACTGTAATCCCGCTCAGGAAGTCCATTGTCTTTCCCTGAAGAATGGTAACGTCATCTGCCCCCTGTATTTCCGGAGCCGTTTCATCCTTTATGAGTGTCACCTGAGCCGTCTTTACTGTTGTATTTCCTGCTGCATCTTCAGCAAGAATATTTATATCATATGTTCCGGCCTTACTGAAACTCTCTTCCTTTTCGAATTTTAGCGATACCTCAGAAGCGTCTTTTATCTCCTGTACGAAAAACTCAGGTTTCAGTTTTTCCGCCAGATCTGTTGTATAGGATCTGACAGTCAGTTCCGGCGCTCTGGTATCCCGGACCTGAACCTCTGCTTCTTTACTCTGACCTCGGAATCTGTATTTTATGGAATAATCTCCAACTCTGGAAGTGTCTACATCGCCTTCCACTTTTACCTGAGAAGCAGATCCTCCCAGTACATACCGGATATTCTTTTCCGGCTGAAATGTTTCTTTCAATTCCTGCGCCACTACACCGCTCTTTAAAAACACAGGATGGAACTGGTAAACCAGAAGTCCCGCTGCAGCGGGCGCAAGAATCAGCAGTGCCAGAACTGCGATCAAAATCCTCCGCCTTCTTCTTGCCCGTCTTATCCTCTGTTTTCTGGACATCCTCCGACTGCGGACAGTGTCTCCCCTTTGTATTTTATTTGTACTCCTCTGCATAACCCACTCTCTTTTGTATAATTGCTGTCTGCCGGCCGCTTACAGGCCGGGCCCTTACTGATTACGGCAATAAAATAGCACTGTTTTTCACATATTACAATAGAAGTATGTAAATCTTATATCTTCTTAAAAAAAGCTTAAGAATTCTCCCCTTACAGCCCAAGCTTTTCTTCTGATTCAGTCAGTCTCTGTGCAAACTCTGCATAAAAATTTTCCTCACTGTCTGCGTAATACGGCAGCTCATAAAACCTGCGCAGTACATAGAGGGCAAGGGTTCTTCTCTTTTCTTCATCAAGTGTATCTGCTCCTTCCCGGCACTTTTCCAGGAAATCATGCCAGGATAGAATATAGGCTTCATATGCCTTCAGATTCGGTATCCCAAGCCATTTTTTTATCTTTATTTTCCCGCGGTCTTTTTTCCTGCATTCATAAATCTGAAGAAAATAGCGGAATCCGTTTTCCTCATAATATCTTCCGAGCGGAAAGAGCCGGCAAAGTCCCGGTCTTGAATCATGAATACTGCATCTTCCATTTCCATCCAGAAAGGGACAGGCATCTGTCCGGACATCCATTTTCATATTCGGGAGAATCATACCATCCGCCATGCCCAGCTCTGCTTCTTTTTCTATAAGTGTGCTGAAGTCTTTGTGCAGATCCCGGCGAAGGCGCCACACATCCATAGGGTCGAGGAGGATGGAGCTGCCCATGCCCCGACAGCAGGCTGAACAGCCCTCGCAGTCTCTGCAGTCTGCTTTTACCATATCTCCGGAAGAATAGAGACGTCCGTCCGATACCTGTTTTAAATCAACCATACGTTTCATCTAGTCCTGTTCTCCTCCTATCTTAATTTCCTTCTGTCTCAATCAGCTGAAACAGAAATTCTCTCAGATTCTCTGTATCCGACCGCAGTGATTATACCACGAGTCTGCTCCCTCTGCCACAAAAACCGCAGGAAGACAGTTCACCAGCCAAACTGTCTTCCTGCGGTTTTTGTCTTTGATTCAGATTTTAAATGCAGGCTCAGTCATTATACCCATCCGGATTCTGGCTCTGCCATCTCCAGGAATCTTCACACATCTCATCCAGCCCGCGCTCTGCTGTCCAGTGAAGTTCATTTTTGGCTTTTGCAGCGTCGCAGTAACATGTTGCGATATCTCCTGCCCTGCGCGGCTTAATCTGGTACGGGATTTCTTTTCCGCAGGCTTTGCTGAAAGCTTTCACCATATCCAGTACGGAATATCCTTTTCCTGTTCCCAGATTATATACTGACACGCCGGCTTTTTCCTTCAGCTTTTCCACTGCCCGGACATGCCCCACCGCCAGGTCAACTACATGAATATAATCGCGCACGCCGGTACCGTCCGGTGTATCATAATCATCGCCGAATACTCCGAGACACTCCAGCTTGCCGATTGCGACCTGTGTAATATACGGCATAAGATTATTCGGGATTCCCTTCGGATCCTCTCCGATCTTCCCGCTTTTGTGTGCCCCGACCGGATTAAAGTAACGCAGAAGCACCACATTCCACTCCGGATCCGCCGTATGCAGATCGGTCAGAATCTGCTCCAGCATCCACTTGGTCCATCCATAAGGATTGGTGCATGTTCCCTTCGGACATTCCTCAGTAATCGGGATAAACGCCGGATCTCCATATACAGTTGCGGAAGAACTGAAAATAATGTTCTTGACTCCGTGATTCCGCATCACATCGCAAAGAGCAATGGTGCCTCCGATATTATTCTCATAGTACTCAAGCGGTTTGACGACGGACTCACCCACTGCCTTGAGTCCGGCAAAATGAATGACAGACTCAATTGCTTCTTTATCAAAAACAGCGTTCATTGCTTCTTTATCCCTGATATCCGCTTTATAAAATGTCAGATCTTTTCCGGTTATCTCTTTTACCCTTTCAAGTGCCTTTTCAGACGCATTGTACAGATTATCCACAACAACAACCTGAAATCCTGCATTGAGCAGCTCAACACATGTGTGGCTTCCGATAAAACCGGCTCCTCCGGTTACTAAAATTGACATAGTATCTCCTCCTAACCATGCATAACTATCCGCAGTTCAGTCTGCATCCACAAAAAGCTTCCTTTTTCTGTCTGCAGGCACAGTATAGCATAACATCCGGAAAAATACATTATATTTTTCTCTCATCTTTTTGTAAAAATGTTGCATAATTCTGTTGTTTTTTATTCCCACAGCCGCTCCGGATACAGCCCGGAATCTTTCATAGCCTGAATTGCCCCGCTAACGGCCGGTTTATCTTCCTTATATGTTATTCCATACCACTTATCCTCGGATTCCAGCACTGCCACCGCAGCCTTTCCGACGCTCAGCAGTCCGCTGACAACGGAAGGCAGGAAATACTCACATTTCAATGGATTCTCTGCCAGTCCTTTTTCCAGAAATGCAGGGAATCCGGAACGGATCTCTTTCAGGATACTTTCTGTAAAGCCCCACATATTCATTGAGACAAGCGTATTGCCGTCAATCCTTGTCCAGCTGCTGCCGCCGTCCTCGGAATAGGCAACTCCCCCGTCCCGCTTCTCAATCCTGGTCCGCTCCGTTACACTGACCAGCTCATTCTTTTCATTGAGAGCACATACTCCTCTGGATACATATCCGTTATCTGTCACTGTATTTTTCAGACGGTAACCTACCATCGTATATCTGTACTTCTCATCATCTTCATGAGCAGTCAGGTACTGATAGATTTTATCAAACGCACTGCGTCCGTAATAATCGTCTGCGTTGATCACAGCAAACGGTGAATCAATCTCTTCTGCCGCGCACAGTATTGCGTGGGCCGTTCCCCACGGTTTCACACGCCCTTCCGGGACCGCAAATCCCTCCGGAATGTTGTCCAGTTCCTGATATACATACGCAGTCTCCATGACCTTCTCTATGCGTTGTCCGACCGCGGCTTTAAAGTCTTTTTCATTTTCCTTCTTAATAATAAACACAACTTTTTCAAATCCTGCTTTTTTTGCGTCATAAATAGAGAAATCCATAATAATATGGCCTTCTTTATCCACCGGATCAATCTGCTTCAATCCTCCGTATCTGGATCCCATCCCTGCAGCCATAATAACCAGTACCGGTTTCTTCATCTGAGTATCCTCCTCTGTTTTTGTTTTATACGCTTCTTCTACTATACTCTATTTTATGAAACACTTCCAGACTTTCCCGTTATTTTTGCAAAAAACCCTGCTTTATGCAGCCGGATCCATACCCCGTAAACAGACAGAAGTCTGTCGGTATATGCTGCATATTCTGCCCCGCGTATTTTTCCGGCGGGATTCCAGTCCATGCATCATACCGGCAGACTTCCTGTATTTTAACTTCAGCGGTTATTTTTCTGCTTTAACGGCAGTGGTTAAACGCGGAAAATCCGGGATAGACCGCTCCATCTCCCAGTTCTTCCTCAATTCTCAGAAGCTGATTATATTTGGCCACCCGCTCACTTCTGCTGGGCGCGCCTGTTTTGATCTGACAGGTGTTCAGAGCCACCGCAAGATCCGCAATTGTCGTATCCTCTGTCTCGCCGGAACGGTGAGAGGTAACTGCGGTATATCCTGCCTTATGAGCCATTTTGATCGCTTCCAGCGTCTCGGATACAGAGCCGATCTGGTTCAACTTGATCAGAATAGAGTTGCCGCATCCCATCCGGATTCCCTTGTCCAGCCTTTCTGTATTCGTAACAAACAGATCATCTCCTACCAGCTGCACTTTATTGCCCAGCTCCTCTGTCATCATCTGCCAGCCTTCCCAGTCCTCCTCATCCAGGCCGTCTTCAATAGAATAGATCGGATATTTCTCACACAGCGTTTTCCAGTGTTCAACAAGCTGTGCTGAAGTAAACTTCCTGCCGCATTTGGGAAGGATATATTCCCCCTTTTTTTCACCCTTCCACTCACTGGAAGCCGCATCCATAGCCAGTACAAAATCTTTTCCCGGCTCATACCCTGCTTTTTTCACTGCTTCAAGAATATATTCAATGGCTTCCTCGTCACTTCCCAGATCCGGAGCAAATCCGCCCTCATCTCCTACAGATGTGGCAAGCCCCTTTTCTTTCAGGAGGGAGGCCAGAGCGTGGAATACTTCTGTACACCATCTCATGCCTTCCTGAAAGCTTGACGCGCCGGCGGGCATAATCATAAATTCCTGCACATCCACGGTATTTGCCGCATGGGCGCCGCCATTTAAAATATTCATCATAGGTACAGGCAGACGATTTGCGTTCACACCGCCCAGGAAACGATAGAGAGGAAGATCAAGAGCCGCCGCGGCTGCCCTTGCACACGCAATAGATACTGCAAGGATAGCATTTGCTCCCAGCTTTGATTTGTCCTTTGTGCCGTCCGCCTCAATCATCGCGTAATCTACTGCATAAATATCACCGGCATTCATGCCTCTCAGTGTGCTGAAGATTACAGTATTGATATTCTCCACAGCTTTTGAAACGCCTTTTCCTCCATATCTGTATTTGTCGCCGTCCCGCAGTTCAAGCGCTTCGAATTCGCCTGTGGACGCACCGCTGGGCGCGGCTCCTCTGGCCACGGTTCCGTCCGCGAGATGCACTTCCGCCTCTACTGTAGGGTTCCCTCTGGAATCGATAATTTCACGTCCGATCACTTTTTCGATCTTTAAGTAATCCATGTTCTCTTCGTCCTTTCCCACAGACCCCCTGCCCTGAAATCAGGTAATATCAGGGCATAAGGAGTATCCATGATTTATTCACATATAGTTAGTCGTTTCTAACTATATGTATTTTACCAGAGTCCCTCTTTTAATTCAAGCTATTTATTGATATCTATTCTCATTTTTACTCTTATTATCTGCTTCTCCTATTTTTCCCTGTGTTCTGGCCTTTCATACGCTTTTTCTGTCTGTTTTTTTCTGTAATTTTCCCGGAATATGTCCTCTTTTCAGCTCTTCCGGAATGCGCCTGAGAATTTTTCTTCACGCTGCATCCGAATGTTCCCAGTTTCTTTCCCAGTGCCAGATATTCACCGTGGGAATAAGCCACAAGTCCGGCTCTGTTCAGCTCAAACCGCCCGTTTCTGTCCATATATGCTTCATCCGTCTGAACGGCAGTAACTCTGGCCAGGAACATGTGATGACTTCCCAGTTCCTCAATTTTCTCTACACGGCACTCAATGTTTACAGGACTTTCCGCAATCACAGGTGCATACTTCAGAGAAGAAGCTGGTTTCTGAGTCAGACCGCACTGTTTCCATTTGTCGGTATCTCTTCCGGAACGGACCCCGCAGAAGTCAGCCGCCTTCATCAGTTCCCGCGTGGTCAGATTGATCACAAACTCACCGCTTTCCTTTATCATATTATAAGAATACCGTTCCGGCCGGACCGAAATATATATCATAGGCGGATTGGTGCATACCGTTCCCGTCCATGCAATTGTAATAATATTTGCATTGCCGCCGCAGTCTGCAGTACTGACCATAACCGCCGGCAGCGGATAAAGCATATTTCCCGGTTTCCAGATCTGTTTTGTCATCTTTTCTCTTTCTCCTTTACCCTCTACTGCTGCAGAGCCGCGACAAGAGCCGGCACAAGCTGTTTTTTACGGGAAACCACACCCTTCAGCATCAGTTCTTCTGTATCTTCCGGAAGATCATAGGCTCCGATCAGCTTCTCTCTGGCTTCCGGTCCGCAGCACAGCAGTTCCGAAGATTCGGTCAGAATATTCGTCAGCATAAAGAAGATCATATTCAGCCCGTGGGCGCTGCGTGCTTTCTCCAGATGAGGTTCTACAATTTTTTTGATATCCTTCAGCTCATCAGCACTCATAGAATTCACCTGACCCACTCCGAATACCGTATCATTGACCGTAAACTGCTTGAAATCCAGGAAACAGATCTCCTCCGCACTTTTTCCCTTCAGGTTACTTCCTGCATTGAACATTTCCTGCGCCAGACTTTCAATATCAATCTCTGCGATGTCCGCCAGTGTCTTTGCTGTATTCTCATCCAGCGGCGTGCAGGTCGGGGACCGGAACATCAGAGTGTCCGAGATAATTGCCGCACAAAGGAGCGCAGCATTTACCGGGCTTATTTCTACGCCTGACTCCTGATACATCTGGTATATGATCGTTGCTGTACAGCCCACCGGCTGGTTGCGGAAAAATACCGGTCCCATCGTCTGAATGCTGCCCAGCCTGTGATGATCAATAATCTCCAGAACCTCTGCTTCGTCAATTCCGTCAACAGCCTGGCTCTTCTCGTTATGATCAACCAGAATAACCTGTTTTTTGTGCACATTAAGAAGTCTTCGCCTCGAAATAAGTCCCAGAAATTTTCCTTTATTGTCTACAATAGGGAAATCACGGAACCGTTTTTTGGCCATTACTTCTTTTACATCATCCACATAATCCCGCATCCGGAATGTAACCAGGTTTTCTTTTGTCATGAAATATTTCACCGGAATACTCTGATTAATATGAAGCGCAGCTGTAAAAGTGTCGTGAGGCGTACGGATAATCACAATCTCTTTTTCTTCAGCCTGCTTTATAATTTTCTCCGAAATATGAGCGTTCTGGCATACCACCATGCAGCTTGCATCCATATCAACCGCACACTGCTGGGCATCCTTTCTGTCTCCCATGATAACAAGATCATCTTTATTAATAAAATCTGACATCAGAATTTTGCTGGAAGCGGCAATAACGGATTTGCCCTTCAGCAGATATCCGTGTTCATTTCCGGTAATAATCTCTCCATCCACAGCCCGGGCAATGTTTCTGTACTGAGTCCTCGCTTTTGACAGAATTGTGCTGTCATAAACTTCCATATAAGTCATGGCAATGTCTCCGATCGTAATCAGACCCTCCAGTTTTCCGTCTCTTGTAACCGGAAGTGTATGGATATTCGACTCTCTCATCTTTTCCCATGCCGTACGGATGGAGATGCTGTCTTTTAACCCTTCTACTTCTTTCAGTTCCAGATCCTTGATCTGCTCCCGCAGATCTGACAGCAGCGCCGGGGTCTTCACATGAAAACGTTCCAGCACATACTGCGTCTCCTCATTCAGCTGTCCTGCGCGCCGTGGTTCATATTTTTTCCCCGTCACAGCAGTTTTCAAAGCAGCATAGGCAATCGCAGAACAAATGGAATCTGTATCCGGGTTCTTATGTCCTACCACATATATTTTTCTCTCTTTTTCCTTATTCATCTTCTCTCTCCATTCACAAAAACTGCCCTTCCGGCAGCATTTCATTCATTATTATCTATCAGATTGCCATTTTTTTGCAGTTTCGTCAATAAAAATTATAAGATTTTAAGCCGGGATTGCGGCTGACTGTTGTTTTTTCTGCCCGGAATATGGTATACTGTTGCCATTGAACAAAAAGAAAGTAAGTTGAGGTGCTGCACAATGAGCGAAGAATTAAAGGAAGAATTACAGACAAATGAAGCTGAAGAAACAACAGCAGAGAAGCCGGAAGAAACTATGGCTGACTACGAGGAACATTTTGATGACGCCAATCCCTGGAACAGAGTTACGGAATATATGGAAAAACAGACCATTCTTCCAGTAAAAGTAGAAGGTGTTGTCAACGGCGGAGTTATCGTTATGGTGGAAGGTCTCCGGGGATTTGTTCCCGCTTCCAAACTTTCCCTTTCCTATATCGAGGATCTTGAAACCTATCTTTTAAAAGATATCGAAGTACGTGTAATCGACGTTGATCAGGCAAGCAACCGTCTCGTTCTCTCCGCACGAGAGATTCTCAAGGAGAAAGAGAAAAAAGCCAGAGAAGAGCAGATCGCCAGCCTTAAAATCGGCACGGTACTCAACGGCAAAGTTGAGACTCTTCAGAATTACGGTGCATTCGTCAAACTGGAAAACGGACTGTCCGGTCTCGTTCACGTATCCCAGATTTCACAGAAGCGCGTAAAACTTCCTTCTGATGTACTGAATGTCGGAGATGAAGTCAAAGTTAAAGTCATCGGAATAAAAGACGGCAAAGTCAGCCTGAGCATGAAAGCTCTGGAGGAAGTAAAAGAAGAGCCGGAAGAAAAAGTCGTAATCCCGAAGAGCGAAAATATCGGAACCAGTCTGGGAGAACTCTTCAAGAATCTGAAACTGTAAGCTTTGAATTTGCCGTGGACGTGGGGCTGGAGAAAAGATTCGAAAACATCCGGATACAATGGAATGAAAATCGTATTCCGGAAAAAGTGGGGTGGCACATCCATCCGTCTGTATCCCGCTGTTTTCTGCGCTCATCCAGCAAGCACTGTCTCCGATAATTTCAAATGCAGACAAGAAAAAACGAAGGCAGAACTTTATCGGCTGATATGGAAACTGTATTCTCTGCTGATGTTTGAAAATAGGTGCATTTCCTGTTTGAAAAGCGAAAACCGGATAAACAGTTAGCCGTAGTCGAAAAAGTTCTGTCTTGTTTTTGTTTGTTGAATTTGAAATTATCGGCAGCAGTGCCGGATGGATGAGCGCAGAAAATACTTATGATACAGACAGCTGAATACGATTTCTGCTTACTCTGTATCAAAGTATTTTCGAACCTTTATTCAGTCACATGCTGCAGATAAATTCGAATCTTTATGCACATACATTTCCAAGAATTTCTTCTAATGCATTCTTGCTGCTGCTGTGGCATCGGATTACATCTGCGTTGCAGCGTTCTGCCTCTTCTACGGCGCAGCGGACCATCTTATGTGAAACGGTATTGGTAAAAAGTACAATCAGATCCGGACTGCCGATCTGTTTGCCCAAACTCGCCGGCATCTGTGTAAATACCTTTGCCTTACATTTAAACTGCTTACAGATCTTCTTATACTGACATACCATTCTGTCATGGCCGCCTATAATCACAACACTCATAACAACCTCCTGAAATCATACAATAATAAATGACTTTTATTTTTCCGTTTTCTGGTTAGTTATTTCTAACTCATACTGATATATTACACGATCAGTATAACTTTTTCAAGAGTATTTTGAAATCAATTCTCATTTTTGTTGTATTCTGCCAGTTTTTTCAGATCTGTAATCTGTATTTTTCCCCGTGACAATACTACAAGTCCTTCCTGCTGAAAATATTTCAGCATACGGGTAACGACTTCTCTTGCCGTTCCCATATGATTCGCGATTTTTTCGTGGGTAATTGTAAGAGTGCTGGTCTCTTCCAGAATACTTTCCTCCTGAAGAAATTCCGCCAGTCTCCGGTCAAAGCTTTTCCACATAATCTGTTCCATCAGCCACATAACTTCAGAAAACCTGGCCGACATAATCTGATTTGTGTAATTCGCCAGGGGCGCGGATTTCTCCATCATACTTCTATATATACCCGGAGGAATCACCCGGAAGTCCGTATCCTTTTCCGCTTCTATACTAAGGGTAAACTGAATATTGTTCATCACACAGGATGCGGAAAACAGACAGATATCCCGTTCAAACAGACGATAAAGAGTGATTTCCCGCCCTTCTTCCGAGCAGATATATGCCCGGAGCTGTCCGGAACAGATCAGAAGGCGTCCGAGACACTCTTCTGTTCCTCCGTGAATCATAGCTCCTTTTTTTACGCTGTGCCAAATGGCTGCACTGTTCAGTTTGTTCTGCTGTTCCGCTGACAGTTCATCCCAGACCGGGAAGTATTCAGATACCCGCATAGAGTCAGTACCTCCTGTTTTTCCAAATGTAACACAAGTCCGGAAAATACACAAGCTGTTAGGATTCTGTCTATGTTTTTGAATTCCGGGTTTACATGCCGGAAGAAATTGTGTAAAATAGACATATGGTAAAATTGCCGGGATATTTTTCCCCTGACAATACATATTTTTTAACAGGAGGGAACTACCATGGATTATGCATCAGAATCATTAAAAATGCATTATGAACTGAAAGGAAAAATTGAAATCAAATCAAGGGCTTCTGTAAATTCCAAGGAGGCTTTAAGTCTTGCCTACACTCCTGGTGTAGCTCAGCCCTGCCTCGAGATCCAGAAGGATGTCAGCAAGAGCTTTGACCTGACCCGCCGCTGGAATACAGTGGCTGTTGTCACAGATGGTACCGCTGTACTTGGCCTGGGAGATATCGGCCCGGAAGCAGGCATGCCGGTTATGGAAGGAAAGTGTGTGCTCTTTAAGGAATTCGGCGACGTTGACGCGATTCCGCTGTGCATCCGCAGCAAAGAGGTGGATGACATTGTCGAAACAGTACGTCTCCTGGCCGGAAGTTTCGGAGGAGTAAACCTGGAAGATATTTCCGCTCCCCGCTGCTTTGAAATTGAAAAAAGATTAAAAGAATGCTGTGACATTCCGATCTTCCATGATGATCAGCACGGAACAGCCGTTATTACACTGGCCGGCGTCATCAATGCTCTGAAGCTTGTAGGAAAGAAGCTGTCTGACGTCAAGATTGTCACATCCGGAGCCGGAGCAGCCGGAATCGCAATTATCAGACTGCTCATCTCCATGGGACTGAAAAACGTAATCATGACTGACCGCAAGGGTGCAATCTATGAAGGACGTGACGGTCTGAATCCGATCAAGGAAGAAATGGCAAAAATTACAAACCAGAACCACGAGAAAGGCTCTCTGGCTGATGTATTAAAGGGCGCTGATGTCTTTATCGGTGTATCGGCACCTGGTACATTAACAGGCGATATGGTACGTACAATGGCGAAAGATCCGGTTATCTTTGCCTGCGCGAATCCGACACCGGAGATCTTCCCGGATGAGGCAAAAGAAGCCGGAGCTGCGGTTGTATCCACCGGACGTTCCGATTTCCCGAACCAGGTAAACAACGTACTCTGCTTCCCGGGACTTTTCCGCGGCGCACTGGATGTACGCGCAACTGACATCAACGACGAGATGAAGATTGCAGCTGCCTACGCAATTGCAGGACTGGTAAGTGATGACGAGCTGAATCCGGATTATATCCTTCCGGCTGCATTTGATCCCCGTGTAAAAGACGCGGTAGCAAGCGCTGTAGCCGAAGCTGCACGTAAGAGCGGTGTTGCACGCATCTAAGCGCGCCAGCCGTTCTTCAGACAGAAACAATTGCTGATAAAGCCCGCGGGTACAGCCTCGCAGGACAGTTTACAGAAGAGCCCTCTTCTCTGCTTCCTGCGCGGCATGTTCCGGCGGGCTTTTTTCTCCGGCTCGTCTGATTTGTCTGATTCTGAAATCTTTCTTCTTTTTCTGCCATGATAATTCAGCCATAAAAAAGGCATGGCCATTCGTACATTTTTCTTTTCCTTACACGCATTCCATTGTATAATAATACTTAAATTCTAATAAATATTCAGGAGGAATGAGATTTCATGCCAAAAAGAACAGATATCAATAAAATCCTTATTATAGGTTCCGGTCCCATTATTATCGGCCAGGCCTGTGAGTTTGACTATTCCGGCACCCAGGCATGCAAAGCTCTGCGTAAGCTGGGCTACGAAATTGTGCTGGTCAACTCCAATCCGGCTACTATAATGACCGATCCGGAGACCGCTGACGCGACGTACATCGAGCCGCTTAACGCTGAACGTCTTGAGCAGATTATCGCAAAAGAACGCCCGGATGCACTGCTTCCGAATCTGGGCGGCCAGTCCGGGCTTAATCTCTGCGCAGAGCTCTCAAAGAAAGGAGTTCTGGACAAATATAACGTTCAGGTTATCGGAGTTCAGGTGGACGCCATTGAACGGGGCGAAGACCGGATTGAGTTCAAGAAATCCATGGATGCCATCGGTATTGAAATGGCAAGGAGCCAGGTTGCCTACAGCGTAGGCGAAGCTCTGGAGACCGCAGATCAGCTGGGATACCCTGTTGTACTCCGTCCGGCCTACACAATGGGCGGAGCCGGCGGCGGCCTGGTATACAATAAGGAAGAACTGAAAACCGTATGCGCAAGAGGACTGCAGGCCAGTCTTGTGGGACAGGTTCTGGTAGAAGAATCCGTCCTGGGATGGGAGGAACTGGAACTGGAGATCGTCCGGGACGCGGACAACAATATGATCACAGTCTGCTTTATCGAAAATATCGATCCCATGGGCGTTCATACAGGGGACTCTTTCTGTTCCGCTCCCATGCTGACTATCTCAGAAGACGTCCAGAAACGGCTGCAGGAGCAGGCTTACCGTATCGTAGAATCTGTTCAGGTTATCGGCGGAACGAATGTACAGTTTGCACACGATCCGGTCAGCGACCGCATTGTTGTAATTGAAATCAATCCAAGAACCTCCCGTTCCTCTGCTCTGGCGTCCAAGGCCACCGGCTTTCCCATTGCTCTTGTATCCTCTATGCTGGCAGCCGGACTGACTCTGAAGGACATTCCCTGCGGCAAATACGGCACACTGGATAAATATGTTCCTGACGGGGATTATGTAGTAATCAAATTCGCCCGCTGGGCTTTTGAGAAATTTAAAGGTGTAGAGGATAAACTCGGCACACAGATGCGGGCTGTAGGCGAGGTCATGAGTATCGGAAAGACATACAAGGAAGCCTTCCAGAAGGCCATCCGCAGTCTTGAAACCGGCCGGTACGGGCTGGGTTTTGCCCGGAATTACAATGATCTGAGCTGCCGGGAACTCCTGTATAAACTTGCTGTTCCTTCCAGCGACCGCCATTTCATTATGTATGAGGCGCTGAGAAAAGGAGCTTCCGTAGAAGAGATTCATGAGCTTACAGGAGTAAAAGTCTGGTTCATCCGTCAGATGAAAGAACTGGTAGAAGAAGAGGAAAACCTTCTGGAATACCGGGGCGGACTTCCCTCCGACAAACTCCTTGTCTCTGCGAAAAAGGACGGTTTTTCCGACAGATATCTGAGTATGCTTCTGGAGATTCCGGAAGATCAGATCCGGCAGCGCCGAATCTCACTCGGCATAACAGAAGCCTGGGAAGGCGTTCATGTCAGCGGTACAGAAAACAGCTCCTACTATTACTCTACTTATAATGCGGAAGATAAAAATCCGGTAAACTCTGACCGGCCCAAGATCATGATTCTGGGCGGCGGACCAAACCGGATCGGGCAGGGAATTGAATTCGACTACTGCTGTGTCCATGCCGCGCTTTCGTTAAAGAAACTGGGATTTGAGACGATTATTGTAAACTGCAATCCGGAAACGGTATCTACAGATTACGATACTTCCGACAAACTGTATTTTGAGCCTCTGACACTGGAAGATGTTTTGAGTATCTACGAAAAAGAACAGCCTCTGGGAGTAATCGCACAGTTCGGCGGACAGACACCGCTCAATCTTGCCTCAGAGCTTGAGAAAAACGGGGTCCGTATCCTGGGTACTTCTCCGTCTGTTATCGATCTGGCTGAAGACAGGGATCAGTTCCGTGCCATGATGGACAGACTCGGTATTCCCATGCCGGAATCCGGTATGGCCTCCACCGTGCAGGAAGCACTTGTCATTGCAGAGCAGATCGGATATCCGGTAATGGTCCGTCCCTCCTATGTACTGGGCGGCAGAGGAATGGAAGTCGTATATGACGCAGAAAGCATGACCGGATATATGGAGGCCGCTGTAGGAGTCACACCGGACCGGCCGATTCTGATTGACCGTTTTCTGAATCATGCACTGGAATGTGAGGCAGACGCTGTCAGCGATGGCACCCATGCATTTGTTCCTGCCGTAATGGAACATATTGAGCTTGCCGGCATACATTCCGGCGACTCTGCATGTATCATTCCATCGGTTCATATCTCTGAAGAGCATGTACGCACGATTAAGGAATATACAAGAAAAATCGCGGAAGAAATGCATGTGAAAGGTCTGATGAACATGCAGTATGCCATTGAAAACGGAACCGTATATGTACTGGAAGCAAATCCCCGTGCATCGAGAACCGTTCCCCTGGTGTCAAAAGTATGCAACATTCGCATGGTGCCGCTTTCTATAGAGATTATTACCTCGGAATTTACCGGCAATCCCTCTCCCGTTCCTGCCCTGAAAGAGCAGGATATCCCCTATTACGGAGTAAAAGAAGCGGTCTTCCCCTTTAATATGTTCCCGGAGGTAGATCCGCTTCTCGGACCGGAAATGCGGTCTACAGGCGAGGTCCTCGGACTTTCCGACAATTATGGCGAAGCATTCTGCAAGGCTCAGGAAGCCACACAGACCCGTCTTCCTCTGGAAGGTACGGTCCTTATCTCCGTCAACAGGCGTGACAAGCCGGAAGCTGCTGAAATAGCAGAAGGATTCGCTGACTGCGGATTCCGGATTCTGTCCACCGGAGAGACCTGCAGCCTGATTCAGGCGGCAGGAATTCCTGCTGAACGCGTGAAAAAGCTGTATGAGGGACGGCCGAATATTCTGGATATGATTACCAACGGGCAGATTGATCTGATCGTCAACTCTCCCTCCGGCAAGGAAAGTATTCATGACGACAGCTATCTGAGAAAAGCTGCGATCAAGGCAAAGATCCCTTATATGACTACAATGGCTGCCGCAAAAGCTGCTGTCACAGGGATCCGCTACGTCAAAGAGCACGGCAGCGGAGATGTAAAATCCCTTCAGCAGCTTCACAGTGAAATAAAAGAGATACCGTAGATTTCTTTCCCGAATGCAGAACTGATTCTCTGAATCTGAAAGCAATATAAATAAAATGTCCGCCAGAGATTCTCTGTGAAATCTCTGACGGACATTTTATTCATTCAGTAATAAATTCAATTATGCCTGCCGGCTGTTTCAACGGTCAAATAATGGAGTTGAGAAATATCTCTCTGCAGTGTCAGGCAGCACAGTAACTACCCTTTTTCCGGGTCCCAGTTTTCTGGCAAGCTGAATTGCCGCGGCTACATTGGTTCCACTGGAAATTCCGCACATCAGCCCCTCCATAGAAGCCAGATTCTTCGCGGTTGTCAGCGCTTCCTCATCGGTTACAATATAAATATCATCATAAATCTGATTGTTCAGATTGCCCGGCACAAGGCCATCGCCGATTCCCATCTGAAGATGGGTTCCGATCGATCCGCCGGAAAGAATTGCGGCATTTTCCGGTTCTACTGCCCAGATTTCCATATCCGGGTTGTGCTCTTTCAGCACTTCCCCGATTCCGCTGATCGTTCCGCCGGTTCCGAATCCGGAACAGAATCCGTCAATCGTCCCGTCAACCTGCTCTAAAATCTCTGCAGCCGTATATTTGCGGTGCACCTCCGGATTCGCCGGATTATCAAACTGTCCCGGTACAAATACATCCGGATTTTCTGCTGCCATCTGATCTGCAATTCTCTGACATTCCTCAATACAGTCTCCGATATTGCCCGCATCGTGAACCAGAATAACCTCTGCTCCGTAGTGGGTGACCAGAAGACGTCTTTCTTCAGAAACAGAATCCGGCATGATAATCTTTACTTTATATCCTTTTACAGATCCGCACAGAGCAAGACCAATCCCCTGATTCCCGCTGGTAGGCTCAACGATAATTGTTCTGGAAGGCGAAATCAGATTTTTCTTTTCCGCATCTTCCAGCATATTCAGCGCCGTCCGGGTCTTAATGGACCCTCCGACATTTAATCCTTCAAATTTTACAAGTACTTCCGCACAGCCTTCCGGAACCATATGATTTAAGCGCACCATAGGTGTATGGCCCACAGCTTCTAAAATGTTATTGTATACCATAAAACTCATCCCATCTAAAATGTATTTTAATATCAGTGTATGCCGGCGGCAGCGCCTTCGTACGCTGATGTTCCTGCGTCGGAAAAACGCGATCATTAGAATTATAGCACATATTTTTCCAGGATGACAGACCTAACTGCCACAGTTCCTGCATAGCAAATTTTTTAGAATTAATTTCTAAAGATTTTTCCGATAAGCTAGGCAGTTTCAGTCATATGTGATATATTGTTACATGTTCTAAAGAATACAAAAGATAAGGAGAATTCATAATGCACTATTCGCTCTATCAGCTTACCTGGCTTTTTATTCTTTACTCTTTTATCGGCTGGGTGATTGGCACTTCTTCTGCCGCTCTTCGAAAAAGGAAGTTTATTGATGTAGGCGCTCTTTTCGGCCCTTACTGTCCTTCTTACGGCCTTGGCGGCGTATGCTTTGCAGTTTTTCTGTCAGAACTGAAGGATCAGCTTTTCTTTCTGTTCCTCGGAGGAGTCATCCTGACTTTCTTCCTCAGTGTAATGACAGGACTGATTCTGGAAAAAATATTTCACCGAAAATGGTGGGATTATTCTGATAAAAGGATGCAGTTCGGAGGCTATGTAAGCCTGATCTCCGTTCTTTTATGGGGTGCCGTCGCGGTGGTCTGTATTCTTTTCCTCAATCCTTTATTTACAGAGTTGATTGCGCTTATTCCTGAACTGGCAGGTATCATCATCCTTTTTGTTATATGTCTGACCATGCTCATTGACCTGATCGGAACCATCAGCGGTATTACATTAGTCCGTTCCCGGATTAAACGGATTGTACTTATAGGTGATGTATCCGAAAGCCTTCAGAAAGCCGCGGATACTATGGGAGAGGGACTGACCGGCTGGGTTCTGAAGCATCTGGAAAAGGCATATTCCGGTCTGGACCGCAAAGAACTGGTCAAAGTCCGGAGAGAAGAAAAACTGCATCGGGACGCAGAGGCCGGCAAACCGGAAATATTTGCCCGGGGCTGCAGCTTTTACAAGCTTGCCTGGCTGTTCTTTCTCGGTTCTCTTCTTGGAGATATAGTAGAAACCATTTTCTGCTATTTTACAATGGGAGAACTGATGAGCCGCAGCAGCCTTGTCTACGGCCCGTTCAGCATTGTCTGGGGTATGGGCTGTGTCCTGCTGACGCTTATTCTGTATCAGTACCGGGAACGCAGCGACAGTTTTATCTTTCTGTTCGGCACCTTCCTCGGCGGAGCTTATGAATATATCTGCAGCGTTGTCACGGAACTGGTCTTCGGCACCATATTCTGGGATTACAGCGGGATTCCCTTTAACCTGGCCGGCCGTATCAATCTGCTGTACTGCTTTTTCTGGGGAATTGCCGCCGTAGTGTGGATGAAAATTTTATATCCCAGACTATCTGCCCTTATTGAACGGATCCCCGTAAAACCAGGAAAATGGCTGACATGGATTATGGTTGTCTTTATGTGTTTTAATATGCTTATATCCAGTCTGGCACTGTACCGGTACAATCAGAGACAGACCGACAGCTCCGCTGAAACCAATGCATATACGGAATTTATAGATACACATTTCCCGGATGAAAGAATGGAGCGTATCTACCCCAAAGCAAAGCCGGCAAAGTAAAAAATCTGTTGTTTTCCATCGCCTGACAGTATTATCTGAGGCGATGGTTTTTTATGTGCAGAAAAATGAGCGACGAATATATTTCCATCAGTCACGAGTATACGAAAGAATGAGCGTCTATGACAACCTGAAGTATTTTGCACGGCTGCTGAATGCACCTCTTGAGAACATAGACCCTCTTCTGAAGCGGATCGGACTTTATGAACATAGAAAAAAGCCGGCCGCCAGACTCTCCCGGGGACAGACTCAGAGGCTGATTCTGGCAAGAGCCATTCTCCACAGGCCAAAGGTTCTCTTTCTCGACGAACCTACAAGCGGTCTGGATCCGTCCACTGCCTGCGAGATCCATAAGCTGCTGAAGGAACTCCGGGATGAAGGAATGGCTGTTTTCCTCACCACCCACAATATGGAAGAAGCCACAAAGCTCTGCGACCATGTTGCGTTGCTGAATGAAGGCGTCATCGTAGAGTACGGCACTCCGGAAGAGATCTGCCTGAAGTACAATAAAATCAAAAAGTATAAAATACAGCTTACCGACGGCACGAAACATGTCCTGCTGCAGGGAACTGACGCGGCCGGCCGTATTACCTTATGGCTCAGGGAAGGGAGAATTGAGACGATTCACTCCTGTGAGCCCACACTGGAAACTGTATTTTTAGAAGAATGCGGGTAAAGCTGGAATTTGCCGCGGCTTTAAGCCACCAGCCGAAGCTTCTCATTCTGGATGAGGCTACCAGCGGGCTGGATCCGGTATCGGTCTCTCCGTTACCTTTGCTTCCGTGGTATACGTTATGTACTTTCTCTTTGGCAAAAAAATTGGCACCATTCTGTACGTAATTCTTGCCGTGATTTTTGCCGGTATGTACGGGGCATCTTCCACGATTTTCGGTCTGGACGGTTTTATTGCAATGGATAAAACTCAGATCCTTCTGATTGTCATACCGGCTGCCTTTATACTCTTTGCTCTGAGCTGTCTGCTGTCCATACAGATCTATAAAAAAAGATACTCCTGACATACTCCGCAGTGAACAGGCAGTACTCTGACGCCGGAAAGCAGAAAAGGAAGAAATCCTCCCGTTTCCGGATTTCTTCCTTCTTTTTGTATCTCCTGCTATTTTGTCCGGGCTTCTTCCGGGAGCAGATTCTGCATGCTTTTCAGACTGATGGCAATGGTTGATGTATTGTGAAGGAGAGCCGATGTTGCAGGCTGTATGACTCCTCCCACGCCCAGGCCGATCAGTCCGGCATTGATACCTACAATTGCCCGGTAATTTCTGTGAATCCGTTTCATCAGTTGATTGGACAGATGTTTCAGCGTAGCCAGCTCCCGCAGATCATCCGCGGCAATGGTAATATCTGCGATCTCCCTGGCAATTTCCGCTCCATCGCTTATGGCAATGCCTGCGTCCGCGGCGGAAAGCGCCGGTGAATCATTGATCCCGTCGCCGATCATGATGACTTTTCTTCCGGATGCTTTTTCATTTTCTACAAAACGGGCCTTATCTTCCGGAAGAACTTCCGCATGGTACTCATCCACTCCTACCCGTCCGGCAACAGAAGCAGCGGTCCGCTCGCTGTCCCCTGTCATCATAACTACCCTGGATATGCCTTCTGCCTTTAACAGGCGCACCATGTCCGCAGCTTCTTCACGCAGGGGATCTTCAATGCAGATTACCGCCGTCAGTTCCCCGTCAATTGCAAGATAAAGGTGGGAATACTCTGCCGGAAGCGCATCAAACGCGTCCTTCTTTTCAGGACGTACCGTGCACTTTTCATCCTCAAAGACAAAATGACTGCTTCCTATGACAACTTTCTTTTCCTCTATATAAGAGGAGATTCCGTGAGCAACTACGTACTCCACTTTTGAATGCATCTCTTCATGATACAGTTTTTTCTTCTTTGCCGCATCCACCACTGCCTTGGCCATGGAATGTGGAAAATGTTCCTCCAGACAGGCAGCAATACGCAGCGCCTCATCTGCCGGATAATCACCAAAAACAACAACGTCCTTTACTGTAGGTTTTGCCTTCGTAAGGGTGCCTGTTTTGTCAAATACAACCGTATCCGCCTCTGCTACGGCTTCCAGATATTTTCCGCCTTTTACGGTAATGCCGCGCTGTCCTGCTTCGCGGATAGCCGAAAGCACGGCAATCGGCATAGCAAGTTTCAGCGCGCAGGAAAAGTCCACCATAAGCACAGATAATGCTTTCGTGGCACTGCGGGTCACCAGGCCTGCAATGCCGGTTCCTGCCAGTGTATACGGCACAAGCCGGTCTGCCAGATGCTCTGCCTTGCTCTCCAGAGCAGACTTCAGCTTTTCTGAATCTTCAATCATAGTCACGATTTTCTCAAACCGCGTGGAACCGGACACAGCCTTGACCAGAATCTCCAGTTCTCCTTCTTCCAGGACTGTGCCTGCATAAACTGTTTTTCCTTTTTCTCTCTGTACCGGAAGGGGCTCGCCTGTCAGCGAGGACTGATTGACCATGCCCTCCCCGCCGCAGACTTCCCCGTCAAAAGGAATCACATTGCCCATATGCACAACTACCACATCCCCCGGCTGAATCCGGGACGCGTGGACCAGCACTTCCTGCTCATCCTTTTTAAGCCAGACTTTCTTTACATTCAGGGACATACTCCGGGCAAGATCTCCCACGGACTTTTTATGCGTCCACTCCTCCAGAAGTTCTCCCACGCCGAGCAGGAACATCACCGATCCCGCAGTATTAAAATCACCCCGGAATACAGACACCCCGATCGCAGTGGCATCCAGTACAGGAACTTCAATCCTGCGTTTTGCCAGGCACCGGATTCCCTGCCAGATATAGCGGATGGCCTTCAGCGTCATCCAGACCTTCCTTACCGGATAGGGGACGATAAGCTTTCCTCCATAATGCAGGATCACCTTTGTGATCAGCTTCTCCCGATAGGTGGAGTTCAGCTCCCTTCCGGAGCCTGCCAGTACATTTTCCGGCACATCTGCTTTTTCGTAGCTGAAGCTTCTGAGCACAGCCACAATCTCTTCCCGGTCTCCTTTATAACAGATGACGGCATCTGCGGTGCGCTCATAAACCTTTGCATCTGTTACATATTCCTGCTTTTCAAGAAACCAGCAAAGAGTATCCGCCTGCGCACATGTCATTCTTCCCTGAACAACATGAATACGCAGACGGCCCTTGATCTCATGCTTTATAATAAATTTCACAGCTTATTATACTGTCTCTTCTTTAAAATCTTCCGCACCTGCATTTTCTGTTTCCGCGTCTTCCTGAACAGCCGCAGCTTCCTCTGCCGCTCTTCTCTCGTTGATCTGCTGAGCCTCAGCCAGAATATCCTCTGCGTTCTCCTGAACGGTAGTAGCCGTTTTCATCACACAGTCCTTCGCGCGCAGAGCTGCTGCTGTACAGTTTGTATATACTTTCTTGGCGTCCTTGCTGGAGAGAACTTTCACGCCTGCTGTTCCGAACAGAACACCTCCTGCAAATAAACCGATTTTCTTTAATGTTGAAACACTGATCATAATTTAAGTACCTCCTGTTATTGTTTGTTATGCCGCATTATTTGTGTTTATAGCCGGTATAAAATACCATGAAAAAGCAAAAGACCGAAGCCCATGCCCAGAATCTGTGCTGCTTCACAGCTCTATCACTCCCTTGTTAATAATATGTAAAATAATTGCCTTCTGTCACATCATAACAACCTGATTTTAAGGTAGTCAATTCTAACAGCAGCTGGTGAGAAATTTTATCATTACTCCTGTAAAAGCTGAAGAACTCTTTACAAAAAGTGCCGGAACCCGCAGAAAGCAGGAAAAACGCCTGCTGTTTCCGGGCGTTCTTCCGTTTAATAAATTCTTTTCAATTTTCAGTCTGTTCTGTTTTTACCGTTTTAATGCCGCTGCTCTGCAGGCGTATTCCGGCTACTTTCTGATCTTTCAGATAACCGCACCGTTTCATTCCTTCCTGGACTACCTTGTTCCATTTCAGCGGAGACAGGTGATATGTGGTATTGTCGTCCAGGATAATCTCGCATCCGCCCGACTGGGCACACTCATCAGAGCACTCCACCCGGTACATGTTCTTTCTGCTGATTGCGCCGATCTCTTCCAGCGCGTTGATCATGCGGTATACCGTCGCAACACCGATTCTGTTATCTGTTTTTGACGCTTTATAGAATATTTCCTTACAGCTTGAACAGTCGTTTTCAAGAATAATATCTATGAGCATAAGGCGCTGCTTCGTGATGCGGCATCCGTTTTCTTTCAATTTCTCAATAATCTGTTCCTTTTTAGTCACAGCCGCCTCCTGTTGCTTCTCAGTTCCGTCACAGATGCAGATTCATGATCTGCTCCGCCCGGCGCTGTTATGATATGCTCTCAACCTCAAACCCGGCGCTTTCTACCGCACGTATCAGGTCAGCCTTATCAATATCACGGTCACAGGATACTTCCGCGCTTTTCTTTCTTAAACTGACCTTCGCTGATGCTCCGTCAATCGAATTAATCCCCCTCGTTACACTATTAACACAGTTCTGACAGTGCATCCCCGGGATTCTGAGTGTATAATGCCCCGTCACCGGACCGTCCAGTTTCTTTTTCTTTGGCTTTCTGCTCTTTACTGAACCGGATCCGCCTCCACAGCACGCGCCCTCTCCTTTAAAATGTTTAATCGAGCTTTTAATCCCGAAACAGAGTAATACAACTAAAATCAGAATGATGATTCCATTAACCATATGAATCCCTCTTTTTCGCATTTCTCATTTTCTGTTTATGAAATACTGATGACATGATACCCTGTCTTTTCTACTGCATTTTTTAAAACACTGTCTTCGATTTTTCTGTCATAGGAAATCCTGGCACTGTTTTTTGAAAGATTCACCTCTGCCCGGACTCCCTCAATCTGATTCAGTGTTTTTGCCACATCCGCGGCGCAGTGCGCACAGTGCATCCCGGATATTTTTATTGTTTTTCTGCCAATCACCCGTCCGTCCAGCTTCTTTTTCGGAAGTCTGGCGCTGCCCGGGCAGCTTCCGCCGGCAGGGCATCCGATACATTTCACGCCGCTTTTCTTTGCCTTTACTATATACGCAGACGCGCTTCCGACTAAAACCGCCAGAACAAGAACTGCTATTACATTTGCCATAAAACATCACCCTTTCTATGATAAACAATACACAGGATCCGCTCTTCTGTAAAGCATACTTCCGGAAATTCCGCCGCGCTTCTCTGCTTTTCATATTAAACGGCGGACAAAGTACGCACCCTGTCCGCCGCTGATTTTTTCGTTATGCTTTCGCATGTAAGCTGTATTCTGCAGTAAATTCTTTATCCGACTTGCGGATTCTCCATATAATGATAGCTGCAAATACCAGAATAGCAATCAGTCCGGGAACAAATGCGGTTCCAAGAGCCCCTGTCGTCGCAAGTGTGCCGATCTGGTATACAAGGAACGCCACTGTATAACCCGTCGCCAGCTGCAGGCATATACCGCCGAACAGCCATTTTCCGCTCTTCATTTCTGAATTCATAGCTCCGAGAGCTGCAAAACACGGCGGAGTATAAAGATTAAACATCAGGTAGGCAAGAGCTGCTGCTTTTGTAAGCCCCATAATCGTCGCCACTTCGCTTCCGCTTCCTACCAGTGCCAGTTCATCTGTATCAATAAGATTTGTAACGCCATAAACAACTGCCAGAGTACCTACTACATTTTCCTTTGCGATAAAGCCTGTAATGGCTGCCGCCGCCAGCTGCCATACGCCGAATCCAAGCGGGATAAACAGAATCGCAAACGGATGAGCGATGCTTGCCAGAATCGAAGTGCTTTCTGCGCCTTCTTCCACAAGCTGGAACTGCCAGTTAAAGCTCTGCATGATCTGGACAACCGTATTGCATACCAGAATAATGGTTCCTGCTTTTACGATATAAGCCTTTCCACGCTCAAGCATGGATACGCAGGCTCTCTTCAGGCTGGGCAGTTTATATTCCGGAAGCTCAATGATGAAGAATGACTTACGGTATTTCTGGCCTGTAATTCTCTTTACAAGAAGAGCTCCCAGCAGAACCAGTACAATACCTACAAGATACATTGTAGCTGACACCCACCACGCGTCCGCAAAGAATGCTCCCGCAAATAATGCGATTACGGGAATCTTTGCTCCACACGGCATAAACGGTGTAAGCATCGCTGTTGTTCTCCGCTCTCTTTCGTTGCGGATCGTACGGGAAGCCATAACTCCCGGAATGGCGCATCCGGTTCCGATAACCATAGGAATAACCGATTTACCGGAAAGTCCTACTCTTTTGAAAATCGGATCCAGCACAACCGTCGCGCGGGCCATATATCCGCAGTCCTCCAGAAGGGCAATCAGGAAATACATTACCATTACCAGCGGCAGGAATCCGACTACCGCTCCGACGCCGCCGATAATTCCGTCAACCAGAAGCGCATACAGCAGCGGGTTCGCGTTTTCCATAAGTCCGCCGACCCATCCCTGGAAGGTCTCAATCCATGCCACGAGCCAGTCGGCAATCCATGTTCCCAGTGTCGTCTGGGATATGTAGAATACAAGGAAGATAACAGCCGCGAAAATCGGAATACCGATAATTTTATGTGTGATTACCGCGTCAATCTTATCCTGTATATTCTTATCTTTTGTAAAGACTTTCCGCTTTTCCACCTGTTTTACAATGCTGTTTACAAACTCAAAGCGCTTTCTGTCAGCGGCTTCTACCGCGTTTTTATCATGCAGGTCAATATCCGCCTGTACATAAGGCGCCTGCTGCCCTTTTCCTTTTAAGGAAACCGCCGCGGCGACAACCTCTTTCAGGCCTGTATGACCTGAGGAAGTCGAAATCGTCTTGATCACCGGGCATCCCAGTTTCTCTGACAGGAGATTTTCATCAATCTCTGTCTGTTTCTTATCTGTAATATCGCTTTTATTCAGAGCCACAACTACCGGGATCCCCAGTTCCAGAAGCTGTGTGGTAAAAAACAGACTCCGGCTCAGATTCGTCGCGTCAACAATATTAACGATCGCATCCGGATGTTCATTTTTAACATAGCTGCTGGTGATACTCTCCTCTGAAGTAAAGGGAGACATGGAATAAGCGCCCGGCAAATCTACCGCTGTCAGTTCCTCCGCTCCGCCATAATACGCCTTTTTAATAAGGCTTTCCTTTCGCTCTACCGTAACACCGGCCCAGTTTCCAACGCGCTCATTTCTTCCTGTCAGCGCATTATACATGGTAGTTTTACCGCTGTTCGGATTTCCTGCAAAAGCAATTCTCATCTGCAATTCTCCTCCTTCATTCCGATTAGAATAAACTAACCTTGGTGTAAAAAAAATAGTAAATAGAATTACTATTTTTTCTTTGTTTTATATTGAAATAGCTTGCGCTAAATCAGTATCAATATTGTATCTTCCATCCTTAATGGAAACCACGCAGCCGCCTCTCACCCGGGAGACCACAGTAATCGGTTCACCGCTATAGCAGCCCAGAGAAAACAGGAACGCCTCCATCTCCTCATCATCTGTCACAATATTTTTTATGATATATTCCCTGCCTTCTTCAGCGTCCAGTAAATTCATAGTTTCTGATCCTCTCATTTTTAAAATTCAATAATCGTAATATCGTAGATTGTTTCATCTAACAGCTGATAGTTTAAACTAACATTCTGTTTTTGTCAATGCTTTTTGAGATAAATTTTCAAGAAAATACCTTTTGCCGTTATGTTTTCTCTATGTTATACTTATGTATAAATATTGTATTTTGATCGAGGTGAAATTTATGCATGGAAATGAATCTGCTGAAAATTATCTGGAAACAATCCTGGTCTTAAGCCGGCGTCTCCCCGTAGTACGGTCTGTAGACATTGCGACAGAGCTGGATTTCAAAAAGTCCAGTGTCAGCGTCGCCATGAAAAAGTTAAGAGAAAGCGGCCATATTATCGTTTCTCCGGAAGGATATATCACACTTACAGAATCAGGGAAGGCAATTGCCGACTGCATTTACGAAAGGCATACTCTTCTCTCCTGCTGGCTGGAAAGACTCGGAGTAGATCCGAAAGTAGCCGCAGAAGACGCCTGCCGGATTGAACATGTAATCAGTGCGGAAAGTTTTGCTGCTATCAAAAAGCATGTAGGATAAAAAACAGCCAGTATGTTCCGTATATCAGAACATACTGGTTTTTGTTTTCTGCTATTTTACATTTTCGAGAACCGATTTCAGCTCATTTGCTGATTTTTCCAGTTTTTCCATCTCTTCATCACTGAAACTGATCTCAAGGATCTGTTCGGCTCCTCCCTTTCCTACAATCGCCGGTATACTCAGGCACAGGCCGGACAGGCCGTATTCTCCGTTCAGGGAAACAGATACCGGCATTACAGTATGGCTGTCTCTCACGATTGCCTCGGCAATTCTTGCCGCCGCCATGCCGATTCCGTAATAAGTTGCCCCTTTTCGTTCTATTATCTCATAAGCGCTGTCCCGGACGGCATGGTAGATCTCGTCCATCTCTTTGTGAAATGTGCTGAAACCTCGAAGTTTCGCGAACTCTTCCATGCTGATGCCGTAAATATTTGCGCAGCTCCACGCCGCCAGTTCGCTGTCCCCATGTTCTCCTACAATAAACGCATGTACGTTTCTGCTGTCCACATCCAGTTTCTCGCTGAGCAGATATTTTAATCTGGCAGTATCCAGAACTGTTCCTGATCCGATCACCCTTTCTTTCGGGAAACCGGATTCTTCCAGGGCAATCTCGGTAAGAATGTCTACAGGGTTTGATACAACCAGAAGAATTCCCTCACATTTTACCCTCTTGATTTCTCCTATAACAGACCGCATAATCCGGGCATTTTTCTGCACCAGATCCAGTCTTGTCTCCCCTGGTTTCTGATTTGCGCCTGCTGTGATAATTACAACGGAAGCATCCGCGATATCCTCGTAGTCCCCTGCATAAATCTCCATGGAATGAGCAAAAGGCAGACCGTGACTGATATCCATTGCCTCTCCTTCTGCCTTGGCATGGTTCGCATCGAGAAGCACCAGCTCCGAAAATGTTCCCTTCTGCATCAGCGCATAAGCGATGCTTGCTCCCACAAATCCACAGCCGACTACAGCAGCTTTCTGTATATTTATCATAGTCAATCTCCTCCTTTTTTAATTCCTAGTAAAAAACTAGGAATTATTTCTGTCTTTATTATATACTATTTCCAGAAGAAAGCAAGATATTTTACGGTATTTTTTTCCATATTTAACCGAATCAGGCAAGGAAAAATGTGTTATACTGTTATGGCAGCGCTCTCTTTTCATCCCGGTTTCTGATTTTGAATCCGCCCCGCGGATCAGAAGTAATACTACATCCGGCAGAGAGAGCAGAAAATAATCAGAGAGAAGGTATATGAATCATGTCAGAAGAACAGAAGAATAATGAATGCACGGAGGAATCCTGTGCCGGATGCGCACATGCGGACTCATGCAGCAGCAAAAAGACAGACTTCCGTGAACCGGCAAACAAATATTCCCACATAAAGAAAGTAATCGGTGTCGTCAGCGGAAAAGGCGGCGTGGGGAAATCTTTCGTTACAGCCTCCCTGGCCCGCATGGCAAGGAAAAAAGGATTCAGTGTAGGAATCCTGGATGCAGATATTACGGGACCGTCCATTCCGAAAATGTACGGTGTCCATACAAAAGCCCAGGGTACAGAGGAAGGTATTTTCCCGTGTACCGCACAGGACGGAACAGAGATTATGTCCGTGAATCTCCTGCTGCCGGATGAGGAAGCTCCGGTTATCTGGAGAGGTCCTATCATCGCAGGCGTTGTAAAACAGTTCTGGACTGATGTAATGTGGGGAGATCTGGACTACCTGTTTGTGGATATGCCCCCGGGAACCGGAGATGTTCCCCTGACTGTATTTCAGTCTCTGCCTGTTGACGGAGTCGTAATTGTAACTTCGCCCCAGGATCTGGTCCAGATGATTGTCAAAAAAGCCTGCAGCATGGCAAAGCAGATGAATATCCCTGTACTGGGAATTATAGAAAACTACAGCTATGTAAAATGTCCGGACTGCGGAAAAGAAATCAAGGTCTTCGGTGAAAGTCATGTAGATGATGCCGCGGCACAGATGGGCATTCCGGTACTTGCGCGTATGCCGATTGATATGGATCTTGCGCGCGCTGTCGAAGAGGAGAAGTTCTACGAAACAGAGAATCCTTATCTGAAAGAAATCCAGCTGTAGTATATTCTGATTCCGGAATCTTTCTGCTTCCGGAGTCTTCCTGCGGTCCTCCGCTGAAAAAGCGCCGGACTGCAGGAAAAACAGGCAAAAATGTATCTGTAGATAAACAGGAAACCGCAAGGAGAAAATAAATGATAGGACTCAGATCAGAAATATGGAAGGAAGGAGAATACTCCTACCCCGCAGCATATGGCTTTACGCCGATTATTGTAAGTTATGTCCATGAAGACGAGGACATTCATCCGTGTATGCTTGTTGTCCCGGGAGGCGGCTACCGTTATGTATCTTCCTCAGAAGCAGATCCGGCCGCACGGACTTTTTACAGTGCCGGCTACAATGTATTCGTTCTGGCATACACGGTAAACTACCTGGATGAACCTCTGAAACTGCAGCCTTTGATGGATATTGCAAGAGCAGTGCGTATTCTCCGGTATCATGCCGGAGCGTGCCGCATTGATCCATCCCGGCTGGCTGTGTGCGGCTTCTCTGCCGGCGCCCATCTGTGCGCTTCACTCTGCGTCCACTACGCAGACATTTCTGATCCGGATCCAGAATACAGCTCCATATCTGCCCGGCCGGATGCCGCTATCCTTTCCTATCCGGTAATTACAGCGGGAAAATATGCGCACAGAGACTCCTTTACCGCACTTCTCGGAAAAGACGCGGATGAAAAAGAACTGGAATATATGTCTCTGGAAAATCATGTGACAGATGATATGCCCCCCTGTTTTCTCTGGCAGACAGCCACAGATGATTCCGTTCCCGTGGAAAACAGTTATCTGTTTGCAATGGCCTGCAGAAAAGCCGGGGTGCCCTTTGCGCATCATGTCTTCTCAGAGGGAATCCATGGCATGTCCATCGCTACGGAAGAATGGCTGGAAGGCTGTTACGGTGAATCCTACACACTGGAACAGATTGACAGGCTTATCCTGGCTATAGAGCAGGGAAAAACTCCCTGGCCGAAGGAAAAGGCAGACGAAATCCGAAAAGATTTTTCCGGAAAGAGGGACGGAGGGAAAAAATGGGATCCCGAAATCAAAGCGTGGCTGAAAGGTCTGCTGGATGAAGTAGGCATATGGACAGAACTGGCAGTAAAGTGGCTTCGGGGAGAGCTGAATTTATAAGCATGCGGCTCCCCGTTATTTCCGTCCGTCTGTCTGGAATACTTCTCAGCGGAGGGAATCCGCCGCGGTCGTTTTTACACTTATATGCATAGTATAAAAGAAAAAGGACTTTTAGCTATGGCGTATGAAACATTTGAAAAGGTAGAAGGTATTATACAGGGAATCAACCGGGGCGACTCCTGCTGCTCTATGATGCTGTCAGTAATCAGCGGCTCCGATATCATCAATGTAGTAGTGACCGGTGAAACAGTAATTATTGATAATGTCAGGCTCCGTACCGGAATGCGGATTGCCGCGTTCTATGACACCAATCTTCCCGTACCGGCTGTTTATCCGCCCCAATACCGGGCAGAACTGATTACATCACTGCGCAGAAATCAGCAGGTTATGCTGTCCTACTTTGACGACAGCCTGACATCCGATGACAATACACTTCAGCTGAACATCGGTCCCACTACCAATGTGGTCACCGCAAACGGCCAGCCATATATGTGCAGTCCGGAAAACTCAGAGCTGCTCGTATACTACACAACCTCTACTTTCAGCATTCCGGCCCAGACAACACCGCAAAAAGTTGTTGTCCTGTGCGAATACTGATCACTATACCAGAACAGAGCCTCGCCAGGGCTCTGTTTTTCTGCGTAAAACCGCATTTACATTTTTATTTCATCGTCTGCAGAAGTTTTCTGCAGAATAATTCCAGTGTTTCACAATACTCGTTTGAAATCGGACATCTGATACATACTCTGCTGTCCGGCACCAGACTCTCATCTGACAGACTGATAATATAGTCATACATATATTTAAAAAATTCTTTGTTTGTGGGCTTTTTATCTTTGGCAGATTTGTTGAAAATGAGTTTCAGAAGTTCCGTGTTATGGGATTCCCAGATAGAGTTTACAACAGTTCTGATGTTTTTCTCTACACAATTCCAGGATGTATGAAAGAGAGATGCTATGTCCGGATAAATCAGTTTTGTTATACAGTCCAGTCTGTCTTTATCCTCAATAATGAGCAGCAGCCCCTGCGTCACATAACTGTATCCTGTGTATGACCGGTGCACTCCAAAAGAATCCAGGATGTCTTTAATTGTTTTTTCATAATTCATTTGTATTACCTCATTCCTCCATTGAGATAACCTGCACGGAAAACACACACCTATGGTAAATTGGTGAAATATAGCACACAAGAAATTTTATAGGAAAAATTTCGACCTTAAAAGTCGAATCAGAGTTATATTGCGCCGCCGCTGTATCCGGCTGTATTCACGCTCCGCTGCTGTTAAAAAGCAGAAAGCGGAATACCACTTCATTAAGGTATTCCGCTTTCTGCTGACACGGAGACGGAGGGATTCGAACCCTCGTGCCCCGGAGGGCAAACGCATTTCGAGTGCGCCCCGTTATGACCACTTCGATACGTCTCCTGTTCTGTATAAAGTTGTGGAAATAACACCTTTTATCTGTGCTGTCCACAGCTTTTTTATTATACCAGAGTTTTCTTCAAATGAAAACCCTTTATTTATTCTTTTCCGTCAAAGCAATACGTACAGAGCCTGCACGGATCAATATCAATAGATGCCCGCAGATCATCCAGACGATGGAAACGCAGGGTCGTAAAGTTCTGAATCTTCCGGATCTCTTCCACCATCTCTGCATAGCGGCAGCTGTCCGGATCCGTATACTCTTCCAGGATTTCCTCCGGACAGTTCTCCCCTTCTTTCTCCTGAATCACCCGTCTGGTAATCAGATCAAGATCTGATTTTGACCGTGAAAAGTTCAGAAACTTACAGCCATATACAAGCGGCGGACATGCCGGTCTTACGTGCACTTCCTTTGCGCCGCTTCTGTAAAGAAATTCTGTTGTTTCCCGAAGCTGCGTGCCCCGGACAATAGAATCATCGATCAGCAGCAGCTTTTTATTCTCAATCAGCGCCTGTACAGGGATCAGCTTCATTCTGGCAATCAGATCTCTCTGGCTCTGGTTTGTAGGCATGAATGAGCGGGGCCAGGTCGGAGTGTATTTGATAAACGGTCTGGCATACGGAATTCCCGACTCATTGGAATATCCAATGGCATGAGCCACGCCTGAATCCGGCACTCCGGCCACAATATCCGGATGTACGGAATCTTTATCCCGCTTTGCAAGCATACTGCCGCATTTGTACCGCATTTCCTCTACATTTACTCCCTCATAGGAAGAGGTCGGATATCCATAGTATACCCACAGGAAAGAGCAGATCTTCATTTTCTCTCCCGGAGGCGACATCTGCTCTACTCCTTCCGGCGTGACAAGCACAATCTCCGCCGGTCCAAGCTCCCGGTAGTCCGTATAGCCCAGGTTAATATACGCAAAACTTTCAAAGGACACACAGTACGCGTCTTCTTTCCTGCCAACCACTACAGGAGTTCTTCCAAGACGGTCCCTGGCGGCATAAATCCCGTCCTTTGTCATAACCAGAAGTGTAAGAGAACCATCCACAATCTCCTGCGCATACCGGATTCCTTCTACGATGGAATCCTTTCTGCAGATCAGTGAAGCAATCAGCTCTGTGGCATTAATCTGGCCTCCGCTCATCTCCTGGAAGTGAGAATGTCCGTCCCTGTATGCCTTTTCAAGAAGCTCCGCCTGGTTGTTGATCTTTCCCACTGTTGTAATGGCAAAACTCCCCAGATGAGACTGAATCAGAAGTGGCTGAGGCTCGTAGTCTGATATACAGCCAATACCGATATTTCCTTTCATTTCCTCCACATCATGTTCAAACTTTGTTCGGAAAGGAGAGTTTTCTATATTATGAATCGCGCGGCAGAATTCACCGTCCCCGTATGCGGCCATTCCGCCTCTTCTTGTTCCCAGATGAGAGTGATAGTCTACTCCGTAAAACAGTTCAAGAATACAGTCCGTCTTTGACGCCACACCAAAAAAACCACCCATTATATTATCCTCCTGTCTTTTTCCCAATGCATATTACCTCATACAGCATAAGGGAAACCGGATAAAAAAGTCAATACCTGAATAATTTTTTGCTGCCTTATAAAAAGGAAGAACTGTCATGTACGCTCCCGGGAGGCTGCCATTGTTATACAGAGAAAGGCGGCGGCAAACACAAGCTGAATTCCTATGCCCTGCAGAATCTCCTCCTTTACAAGATCCGCGGAAGCCCCGTACTCCGCCACCAGGTTATTGACTCTCTCATACCAGTAAACGGGCAGAAACTGTGCAGCTTTTCTGACTCCGCTGCTCAGATAATCCAGATCTACAAATACACCGCAGATGAAACTCATACTCAGGGAAACTATATTTACAATTCCGCTTAAGGCTTCCGGGTTTTTAACAAACATCCCGATCAGATAAGCGATAGTCACAGATACCAGTACAACTGCTCCGGAATTCAGGAGCAGATATCCCAGAGAGCCGCTTTCATAAATTTCTCTTCCATACAGAAGAAACGCGGCAGCTGTACAGAAGATCCAGAGTGCCAGAGCCAGAACCCCGGATGCCAGAAGTCCTTCTGCCCTCTGTCTCCTGAGCGGAACTGCAGAAGCACACATTCGCCGGGAAATCTGTCCTCTGCCAAAAGCAATCAGAATATATCCCAGGACATAGCACATAACACACAGTACCAGATAAGCCAGATATCTGTAATAGAAGGAAAACGCCGGCATCTCTCCCGCGTTGCCCCGGAGATCTGCAAGCTCCACCTGAGGCTTTTCCTGCTTCTCCAGAGCATCCGCGATCTCTTCCTCGGTAAAGCCTGCCGCCGCCCGGACTCTGGCGGAATTTATGAAGCTGCTGATCTGCTGATCCACATAACTTCCGGTATAAGTACCGGGCATTGTGGTAACCGGAAGAGCCTCCTCCCCCAGAATACAGTTCTCCATAAAATGCTCCGGAATGCGGACCACATATTTTATATTTCCGTAATACAGATTTTCCTGGATCATTTCTCTGTTATCTTCAAGAACCGTGACCTGGTTTGTCTGCCTGAGTGTATCAGTCAAAGCGGCCGCCGCCGGGCCGCCGTCCTCATCCACAACTCCGATGGATATACTCTCTGCCGCATACTCCTGCTCTGCGTTTCTTCCCGCGACTCCCTGAAAAAGCAGCGCCAGGATGAAAAAAATCACCACATAAAGGCAGACCAGCCAGATATTCTTTTTTGTAATTTTCATGTATACCTTAAATACTGCCATACCGCTCCCTCCTCACGATCAGAAACGCGCCGCCGACCATAAGAGCGCTCATTATAATCAGAATTACCATATTATCCGCAAATCTTTCCGGCGCGTCATATACATTAATACAATACAAAGCGTCCGAAATCAGGGCAGCCGGGTTAACACGGCTGAGTACAGGC
Organism: Candidatus Mediterraneibacter norwichensis; assembly: GCA_019112765.1. Taxonomy (GTDB): domain Bacteria; phylum Bacillota; class Clostridia; order Lachnospirales; family Lachnospiraceae; genus Mediterraneibacter; species Mediterraneibacter norwichensis. Next base: position 6,536 of record DXIU01000060.1, on the reverse strand, counting down.
GCATGCTGCTCTACAGCATCCTTGACTGAAGCGTCCATCAGTCCGGCCAGAAAACTCAGCGACATCGAAATGCCAAGGAGAATGCCGATTCTGATTCCTTCTCCCACCTTTCCCAGACTGCCCACAAAAATCCCCATGGATACACCAAACATGCTTCCCACAAGAACCAGACCTGTCATTTCCGCAAAAGAGCCCGTAAACTCCAGTTTCAGAACATACCTCATATATGCCAGCAGAACAATCATATTTGCGAAATGCACCAGGAATCCTGCTCCGAACTCAGTCAGGATCAGCTTCAGCCTGTGTACCGGCGCCACACATCTGCGGGCTGCCAAAGCAGTCAGATTCGCCTGAAGCCAGAGCGCGCATCCGAACCCGATGAAGCATCCGTAAAGGCATGCCATTCCGATCAGCGCATAAAAAATCTGTACATTGCCGTCAATCGTCGTGCCGCCGAGGCTTACCTGATTCACAGCAGTGTCATATTCTTTCATTTTTTCAAGTGCATCCTGCATTCCCTCCGGGTGAAGCCTGGCAATGTCCTTTACAGCTTCCTCCCCGGACTGATATGACGCGAGTACCGACTGGAGAATGCTTTCCGGAAATCCGTTTCCGGAAACTGTCAGGCGGACATCGTTTCCCACATAAAAGATTCCTTCAGCTTCACCTTTTTCCAGAGCCTTAAGGGCCGCTTCTTCCGTCATCTTTTCGGCACGGATCAGGCCGGAGCTTTCATCCATGGCATCAACAAAAGGGAGAAAACTGTCCACTGCTTCCCCTTCCTCCTCCACAACCACAGCAGCGGGCACAGTCTCAAAGTCGGCCTGATCCATCTGTCCAATAGCAAAATACATCAAAGTCGCAAGAGCCAGCGGAAAGAGGAAAGGCCAGAATACTATGCTGGGATTTCTCAGTTTTGTCAGAAGCGCATATTTCATCTGTTTCAGCATATTATCCTCCTTGCATATTACTTACGGCGCCGTCTTTTCCTGCAGACAGCGTCTCCATATTCTGTATTCAGTCCCGAAGCTGTTTCCCTGTGATCTCCAGGAACACGTCGTTAAGAGTCGGCAGCTGGGAAAAGACCTGTCCGAAGGGGATCTCTCTCTCCTGCAGCCAGCCGAGAATTCTAAGCAGATTATGTTTTGTTCCCGTGCAGCGCACCGTAAGCACCTGCTCCTCGTATTCTACAGTGAACACACCCGGAAGACTCCGGATCTGCTCCAGCTGTTCTTCCTCCAGAGAAACAGCTTCAATGACAACCGTCTCCCCGGTTCTTATCATTTTCTTCAGTTCCTCCTTTGTTCCGGAGGCAATGCATCTTCCGTGATCCATTATTGCAATTCTGGTACAGATCTGTTCCACTTCTTCCATATAATGGGATGTATAAATAATTGTGGATCCCTGCCTGTTCAGCTCGCAGATGCCTTCCAGTATCTGATTTCTGCTCTGAGGATCAACAGCAACGGTCGGTTCATCCAGAAAGATCAGTCTGGGCCTGTGGGCGATGCCGCAGGCAATATTCAGACGTCTCAGAAGTCCTCCCGAAAGCTTTTTCGGATATACTTTTCTGTATTCCTCCAGTCCGGCAAAACGGATGGCATCCTCCACAAGTTCCCTGCATCTTTTCCGGTCTTTTATGTACAGGCTGCAGAAATAATCAATGTTATCATGTACGGTAAGTTCATTGAATACCGCTACATCCTGCATAACAACACCTATCTCTTTTTTTATCCGATAATTATCCGGGCTCATCTCCTCGCCCATAATACGTATACTTCCCCTGTCAAACTTCAGCAGAGCGAGCATGCAGTTGATCGCCGTTGTTTTTCCGCTGCCGTTCGGCCCCAGCAGTCCGAATATCTCCCCCTCTTTTATGTGGAGATTCAGGTGGTCGAGGGCCACCAGGCTTCCATATCTCTTTACCAGATTCTTGATCTCAATCATCCTGTTTCCTCCTTATTGTCTTCCGGTCAATACCGGTATCAACGCATTATGATTTCACTGTATTTATTCTACTTTACAGAACCTGTTTTCTGTAGTGTCCTGTGTCAGATTGTTACATGACAATTGTCATCTGCTTATGAATTCTTTTGCCCCGGGTAAGGTTTTCATGTATAATAAATATATTAAAACGAAACGGAAGGAGCCGGCTTATGCCTGAATCTATATGAATCACCTGATGAACCTTGCAGCGCTTATGCTTTTCAGCATGTTCTGCCTTTTCTATGTACAGCCTGATATCTGGTTTATACTGGCCTTTCTGGGAGCAGTAATTCTCTGTTGTTCCATATACACACAAAGAGATTCCCTGCTTCCCGCCTTAGGCGGCTTCTGTTATTTTGCCGCCGCAGTATTCTGCCCCTCATTTCTGTACTTTTATCCTGCGGCAGTTTATACAGTATTAAGGAGCCGGAAATATGCTGTGCTGATTCCCGGGGGAATCCTCTTTCTTCTGCTGGGCTCTGTGTACGGCCATCTTTCCCCGGTTCTTATATTTCTGGAACTGTTCTGTTTTCTGGCTGCTTTTTTTCTTGAGAAAAATACAGACCGCTGCGAATTTCTTGAAGAGGAGCTGCGCCGCACCCAGGATGACAGTAAGGAACGGGATATCCTTTTAACAGAAAAGAACCGTACCCTTCTGGAAAAGCAGGATTACGAAATATATAACGCAACGCTCCGGGAACGGAACCGGATTGCCAGAGAAATCCACGACAATGTGGGACACCTGCTTTCCCGTTCCATCCTTCTGGTGGGAGCCGCAAAGACAGTAAATAAGGACACTGCTCTGACTCCGGCCCTGAACTCTCTGGACGACAGCCTGAATCTGGCAATGGACAGCATCCGGAAAAGTGTCCATGACCTGCGGGATGACGCCGTAAACATGGAAGATGCCATCCGTATGCTGATCAAAGATTTTACCTTCTGTCCGGTAGACTTTTCCTTTGACTGTTCCCCTGCCGTACCAAAGGATGTCAAATACAGCTTTATCAGCATTACAAAAGAAGCGCTTGCCAACGTAATCCGGCACAGCAATGCCACAAAGGTCACCATCCGGCTTCGTGAACATCCGGCCCTGTATCAGCTGTGCATTTCAGATAACGGGACGGGTTCATGCAAGGCCTCATCAGAAAGCGGAATGGGGCTGGCCAACATGAAAGAGCGTATTATTAAATTAAACGGACAGATTCATTTTCATACAGAGAATGGATTTCAGATATGGATTACAGTTCCAAAGGAGGCAAAACATGAAACTGATGCTCGTAGATGACGACTGCCTTGTCGTAAATGCCCTGAAAACCATTCTGGAGTCTCAGCCCGATCTTACAGTAGCGGCTACTGCAGATGACGGAAGTCTGGCTTTCAATCTGTACAGAGAACACAGACCCGATGTACTTCTGATGGATATTCGCATGAAAGGAAAGAACGGACTGGATGCGGCGGCACAGATTCTGGAGACGTTTCCGGATGCCCGGATTCTTCTGCTCACTACATTCTCAGATGATGAATACATTGTAAAGTCACTGAAACTGGGCGCAAAAGGCTATCTTTTAAAACAGGACTACCAGAACATTATCCCCGCCGTGCGGGCAGTGTACTCCGGACAGACTGTTTTCGGAGAAAAAATCGTTTCACGCATTCCCGAGCTTCTTAACAAAAAGAAAGATTTCCACTGTCCTGACTATGGGATCAGTGAAAGGGAACTTGATATCATCCGTCTTATAGCGGAAGGACTGAGCAATAAAGAAATTGCTTCCCGGCTGTATTTAAGTGAAGGCACGGTGAGAAACTATTTAAGCACGATTCTGGATAAGCTGGATCTGAGGGACCGCACCCAGGTCGCTATCTTTTATTACCAGAACATAGACCCGTAATTTTGAAAAGGAGGTAATTTCATGTCAATGCATGCATCTGACCTGGTACTTGTCTCTGCACAGCAGCTGAAACCGATTGATGAGATCAGCGGTTTCCAGGTGCGCCCCGGGTTTTTCCGGGATTTCGGAGCCACAATTATTCCCGGCGGAGTCAACTTTACCATACAGTCTCACGGCGCTGTCTCCTGCGAACTTCTCCTGTTTCACAGAGAGGCGGAGGAACCCTTCGCAGTGCTGAAGTTTCCGGACAATTACCGGATCGGTTTTGTCTATTCCATGATTGTATTCGGACTGGATATCGAAGAATTTGAATATGCGTACCGCCTGGACGGCCCTTTTGATGAAAAGAAGGGGCTTCGCTTCGACCGCACAAAAATTCTTCTGGATCCCTACGCCCGCGCCGTTACCGGACAGAGCCGCTGGGGCCATACAAACAGCGCCTCCCACGGATACCGCGCCCGGGTCGTCCGCTCCAATTTTGACTGGGGACCGGAACGGCACACGCAGATTCCCATGGAGGATCTGATCATCTATGAACTGCATGTCCGTGGCTATACTATGGATTCTTCATCCGGCGTAACATGTCCGGGCACCTTTCACGGACTGGAGGAGAAAATTCCTTATCTGAAAAAACTGGGGATCAATGCGGTAGAACTGATGCCGATTTTTGAATTTGACGAAATGCGTGACGCACGCCTTATCGATGAAAACCAGCTTCTGGATTACTGGGGATACAATCCGGTCTGTTTCTTCGCCCCCAATACCAGTTACTGTTCCTCTGTCGAATATAACCGGGAAGGCCTGGAGCTGAAAAAAATGATCAAGACCCTTCACGACAACGGGATTGAAGTAATTCTGGACGTGGTTTTTAACCATACGGCAGAAGGGAATGAACTTGGCCCCTGCTTTTCTTTCAAAGGATTTGACAATAACATTTATTATATGCTCACTCCCGACGGGCAATACTATAATTTCAGCGGATGCGGAAATACTCTGAACTGCAACCACCCTGTGGTACAGGAGCTGATTCTGGACTGTCTGAAATACTGGGTGATTGAGTACCGTGTGGATGGATTCCGCTTTGACCTGGCGTCTATTCTCGGACGGAATGAAGACGGCGTACCCATGAACCAGCCTCCTCTTCTGCGCAACCTTGCCTTTGACTCTATTCTGGGCGGCGTAAAACTCATTGCGGAAGCCTGGGATGCCGGCGGTCTCTACCAGGTAGGCTCTTTCCCGGCCTGGAAGCGCTGGGCAGAATGGAACGGACGTTACCGGGATGATATGAGATGTTTTCTGAAAGGCGATCCGAATATGGCCCGCATCGCGGCCCAGCGGATGATCGGCTCCCCTGACCTGTATGATCCGGTTTACCGGGGCGGCAACGCATCTGTTAACTTTATCACCTGCCATGACGGATTTACGCTGTATGATCTGTACAGCTACAATCAGAAACACAATGAAGCCAACGGGTGGGGAAATACCGACGGATTCGACGACAACAACAGCTGGAACTGCGGACAGGAAGGGGATACAGACGATGAGGCAATTCTGTCCCTCCGCTGGAAAATGATTAAGAATGCCTGTACGGTACTGATGTGCAGCAGAGGAACGCCCATGTTTCTCTCCGGTGATGAATTCGGCGATACCCGATACGGGAACAACAATCCCTACTGCCAGGACAACGAAATTTCCTGGCTGGACTGGTCGCTTCTTGAGAAAAATCAGGATATTTTTGACTTTTTCCGGTTTATGATCGCGTTTCGCATGGAACACCCGGCCATACGGAAAGACCTGGAACCCAGCTATATCGGATTCCCCTCCATGAGCCTTCACGGTCTTGTTCCCTGGGAGCCGGATGCGCCGGAAAGCCAGTATGCCGCCTGTGTTCTGTTTGCCGGATATGACGAGGAGAAGAAACAGGAAGATCTTGTATATGTCGCTGTAAACGCCCACTGGAATGCAGCCCATCTCACCCTTCCCGATCTTCCGGAAGGCTATCGCTGGAAAATCGCCGTAAACACCGGTGATCCGAAGCAGCAGACATTCTCCGCTGAAGAAATGCCTGCAGCGGAAAAAACACTGCTCCTGGGAGAAAGATCCGTAATTATATTTGTGGGGGAAGATTTGAATTTACCTGTGGCATGCGATTGAAAAAAAGTCCGAAAATGTCAGAATACGAAGTAAGAATAAATCGTTTTCGGATAGCGGCTGCGGGAAATTTCAGCTCCGTTCCGCATAATAATTAAAACTACAAAACCCTGAGCACAGGCTAAAAGCAGGATTTTCAATGGAAACTCACGTTCCGGTCGGACAGCTCCATTGAAAATCCTAACGCCTGTACTCAGGGTTTTAAGTTTTACTAAATTACGCTTCAAGTCGCAGAAATTTCCCGCAGCCGCTATCCGAAAGGCGCATCCCATCGTCCGTATTCCGCCATTTTCTGCTCTTTTCCAATCGACACTGTCACAGATAATTTCAAATTCAACAAACAAAAACAAAGACAGAACTATTTCAACTACGGCTGACTGTTTATCCGGTTTCCGCTTTTGAAGCAGGAAAATACACCTGCTTTCAAACAGCAGCGCAGAACACAGTCTTGTGTCAGCCGATAAAGTTCTGTCTTCGTTTCTTCTTGTTTGAATTTGAAATTGTGGGGGG
>DXIU01000059.1 GCA_019112765.1 Candidatus Mediterraneibacter norwichensis | reverse complement strand
TTAGTTTTTCTTTATCTGCGGAACGGAAACAAAAGCACACATCCCTCATTTCCAGATCCGATTATCCAATCTCCTGGTATCCAGGTGTTTTCGGACACCTCTTCACTCACAGTTCCCCGGCAAATCCGAATCTACTGCACTGACAGATTAGTGTATCCCATAAGGCTTTCATCAATCTCTTTTGCTGCCTCCCGGCCTTCCCGGATGGCCCATACGACCAGGGACTGGCCTCTGTGCATATCACCTGCCGTAAATACATTCGGCACGGTGGAAGCGTAGTGCCCTTCATCTGTTTTTACATTGGTCCGCTGGTTTACTTCCACGCCGAAAGCTTTTGTAACATAGTTTTCACTTCCCAGGAAGCCTGCCGCAATCAGAACAAGATCTGCATCAACAGTATATTCCGATCCGGGAATCTCAGCCATCATCATTCTGCCGGTGGCCTCATCTTTTTTCGACTCCAGCTTCACAAGAACGGCCTTGCAGAGCTTTCCTTTCTTATCTTTGACAAATTCTTTTACCGTAGTGGTATAGACACGCGGATCGGAGCCAAACACCGCGATGGCTTCTTCCTGACCGTAGTCTGTCTTGCAGATCTTCGGCCACTCCGGCCAGGGATTGTTCTCGGTTCTGTCGTCCGGCGCCTTCGGCATCATCTCAAGCTGAAGCACAGATTTTGCGCCGTGGCGGATGGATGTGCCGACACAGTCGTTTCCAGTATCTCCGCCGCCGATTACGATTACATTTTTCCCTTTTGCAGAAATATATGTGCCGTCTTTCAGCTTCATATCATTTGCCCACAGTGCTTTCGTAGTGGATTTGAGGAAATCCACTGCAAAGTAAATCCCTTCCGCGTCTCTGCCGGGAGCTTTGATATCTCTTGGATTGGAGGCTCCGCAGGCCAGAAGAATGCGGTCGAACTCTTTCAGAAGAGCCGCAGGTTTCACGTCTTTTCCTACATTGCAGCCCAAACGGAATTCCACGCCTTCTTCCTCCATTACTGCAAGCTTTCTGTCAATATACTGTTTCTCCAGCTTCATGTTGGGAATCCCATAGCGGAGCAGTCCGCCGGCTTTGTCTTCCCGTTCGAAAACTGTTACAGAATGTCCTCGCTTATTAAGCAGATCAGCCGCTGCCAACCCGGACGGTCCGGAACCGATTACGGCGATTTTCTTTCCGGTACGCATTTTCGGCGGATTGGCTTTGGCATAGCCCATCTCATAAGCGTTTTCTATAATCGCATATTCATTGCTTTTCGTAGCGACTGCCTCCTGATTGAGGCCGCATGTGCAGGCTTTCTCGCACAGCGCCGGACATACTCTGGAAGTAAATTCCGGGAAATTGTTTGTCTTGACCAGACGGTAGTATGCCTCCTCCCAGTTTCCATTGTAGATCAGATCATTCCACTCCGGAACCAGATTGTGAAGGGGACATCCGCTCGCCATGCCCATCAGGTTTTTGCCGGACTGGCAGAAGGGAACGCCGCAGTCCATGCAGCGCGCTCCCTGAAGTTCCTGCTCCTCCTTGGAAAGAGGCGTGTGGAACTCATTGAAATGACGGATCCGCTCAAGCGGCTGTTCCGCAGTCTTGTCCTGTCTCGCATAATCCATAAATCCTGTTGCTTTTCCCACTTTTCACCGCCTCCTATCTTCCGTTTTTAATCATGTTGAATGCTTCAATTTTTGCTTTTTCACGGCTTAAGCCTTTCTCCTCCATCTGGATAATGGCCGCCATCATCTTCTCATAGTCTTCCGGAATGATCTTCTTGAACTTCGGCAGATATTCCTCAAACTTATCAAGGATTCTCTTTCCGGCTTCTGAATTTGTATAGGATACATGTTCCTGAATCATTCCCTTGAGCTCCTGCACGTCATATTTGTCTGTCACGTGCTCAATGTTGACCATGTCTTTGTTCACCCGTTTATAAAGGGTACTGTCCATGTCCAGTACATAGGCGATGCCGCCGCTCATGCCGGCAGCAAAGTTCTTGCCTACCTGGCCCAGAACAACCACACATCCGCCGGTCATATATTCACAGCCGTGGTCTCCCACGCCTTCCACTACTGCCCGGGCTCCGGAGTTGCGGACACAGAATCTTTCTCCCGCCACACCGTTGATGTAGGCTCTTCCGCTGGTAGCTCCGTAAAGAGCAACGTTTCCTATTATAATATTCTCATCAGATTTGAACCGGGTGCCGTTCGGCGGGCATACAACAAGTTTTCCGCCGGACAGACCTTTTCCGAAATAGTCGTTGCTGTCTCCAGTCAGTTCAAGGGTCAGCCCCTTCGGGATAAATGCACCGAAGCTCTGTCCGCCTGCGCCCTTACATTTGATCACAAAACTGTCATCTTCCAGACCGTCCGGATATCTCTTCGTAATCTCTGAACCGAAGATCGTTCCGAATGTACGGTCTGTGTTGGAAACGTCCACTTCCAGACTTCTCTTCTGGCCCTTTTCCAGCGCCGGAAGCAGCTTTTTCACAAGCACTTTTTCATCCAGCGTTTTTTCCAGTTCAAAATCGAACCGTTTCTTCGGATCAAAAATCATGCCTTTCTTTTCTTTTGCATAAGGATTGTAAAGCACGCTGCTCAGGTCGAGGGTTGCGGCCCGGTCTGACGTGGGAGTATCTTTCACTTTCAGAAGATCTGTTCTTCCCACCAGTTCATCCACGGAACGCACACCCAGCTTCGCCATGTATTCTCTTAATTCTTCCGCGATAAACCGCATGAAGTTCATTACATATTCCGGTTTTCCTGTAAAACGCTTTCTGAGTTCCGGATTCTGGGTAGCTACGCCTACCGGACAGGTATCCAGGTTGCAGACACGCATCATAACGCATCCCATGGTTACCAGCGGGGCTGTGGCAAAACCGAATTCCTCTGCTCCCAGCAGCGCCGCGATTGCCACGTCACGGCCGCTCATCAGCTTGCCGTCTGTCTCAATACGCACCCGCTCTCTCAGGCCGTTCTGAATCAGAGTCTGGTGTGTCTCAGCAAGCCCCAGCTCCCAGGGAAGTCCCGCATTGTGAATGGAGCTTCTGGGCGCCGCGCCGGTTCCTCCGTCATATCCGGATATCAGGATCAGTCCGGCTCCGGCCTTTGCCACACCTGCGGCAACTGTTCCCACGCCTGCCTCGGAAACAAGTTTTACAGAAATTCTGGCATCCTTGTTCGCGTTTTTGCAGTCATAGATCAGCTGTGCCAGATCCTCGATAGAGTAAATGTCATGGTGCGGCGGCGGTGAAATCAGACTCACGCCGGGAGTTGAATGACGGGTCTTCGCGATCCACGGATACACTTTGCCTCCCGGGAGATGACCTCCTTCGCCCGGTTTCGCGCCCTGAGCCATCTTAATCTGGATCTCCTGCGCGCTTACCAGATACCGGGATGTAACGCCGAATCGTCCGGAAGCCACCTGTTTGATGGCAGAACAGCGATCCGTATCCAGTCTCTCGATATCTTCTCCGCCTTCACCGGAGTTTGACTTGCCGTGAAGCCGGTTCATGGCAATAGCCAGAGTTTCATGGGCTTCTTTCGAAATAGAACCATAGGACATAGCGCCGGTCTTAAACCGGGTAACAATGGAGTCCACACTTTCCACGTCTTCGATAGGAACCCCTTTCTTCGGATAATTGAATTCCAGCTGACCTCTTAAATTAACTTTCTCTCCTTCTTCATCCACCATCTTTGTATATTGCTTGAACATTTCATAATCGCCGCGTCTGGTGGACTGCTGAAGCATATGGATTGTCTGGGGATTGTACAGATGTTCCTCCCCGCCGCTCTTATATTTGTGCCTTCCCTCGCTGTCCAGAGTCATGTCAACTCCCAGTCCCAGGGGATCAAATGCTTTTGAATGGAAGGCGGTATAATCTTCTGCGATCTCCTCAATTCCGATACCTCCTACACGGCTTACCGTATCGGTGAAATACCGGTTAATGAAATCCTGTTTCAGTCCGATCGCCTCAAAAATCTTTGCGCCCTGGTAGGACTGGATCGTGGAAATACCCATTTTGGAAGCAATCTTGATAATTCCATGAATAACCGCATTGTTGTAGTCATTTACCGCCGCATAATAATCCTTGTGAAGAAGTCTGGATTCAATCAGCTGACGGATGGACTCGTGGGCAAGGTACGGATTGATCGCGCAGGCTCCGTATCCCAGCAGTGTGGCAAAATGATGCACCTCTCTGGGTTCGCCGCTTTCCAGGATCATGGCCACAGAAGTTCTCTTCTTGGTGCGGACCAGATGCTGCTGCAGGCCGGAAACAGCCAGCAGGGACGGTATCGCCACATGATATTCATCCACATCCCGGTCGGTCAGGATCAGGATATTTGCTCCTTCTCTGATGGCGCGGTCTGCCTCGATAAATACATATTCGATTGCCTTTTCCAGGCTTGTGTTTTTGTAGTATGTGATCGGAATCTGAGCGACCTTAAATCCGTCCACATTCATTTCCTTAATCTTTAACAGGTCCGTATTGGTAAGGATCGGGTTGTCTACCCGGAGCATCTTGCAGTTTTCTTCCTTTTTCTCCAGAAGGTTTCCGTCTCTTCCCACATAGATCGTGGTGGAAGTTACGATCTCCTCGCGGATCGCGTCAATCGGCGGGTTTGTAACCTGGGCGAACAGCTGCTTAAAATATCCAAACAGCGGCTGATGCTTCTGGGAGAGAACAGAAAGCGGAACATCGATTCCCATTGCGCCGATTCCCTCGCTTCCGTTCTGCGCCATGGTAAGAATGGATGTTTTCACGTCTTCATAGGTGTAGCCGAATGCCTTCTGCAGCCGTGTGCATTCTTCCTTTGAATACTTCGGTATATCTTTGTTCGGTATTTTCAGGTCTTTCAGATGAATCAGATTTCTGTCAAGCCACTCGCCGTAAGGCTCTTCATTCGCATATTTTTCTTTTAGTTCTTCATCATCAATTACCCGGCCTGCCACCGTATCTACAAGCAGCATTTTGCCCGGATGCAGTCTTTCCTTTACAAGGATTCTGGACGGTTCAATATCCAGTACGCCCACCTCAGAAGAAAGGATCAGGTTGTCGTCATCGGTAATATAATATCTGGAAGGACGAAGACCGTTCCGGTCAAGCACCGCACCCATCACATCTCCGTCGGAGAACAGAATGGAAGCCGGTCCGTCCCAGGGCTCCATCATGGTCGCATAGTACTGATAAAAATCTCTCTTGTTCTGGGACATGCTTCTGTTGTTGACCCAGGGCTCCGGAATAGCAATCATCACCGCAAGGGGAAGCTCCATACCGCTCATTACCATAAATTCCAGCGCATTATCGAGCATAGCGGAATCGGAACCGGATGTATTGATGGCCGGAAGGACTTTGTGCAGCTCTCCTTTCAAATACCCTGAGTCCATGGTCTCCTCTCTTGCTCGCATCTTATCCGCATTACCGCGGATGGTATTGATCTCACCGTTGTGAACAATAAAACGGTTCGGATGCGCTCTCTGCCAGCTTGGTGCTGTATTGGTACTGAATCTGGAGTGCACCATAGCGATGGCGGACTCAAAGTCTTCATCCTGCAGATCAGAAAAGAACTGCCGCAGCTGTCCTACAAGGAACATACCTTTATATACAATTGTTCTGCTGGACAGGGATACTACATAAGTATCGTCGCTGCTCTGTTCAAATACACGGCGGACAATATAGAGCTTCCGGTCAAAATCCAGGCCCTTTGCCACTTTCTTCGGCCGCTCAATGAACGCCTGCATAATACACGGCATACAGTCAACAGCTGTTTTTCCCAGTATTTCCGGGTGAATCGGGACTTCTCTCCATCCAAGGAAATTCAGACCTTCTTTCTTTACAATAACTTCAAAAATATTTTTCGCCTGATTTCTTTTCAGCTCATCCTGGGGAAGAAAGAACATTCCCACTCCGTAATCCCTCTCTCCGCCGAGAGTGATGCCAAGAGGCTTACAGACCTTGCTGAAGAATCTGTGGGAAACCTGCAGAAGAATTCCCACGCCGTCTCCGGTCTTTCCTTCCGCATCCTTTCCTGCTCTGTGTTCCAGGTGTTCCACAATCCTGAGGGCGCCTGCAACAGTACTGTGGCTTTTCACACCTTTAATATTTACAATTGCACCGATCCCGCAGTTATCATGTTCAAAACTCTCACGGTACAATCCCTGCCGGCTGTCAATTTCTTTCCTCATAATCCCTGTCCTTTCTTTTGCATTTTTGTTTTTTACGACTATACACAATTTTTCTCCATTTGTAAACAGGAAATTTTTTATAATTATCTGATAATTTGATAATATAACTTCCTTCGTATTATTATCTGATAATTTTGTTTTACAGCAGACAACAATAAATATTCCTGTTATTTTAAAATTTTCTTATATTTCCTGAATTTATTTGAAATTGCATCAAAAAAAATGCGGCAGTTATCATCACCGCCGCGCACAATTTAAAATTGTTTTTTTATTAAAACATATCGCCCGGATTTGTTGTATCAGACTCTTTTTCTTTCTGTACAGGCCCTCCGGTTCTCTGAATCTGCACATACATCACAGAACAGATAAATGCTCCTATAATAACTGCTCCGGCCATTCGTACCGGTGCTGCCCCAATCCATCTGAACACCCCGGCTTCTGTATAAATCAGAGAACTGCAGTTCGCAGTTACATGAAGAACAACCGGCGCTTTCAAAGAACCGAATTTCTGATATACATAACAGAGGAAAAGCCCCAGCAGCATCGCATAAACCATCTGTGCCCCATCCTGGTGCATCAGAACAAAAAACAGGGAGGACCAGACCGCCGCATACCAGAAACTTCTGTTTTCCAGGAATCTCCGGAACAGAACTCCCCGGAACATCAGCTCTTCCGCAACCGGCACCACAATACCCAGCACCAGGAGCCGCACCGCGAAAGGCGGCGTATAGGTTATCAGAGTTGAACTTTGTGACTCTCCGCTGTAAAAAGCAAGCTCAACCATAGCAAAAAAGCAGGTAGCTGCTATACTGACGGCCAGTCCGAACACAACAACCGCCCAGTATTTTCTGAGAGGTGCTCTTTCCGGAACTTCCACGCCGCAGACTTTCTCCAGTTTCCGGTCTCTGGAAAAGAAAACCGCGTTGACAGGTATGGTAACAAGAGCCGCCGCTCCCGCAATCTCCGCTGAATAGCGGAACACCTGATTCATTGCCGGCTCCATCAGCGCCCAGTACTGCTGCGTAAATTGCTCTACAGTCTGCTGCTGAGCCAGCAGCTGTTCAGACGCATCCATCAGATATGGGAATGAAATAACAAGTATGCCGACAACTTCCACAGCAAGCCGCACACCCATATAAATCAGAATCGGAGCCGCAAGACTCCAGAACGGACTTTTTCTACGCATTTGATTCATAGCTGCTATTCCCCGCTTTCTGCAAAATCCATTTCCTCATCTCATCTTCCCGGCCCTGTACTGTTCCCTGCACCATTTCCGGCCTTCCGCCTCCCCTGCCGTTAAAAACCTTGTTAAATTCTCCGGCCAGGGAGCGTACATCCATCACTTTGCTGCCTATCACATAACGGTAGCCGTCCCGTTCACAGCCCGAAAATACCGCACAGATAACCCGGTCTTTTTCAAGAATCCGGTTCATCAGATGCCGCATGGATTCTCCAGCGAACTCATCCCCGAAAATACAGACTGCCTTTTCTTCGTCAGGGACCATATCCGCCCTGTACTGAATCAGCTTCTTTTCTTTTTCTCCGATTTCCTGTTTCAGATCCGCGCACTCTTTCTGCAGATGTTCTACTGCTTCCGCAATCTCATTTTCCCTGGCACAGAGCATGGCTGATACAGACCGGGCCTCTTTCTGCTTCTCTTCATAATCCAGAAGCGCGCGCACGCCGCAGAGCATAGTCACCCGAACGCCTCCCTTGTACCTCTGTACACCAGTCAGCTTGATCATTCCGATCTCTCCGGTATTATTTACATGAGGCGCGCAGCAGGCGCATACATCATACCCGGGTATCACAACAATCCGGATCTGACCTTCGATCTCAATTTTACTTCTGTAGTCCATTGAAGCAAGTTCTTCCTCCGTTGGATAAAGAACCTGAACCGGAAGATTTTTCCAGACCGCGCGATTTGCCTCCTGCTCGATTTCCTGAAGTTCCTCTTTTGTAACAGCGCCGTTAAAATCCATGGTACAGTCTTCGCTGCCCAGGTGAAATCCGACGTTATTATATCCAAAGCGGGCGTGAACCAGGCCGGACACAATATGTTCGCCTGTGTGCTGCTGCATCTTCATGAAGCGTTCTTCCCAGTCGATCCGGCCTGACACTCTGCGCCCGGCTGTAAAATATTCTGAGACACGCTCGCTTCTGTCCTTCATTATATGAAAAATCCGGCCATCTTTCTCCTGCACGTCACACACCTGCATTTCATCCAGCACTCCGGTATCCGCATACTGGCCGCCTCCTTCCGGGAAAAAAGCTGTCCGATCCAGCTCCACTTCATAATGTCCGTCCCGTTTCTCACAGGATAAAACCTCTGCCGTAAACTCCTTCAGATGACTGTCCCGGTAAAAGAGTTTTTCCGTCATATTCTATCTACTTCCTTTCCAATGTCCGCCCCGGTGCTTCCGTCTGTCTTTACATTCTCTCCGGAGCTTCAAATCCCAGCAGATCAATGCAGGATTCCAGAACTTTCTTTGCCAGTACAAGAAGGGAAATGTATCCGCTTCTGCGCGTCTGATCCTCCTCTGCCAGAATCTTTGTCTCATGATAAAACTTGTTGAATTCATTGGCGAGATCATAAATATAGGCACAAAGTTTATGGGGCGCAGTCTCCTCATATACCGTATTTATCACGTCATTGTATTTAAGGACCTGAAGCATCAAAGCCTTCTCATACTCTCCCTGCGGAGGAAGAATCTTCAGATCGGAAAGATCACCACCCATTTCCTCGTATTTGCCAAGAATGGACTTGATTCTTACAATTGTATACAGAATATACGGTCCGGTATTTCCCTCAAAGGATGTAAATCTGTCAACATCAAAGATATAATCTTTGGAAGCCTGGTTGGACAGATCCCCGTACTTGATCGCCGCCAGTCCGACAATCTGCGCCGTCTTTCTCGCCTCTGACTCTTCTACGGTACGGTTGTCCATAATCTTTTTATACATCTCATCCTCAATCTCGCGGATCAGATTTTCCAGACGCATTACACCGCCTTCTCTTGTCTTGAACGGCTTGCCGTCTTTTCCGTTCATGGTACCGAAGCCAAGGAACTCAAGATCTGTCTCCGGCCGGACAATGCCCGTTTTCTTCGCGCAGCGGAACACCTGGATAAAATGAAGTTCCTGTCTCTTGTCAACCACATAGATCACCTGATCCGGATGGAACTCTTCCTCCCTGTCTACCAGGGTGGCAAGATCCGTCGTATCGTAGAGAGCCGCGCCGTCTGATTTCAGAATCATGCAGGGAGGCACTTCCTTATTATCCGACTCTTCCTGTACATCTACTACAAGCGCGCCCTTGTCATAGCGGGCAAATCCTTTGTCCTTCAGCATCTGCACCATATCCGGAATAAACTTCTGCGCGTCTGATTCCCCTTTCCAGAGATCAAAATGCACATTCAGCTTCTCGTAATTTTTCTTCAGATCCGCAACCGACACCGCCATGATATGCTTCCAGACAGCTCTGCACCCCCTGTCTCCATTCTGCAGAAGATAGGTAGCATGCAATGCTTCTTCTCTGTAATCTTCATGCTCTTTCGCATATGCGCTGGCCGTGGGATAAATCTCCTCCAGTTCCCCGATTGTAAAGGGGGCTTCCTCCGGATATTCTCCTTTAAAATTCTCATCAAAATACGGAAGTTCCGGTTTTCTCTTCTTAAGCTCCGTGATAATCAGACCCATCTGGTAACCCCAGTCGCCCAGATGAATATCCCCGATCACTTTATTGCCCTTAAACCGGACAATCCTTTTGACACTCTCTCCGATAATCGCTGATCTGAGATGCCCTACATGCAGAGGTTTTGCCACATTGGGACCGCCATAGTCAATGATAATGGTTCTGGGATGCTCTTCCACATCCACTCCCAGCCTTTCATCAGCAGCCATATCATTCAGATATGCCGCCACATAATCCGGGGAAAGCTTCAGATTGATAAATCCCGGCTTCACTACATCCACAGATTCAAAGCATCTGCAGTCCTTCATCTGCGCAGATACATCCTCCGCAATCATAAACGGCGCTTTCTTATATTTCTTTGCTCCCGCCATAGCCCCGTTGCACTGATATTCGCACAGGTCCGGCCGGTTGGACAGCGTAACTTTAGCCAGATCTCTGTCATACCCGGCCTTCTCGAACGCCGCCTCCATCTCTATCGTAATCAGTTCCAGTAATGTCTTCACTTTATTTTCACACTCCTTAATCCATATGAATGTTATTCTACCATGTCTGCGGGGCAACGGCAAGTTCTGGTTGAAATTTGAATTTATCTGCGGTATGCGATTGAAAAAAGTCCGAAAATGTCAGAATACGAAGTGAGAATAAATCGTTTTCGGATAGCAGCTGCGGGAAATTTCAGCTCCGTTCCGCGTAATAAGTAAAACTACAAAACCCTGAGCACAGGCTAAAAACAGGATTTTCAATGGAAACTCACGTTCCGTTCGGACAGCTCCATTGAAAATCCTAACGCCTGTACTCAGGGTTTTAAGTTTTACTAAATTACGCTTCAAGTCGCAGAAATTTCCCGCAGCCGCCATCCGAAAGGCGCATCCCGCTGTCCGTATTCCGCCATTTTCTGTTCTTATCCAATCAGCACTGCCGCCGATAATTTCAACTACAATCAGGAAAACGAAGACAGAACTTTTTCGGCTGCGG
>DXIU01000058.1 GCA_019112765.1 Candidatus Mediterraneibacter norwichensis | reverse complement strand
GATGGAGAGCCGTAAAGCGGCGCCGGTACTTAGAGCGCGTCCTTTGCGCTCTTATGTACCGCTGCGCCGCGATCCGAGCGAAAGCGTGCTCTCCGGCACCATACCCGGACTCCCCGGCGGAAGCTTTCTCCACCCACAAATTCAAATTTAACAGAGCGGATATTTTGCCGTGAGTTCTGCCGCCATTTTCTTCCCAGCTTCTACGTTGTCCTCGCTCTCGATCACCATTGCAATAATCTCTGCGATTTTGTCCATATCTTCTTCGTTCATTCCCCGGGTTGTTACGGCCGGAGTACCCAATCTCACACCGCTTGTGACAAACGGAGATCTGGGATCATTCGGTATGGTGTTCTTGTTGCATGTGATGTGGGCGTCATCAAGACGTTTCTCAAGTTCTTTTCCGCTGACGTTTTTCTCTGTCAGATCTACCAGCATCAGATGGTTATCTGTATCTCCGGAGACAATCTTCACGCCGCGTTTCTTCAGTCCTTCGCAGAGCGCTTTCGCGTTCTTTACAACCTGTTTCTGATATTCCCTGAATTCCGGCTGAAGAGCCTCTTTGAAGCAGACCGCCTTTGCTGCGATCACGTGCATCAGCGGGCCGCCCTGGATCCCCGGGAATACCGCTTTATTGAAATTAAACTTCTCATTCATCTCGTTGCTGGAGAGAATCATTCCGCCCCGGGGACCTCTCAGCGTTTTATGAGTTGTTGTCGTAGTAACATGAGCATACGGAATCGGGCTTGGATGGAGTCCTGCTGCCACAAGTCCTGCAATATGCGCCATATCTACCATCAGATACGCTCCGACTTCGTCCGCAATCTCACGGAAGCGTTTGAAATCAATAGTCCTTGCATAAGCGCTCGCTCCTGCCACAATCATTTTAGGCTTACATTCCTTTGCAATTTCCAGCACTTTATCGTAGTCGATTACGCCTTCATCGTTCACGCCGTAAGGAACAACATGAAAATATTTTCCGGACATGTTTACCGGTGAGCCGTGAGTCAGATGTCCGCCGTGATCCAGATTCATTCCCATGTATGTGTCTCCCGGCTGAAGGATCGCAAAGAATACTGCCATATTTGCCTGCGCTCCGGAATGAGGCTGAACATTCACATACTCGCATCCGAAAAGCTCTTTTGCTCTTTCTCTTGCCAGATCCTCTGCCACATCCACACACTGGCAGCCGCCATAATATCTTTTTCCCGGATAACCTTCTGCGTACTTGTTGGTCAGAGGGCTCCCCATGGCTGCCATCACTGCCTTGCTCACCCAGTTTTCAGATGCGATCAGCTCGATATGAGAATTCTGTCTCTCCATCTCAGCCTTGATTACATCCGCTATTTCGGGGTCTGTTGTCCTGATTTCATCGAAGTCGTACATTCTGATTGTCCTCCATATATTAATTTTACTTTACTGTGAAAAAGCATTAAAGCTATTATATCACAGAACGCACTGTTGCGTCTACGCAGGATTTAGCGGACTATTGTCAGACAACTCTGCCCAAAGGGGTCCGTCCCCTTTGGCTGATATTATCTGACAACTGGTCTTATTTTCTATGCAAAGTCAAACAGGGACAGCTGGTTGCTCTGCGGCAGATCGCCGAACAGGCCCAGATCAGCCATCAGGTCGATGACTGTCTTGCTGACTTTTGTCCGCTGGCGGAAATCGTCCAGGGACAGATAGGGGCCGTCTTTTGACGCCTCTTCCACTGCCTCGGCCGCTTTGTCGCCCATTCCTTCGATACTGGAGAGGGAAGGCATGAGTTTCCCGTCTATGATCTGGAATTTGGATGCCTTGGCCCTGTAAATATCGATAGGCATGAACTCAAAACCGCGGGCATACATCTCCTGTACGATTTTCATATCTTTCAGGACATCCTGTTCCTTATTGCTCAGCGTATCACTTCGCTTTTTATAATCCTGCATATAGTGGTTCAGTTTATCCTTGCCCTGGCACATGATTTCATAGGAAAACGCGTCTGCGCGGATGCCGAAATATGCCGCGTAATAGGCAAGGGGATAGTGGATCTTGCAGTAGGCAATCCGGTAGGCCATCATTACGTAAGCCGCGGCGTGAGCTTTCGGGAACATGTAGCTGATCTTTTTGCAGGACCAGATATACCAGTCAGGCACATTCTTTTCCTTCATGGCCTCCTCCCACTCAGGCTTCAGTCCTTTTCCTTTCCGGACACTTTCCATAATCGTAAATGCAAGCGCACTTTCCACGCCCTGATTAATCAGATAGATCATAATATCGTCACGGGTACAGATGGCGGTGGAAATTGTTGCCTTGCCGGACTTTACAAGTTCCTGGGCATTTCCCAGCCACACATTGGTGCCGTGGGACAGCCCGGATATCCGGATCAGGTCAGACAACGTCTGGGGTTTGGTATCCTCTACCATCTGAATAACGAAGTCGGTTCCAAACTCAGGGATCCCCATACACCCCAGCCTGCACCCGTCAATATCCTCCGGTTTGATGCCAAGCACGTCCGTTCCATGGAAGAGTTCAATTACTTCCTTGTCATCCAGAGGAATATCTGTGGCCACAAAAGGATTCTCCTCATTATATTCATTCTCCATCGCGTCTGAGGTAATATAATCCTCAAGCGTACGGATCATGGTCGGATCATCATGTCCCAGGATATCCAGTTTCAGCAGATTGTGGTCAATGGAGTGGTAGTCGAAGTGGGTGGTAATAATTCCGCACTCCATATCATTGGCCGGATGCTGCACAGGTGTAAACTCATTGATATTATGTCCGTGCGGGAGAACAACAATTCCTCCCGGGTGCTGTCCCGTACTTCGCCGGATCCCGGTACATCCCTGGGTAATCCGTTCGATCTCACACTTCCGCTTGCGCTGCCCGTGCTCCTCATAATAGTTTTTCACAAAGCCATAGGCCGTCTTATCTGCCAGAGTTCCGATAGTTCCGGCCTTAAAGGTGTGGCCTTCACCAAAAAGCACTTCTGTATATTTATGGGCCTTTGCCTGATAATCGCCGGAAAAGTTCAGGTCAATATCCGGCTCTTTATCGCCTTTGAATCCCAGAAACGTTTCAAAAGGAATATCAAATCCGGCTTTCACCAGAGGCTCCCCGCATACCGGACAGTTCCGGTCCGGCATATCATACCCGCATCCTCCGGCAAACGCCCGCACTTCTTCTGAGTCAAAATCGCTGTAATGGCATTTTCTGCAGTAATAATGGGGACTCAGCGGGTTTACCTCCGTGATCCCCGCCATGGTAGCTGCGAAAGACGAGCCGACGGAGCCTCTGGAGCCTACCAGATATCCGTCTGCATTCGACTTCCACACCAGTCTCTGAGCGATAATATACATAACTGCATATCCATTTGAAATAATGGAGTTCAGCTCTTTTTCCAGGCGCTCCGACACCTGTGCCGGCAGCTCTTCTCCGTACATCTCATGCGCCTTTTTATAGCAGATGTCCCTCAGCTCCTGATCTGAATTTTCAATCACCGGAGGACACTTATTTGGATTTACCGGGGAAATTTTCTCCACCATGCCTGCAATCTTTACCGGATTATCAATTACAATTTCCCTTGCCTTCGCCGCACCCAGATAGGAGAATTCTTCCAGCATTTCCTCCGTAGTTCTCAGGAAAAGCGGTGCCTGTTCGTCCGCGTCATCAAAGCCTTTGCCTGCCATAATAATCCGTCGGTAGACCTCATCTGCCGGATCAAGGAAATGGACATCACAGGTAGCTACAACCGGCTTCCGGAATTTTTCTCCCAGTTCTACGATCTGCCGGTTGATTTCCTTCAGATCTTCCTCAGAGGTAACGTCTGGAATTCTGTCGCTCTCAATCATAAACCGGTTGTTTCCAAGAGGCTGTATCTCATAGTAGTCATAAAAGTCCGCGAGTCTGGCAATCTGCTCCTGAGACCGCTTTTCCAGAACAGCCCGGTACAGTTCTCCTGCCTCACAGGCACTTCCGATAATCAGTCCTTCCCGATGTTCATTGAGCAGACTCTTCGGAATTCTCGGAACTCTTGCGTAATAGGTCAGATGAGACTCGGAAATCAGCTGATACAGATTATATCGTCCGATATCATTTTTCGCCAGAATAATAATATGGTGGGACGGCATTTTGCGGATAGCGTTGATATTCCGGTCTCCGTACCGGTTTACATCCCCCAGTGTGCGGAGTCCCTTTTCTTTAAGCATCTCCACAAACCGCACGAAAATTTCTGCCGTAGCTCCTGCATCATCTACCGCCCGGTGATGATTTTCCAGAGAAATGTGCAGAGCCTTTGCAACTGTATTCAGTTTGTATTTTGAAAGGGCGGGAAGGAGGATTCTTGCCAGAGCCACTGTATCCACATATACAAATTTCCGGTCGATCTGCTGATTTCTGCAGTTCTGCTCTATAAATCCGACATCAAATCCCGCATTGTGGGCAACCAGGATTCCATCACCCACAAATTCCAGAAACTTCGGAAGAATCACTTCAATTGTGGGAGAATCCATAACCATCTCATCCGTAATACTGGTCAGATTCGTAATCTCAAAAGGAATGGGGCGCTCCGGATTTACAAAAGTGCTGAACCGGTCTGTAATTTTTCCGTTTTCCACCTTCACCGCGCCGATTTCAATGATTCTGTCCCGTATAGAACTGAAGCCGGTAGTCTCAATATCAAATACAATGTATGTGTCATCCAGCGACTCATTTTCCGCGTTCACCGCAATTTCGGAAAGATCATCCACTACATATCCTTCCACTCCGTATATGACCTTAAAGGGATCGTCTTTGTCCAGTGTTTCAATATAATGATTGGCAACCGGAAAGGCCTGTGCCGCCCCGTGATCCGTAATAGCGATGGCCGGATGGCCCCAGTCATGAGCCCGCTTTACGATATCATTCACCTCGGATACCCCGTCCATATCACTCATCTTTGTATGACAGTGAAGTTCAACCCGCTTAACGGGGCTCAGATCTTTCCTGGGCACGGTAAAGTCTCCGATCTTTTTGATGCCGGTCACTGATCCGATCGTAAGCTCTCCGTCAAATTTATCGATGGTTGTAATTCCTTTGATCTTGACAAAAGCTCCCTTTTTCAGCTCCCCTACAATTTCCGGGAGCTGGTCGTTTCGTGTAAACATTTTTACCGTAATAGTGTCGGTAAAATCTGTCACAGAAAACATAATAATTGTCTTTTCATTCCGGATTTCCCTGGTTTCAAAGCTGATAATTTTCCCGTGAACGGTTACCTCTCCCATCTCAGAGACAATCTGTTCCATCGGCATAGTCTCATCATCAAAATTTCTGCCGTAAATCAGATTCGGATCATCCCCTGTCTTAACCGGACGATAGTAGTCTTTCTTTTTGAATTCTTTTTTCCGTCCGCCTCTGCCTGCGCCGGACAGAGCACGGGAATGGGAAACTCCCTTTCCTCCGGACGGAGTACTGCGCGAAGGAGCTTTTCCTTTCGCAGACTCTGCTTCTTCTGCTTCCCCCGCTGTTTTTCCATCCTCTGTTCTGTTTTTCCGGCTGTATCCGCTTCTTTCAAAAATAGAGTTAATTTCCTCCTGAAGACGCTGCTCATCATATTCTCTGCTTCCGCTCTCATCATTTTCCCGGTATGAGATATTAAAAGAGACATCCATCTGAAACCGCTGGCAGAACACCTCGTCCATATAATGCAGAATTTCCTCCCGCCTGCCCTCAGACACAATCGTATCCAGCAGCTCGAGACAGATAATCCCATCCTCTCCCGGACGAATCTCAGCATGAGAAAACATACTCGCAGCCAGCACGCTTGTCTCCTTCAGTTCCAGAATCATACTGTCCCTGTATTCCCGCAGCAGGGCAGCCGGTGTATATTGTCCGGAAAGCGCGTACTTTTCTATGATCTTTACATTGATGTGGGTTCCCGGAAAAAGCTGTTCTTCGATTCTCTGTTCCATCAGCCAGATCTGTTTTTTCTGAATAAGATGACGGCTGAAAATATGTACATGAAGAAAATCACGGCTGGAATTCGTCGTGATTTTCTGAACTTCCACGTCCGCAAAAAGGATCTGAATATCCTCCTCGACTTTTAATGTTGGAAATACATTAAAAAAAATCTTTCTCTCAGCTACCTGTTCCAATTTAACAACTCCTGACGCAGTGTACTGAGGAGATCCTCCTCTTTTACCTTCTTCACAATCTGTCCCTTTTTAATCAGCAGGCCTTCCCCTATACCGCCTGCAATACCGATATCCGCTTCCTTTGCCTCACCCGGACCGTTAACTGCGCAGCCCATAACAGCCACTTTAATATCCAGCGGAATGTCCTCCACCATTTTTTCTACCTGCCCGGCAAGGCCGATCAGATCGATCTTTGTGCGTCCGCAGGTCGGACAGGACACAACCTCTATGCCGCCTTTTCTGAGTCCGAGAGTCTTAAGAATCAGTTTTGCGGTGCGGACTTCTTCCGCCGGATCACCGGTCAGAGAAACCCGGATTGTGTTGCCGATCCCCTCGTGAAGGATAATTCCCAGACCAACAGAGGATTTTACATTTCCGGAATAAACCGTGCCGGCCTCGGTAATTCCCACATGAAGCGGGTACGGGCACTGCTTTGCGATCAGCTCATGGGCTTCTACGCACATCAGTACATCAGAGGACTTAATACTTACAACCAGATTGTCATATCCCATATCTTCTATCATACGTACCTTATCCAGTGCGCTCTCCACAATCCCCTGAGCCGTTACCTGGCCATACTTCTCGAGAAACGGTTTTTCCAGAGAACCGCTGTTTACACCCACACGGATCGGGATCTGATACTCTTTGGCTTTGTCCACAACTGCTTTTACCCGGTCAGCTGAACCGATATTGCCCGGGTTAATCCGGATCTTGTCGGCGCCATTTTCAATAGAGGCAATAGCAAGCCGGTAATCAAAATGAATATCTGCAACAAGAGGAATATGAATTCTCTTTTTGATCTCTCTGAGCGCCTCTGCCGCCTCCATTGTCGGAACCGCGCAGCGGATAATCTCACAGCCTGCCGCTTCAAGACGAAGGATCTGTTCCACGGTCGCATCCACATCTTCTGTAGGGGTATTGGTCATGGACTGAATCGCTACAGGGTTTTCTCCGCCGATTTTCACATTCCCGACAGACACTTCTTTCGTAAGGTTTCTGTACATTGTTTATCTCCTTTTTCTGATTTTTAATAACAGAAGAGTCCCGCGGCCGGAACTCTTCTCAAAACTTTTTATTCACGTTCGAATACAAACTGATCTCCATATTCCCGTTCGGTGAGAGTCAGAATGTCATTTTCAATACTATAGCTGTATGTCCCGTCAAACGGATTCCGGTCATCTTCCGTGGAGTCAGCAGCTTCATCCGCAGCTTCCGGGGCTGATCCGCTTCTTAACTGAACAGTAAATGTCTTATTTTCCTTATCTACACTGCCGTCCAGAGTAAGAGAGTCCTCGCTTTCTCCGTTTATCCGGGTAAGCATAATACTGCCGTCTCCCCGGACTTCCATTCGGATCCCCTCATCCTCACTCACCCATGTCCCTTCCAGCGGATTGCCTGTAAAAAGCTTTACGATAAAAAAAGCTGCAATAATAACAATGAGTACAGAGGAAACCGTCATAACAGTTCTCCAGGCTGTATTTCTCTTTTCTTCACTGTTTTTGAAAACCATAGAATACTTCCCTTCTCACTTACTATATTCATTATAGCGGATTCCGCCGGATACTGTCAACGCTCCGAAAGGGATTCCACGGCCAGAAAAGGAGTGGAATATTCCTGCTAAAGTACGCTTTTCAGGAAATCAAAAAGCACCTTCATCTCCTCTTCTGTGCCTATGGTTATTCTCAGATAATCCCGGATCCGTTCTGAATTCCAGTGTCTCACATAAATATTATTCGCTTTCAGATCCTGAAACAGCTTCTCAGCGTCATAGTCCGGATGTTTCGCGAAAATAAAATTCGCTTTCGGCTCCGGAAATACAAATCCCAGTTCTTTCAGCTGTTCTTCTGCCCATTTCCGGGTTGCTACTATCATACGGATTTTTTCCCTGAAATATTCTTCATCCTGTACAGCCGCAGCGCCGCACACAAGATCCGGCTGATTCATTGTATAGGAATTAAACGAATATTTCACATTATTCAGACAGCGGATCAGATCCGGATTGGAAATGGCATAACCGATTCTCATACCCGCCATACTCCTCGACTTGGAAAAAGTCTGCACCACGATCAGATTGTCGTATTTTCCAATTAATTCCAGCGCTGACTTTCCCGCGAAGTCTATGTACGCCTCATCTACAATTACAACAGAGTCTCTGTTGTGAGCCAGGATATCTTCTATGAAATCCAGCTCCTCGTAGATTGCCGTAGGAGCGTTCGGATTGGGGAAAATGATTCCTCCGTTTTCTCTGTAATAATCCTCCCGCACAATCCGGAACTCGTCATTGAGCTTCGGACACTCATAAGGGATCCGGTAGAGCTGTGCCCACACCTTATAAAATGAATAGGTAATATCAGGAAACAGAACCGGCTTTTCCGAATTAAAAAATGTCAGGAAGCACAGAGACAGCACATCATCTGAGCCGACTCCCACAAAAACCTGATTCTTATCTACCCCGTAATATCCTGCCAGCGCCTCTGTCAGGGCTGACGCCTCAGGATCCGGGTAAAGCCGGAGTGTATCCGCATCCAGATTTCTCAGAGCCTCCGCCACACGGGGCGACGGCGGATAAGGATTCTCATTTGTATTCAGTTTGACTACCCTGTGCTGAGGCTGCTCCCCCGGAACATAGGGTTCCACCTGACGGATATTTTTCAATAATTCATTTCTGACTGTCATGTTTTTTCTCCTGAAATCCTATTTGTACTCCTTTGCAAGTTCCGCAAATTTCGGCAGTGAGTTCACAATTGTCTCATAGGATACACAGTATGCAATTCTTACATATCCCGGGCATCCGAAAGAGCTTCCCGGTACAATCAGGATATTATATTTCTTTGCCGCCGCACAGAACTGTTTTTCATCTTCTGCCGGAGATTTTACAAACAGATAGAAAGCGCCCTCCGGCTTGATGCACTCAAATCCAAGTTCCTTCAGTCCGTTGTACAGCGTCTCTCTGTTTCTGTTATAGAAAGAAATGTCGGTCTTTTCATTCAGGCATGCTTTTACTACTTTCTGCTGAAGAGTCGGCGCATTGACAAATCCCAGAATACGGGTAGCCACATTTGCCGCGGCAATCAGATTTTCGCTGTCTGCCGCCTCATCCGGTATCACAAGGTATCCGATCCGCTCTCCGGGAAGAGAAAGGGACTTGCTGTAGGAGTATCCCACTACCGTATTGTCATAATATTTTGTCAGGTACGGGACTTCCACACCGTCATAAGCCAGTTCCCTGTATGGCTCATCTGAAATCAGATAGATATCTGTGCCATATTCCTTCTGTTTTGCTTCCATTACCGCAGCCAGCTTTCTGATTGTCTCCTCTGAATACACGACACCGGTAGGATTATTCGGCGTATTGACAATTACCGCTTTGGTCTTCGGCGTAATCTTTGCCTCAAACTCATCCAGTTTCGGCTGGAATGTTTCTGTGTCCGGTGAAATTTCCACAAGTACGCCGTCGTAATTATCTGTATAGCTCCGGTACTCTCCGAAATACGGCGCGAATACAATCACTTCATCGCCGGGGTTCAGCAGAGCCTTTAATATTACGTTCAGACCTCCTGCCGCTCCCACTGTCATCGTAATATTGCGGCCCTCGAAAGCAGTGCCGAACCGCTCATTTAAAGACTGTGCAACTGCACTTCTTACATCTTCATATCCCGCGTTGCTGTTTGTATACCCGTGAAGAACGATGGGATCTTCTTCATCCAGCAGATCAATAATGGCTTTTTTTACACTTTCCGGCGCCGGAACATTCGGATTTCCCAGACTGAAATCAAACACATTTTCCGCGCCGTACTTCTGAGCCAGGCGGTTGCCTTCCTCAAACATTGCGCGGATTGCCGAACTGTTTGCTACCATGTTTTCCATTTTCTTTGAAATCATTGTACTGTCTCCTTTTCTTTTACTACGCCTTTTTCAACCAGAAATGCAGGCCGGTAGGAAAGTTTTGCCTTTCTTAATCCTTCTGCTCCGGTGTCATCCTCTCTGTTTACATACTGGTAATCCATACACTCATGCTGTACGAACTGCTGATTAATCATAGGATAAGCTCCCTCCACATCGGGGAATGCTTTTTCTATATGAACTACAAAAGTATCCTGACAGACCGGCTCGCCTACAGTAAATGCCACAATTCTGCCCTCTGCCCGGAGTACGCCGCCTTTCAGCCCCAGTTCTTTATACAGCCTGAGGGAATTCAGCGTCACACACATTTCCGCATTCTTTTCAGCATCCTCATCACATCCGTTCTGATTCCGCCACTGCAGCGCCATCTGGAAACACTCCTCCACGTTGCTGTCGTCAAGGGACTCATAAGACCAGTCCGGATAAAGAGATTTGAATTTATTTATGTGATTGCGCTTGCCGTGAAGCTTTTTCCCCGCTAGAGTAGCCAGCTTCTCTGTCTCATATACGTAATCTGCCACATCTCTGTTATATTCAATTTCAAATCGTCCCGGATACCAGCCTTCCAGCTCTTCAAAATGCTCCGGCGTCACATTGTACAGCCGGAAAGGAAGTCCTTTTTCCCGGAAGTACTCCAGCAGGTAATCCAGCGCGGCATGAATATTCTCCCGGTCTCCTGCAGGATAGGAAAAGGCCAGCCCGTTATCTTCACTGCGGAATACAAGAGCATCCTGAATCACCGCGAATTTTACCCGGTAATGTCTGGACCAGAGATAGACATTTACAAAAGTACGTTCGCAGCTTCTTCCCGGAGCCTTATTAAAGTAGCGGTTGATCATCTCTTTGTCTTCCAGTTCCGGACGTTTAAATATCGGTTCATCCATGTGATATCAATCCTCCATTTTTGCCAGTTTGGCGGTCTGATCTGCCGCGATCAGACTGTCAATAATCTCGTCCAGATCTCCGTTTAATACAGAATCCAGCTTGTGCAGCGTCAGTTTGATCCGGTGGTCTGTCACACGGCCCTGAGGGAAATTATATGTCCTTATTTTTTCCGAACGGTCTCCGGTTCCGATCTGGCTTCTTCTTGCCTCAGCCTCGGAAGCCTGCTGCTTTTCAAGTTCCAGGTCATACAGTTTGGAGCGCAGGAGCCGGAAAGCTTTCTCCTTATTCTGGAGCTGAGACTTTTCGGTCTGGCTGTAAATTACAATTCCGGTGGGAAAGTGAGTCAGTCGGACTGCAGAGTCCGTTGTATTTACACACTGTCCACCGTTTCCGGATGCGCGCATAACGTCAATACGGATATCTTTTTCGTCGATTACCACATCTACTTCTTCCGCCTCAGGCATAATTGCTACCGTAATTGTGGACGTATGAATTCTTCCGCCGCTCTCCGTCTCCGGCACACGCTGAACCCGGTGCACGCCGCTTTCATATTTCAGTCTCGAATAAGCTCCATGTCCGGAAATCATAAACACACATTCCTTAAAGCCGCCGATTCCGTTTTCATTTAAAGAAATCATCTCTGTCTTCCAGCCGCGGCTGTCCGCGTAATGGACATACATACGGTAAATCTCCGCGGCAAAAAGGGCAGCCTCATCCCCGCCTGCTCCGGCCCGGATTTCAACAATAACGTTTTTGTCATCGTTCGGGTCCTTGGGAAGCAGCAGAACTTTCAGTTCCTGCTCCAGCTCTTCCACCCGTTTTCTGGATTCACTGAGTTCTTCCTTGGCCAGTTCCTTCATTTCCTCGTCAGACTCTTCTTCGAGGAGGAGCAGACTGTCCTCTATATTCTGTTTACACTTCTTATATTCCCGGTAAGCTTCAATGATCGGAGCGAGATCGCTCTGTTCCTTCATCAGCTTTTTAAAACGTTCCGGATCATTGGCCACATCCGGCTCCTGAAGCTCGCCCATGAGCTCCTCATAGCGGATCAGCAAATCATCTAACCTGTCAAACATTTCTATCTATCCTTTCCATTCGTTATCATACCTGCCGTAAACTACCCGGTCAAGCCCTGCCAGATCTTTTCTGACCCGGACGTCAGAAAACCCGGTCTGTATCATAAGCTCCGTAACTTCCCGTGCCTGGTCATATCCGATCTCAAAAATCAGCATGCCGCCTTTTTCCAGGTATGTTCTGCTTTCCTTCACAATTCTTCTGTAAAAATAAAGCCCGTCCTCTTTCCCGTCCAGCGCGCAGATCGGATCATGCATTCTCACCTCGTCCTGCAGACGTTCAATTTCTGCAGTACGGATATAGGGAGGATTGGAAAGAATCATCCCATATCTGCCGCCCACATTCGCAAACAGATCGCCCTGCACAAACCGCGCTTCCACATGATGTCTTGCAGCGTTTTCTTCCGCAACGGCAAGCGCCTTTTCTGAAATATCCGCTCCGGTTCCCCGCGCATGAGCTTCCGTTCTGCAGCCGTTTCCGGTTAACCGGCTTCTCTTCAGATAATACAGTACACTGATCAGAATGCATCCGGAGCCGGTACACATATCCAGCAGATGAATGCTGTTGTCTGCTGCCGGAATTTTACCGTCCGTCAGAAATTTCAGGGCAGTTTCCACCAGAATCTCTGTATCCTGCCGGGGAATCAGCACATTTTCATTGACCCGGAAACACAGCCCCATAAATTCCTGCTCGCCGGTCAGATGCTGAAGAGGGATATGCTCAGCTCTTTTTTTAATAAGGGACCGGTATCTTTCATACTGCTCATCAGCGATCTGCATTCCGGGCTCCGCAAAGTAAACCGTGCGTGTAATCCCGGTTACGTATTCCAGAAGGTACCAGGCGTCCAGCGCCGCATCCGGAATCCCTGCACGGTCAAGTTCCTGTCTTCCTGCATCGCAGGCTTCCCGCAGCGTCATAAATTTTCCCTCTGCCAGGTTCTCCAGTCAAACACCTCTTCCACGGCCCGGATTCCGACCTCGATCATGGAGTCATCTGGTTCTTTTGTGGTCATATTCTGCACCCACATGCCCGGCCTGCTCAGAAGATTGACAACAGGATTGTCGCTGTTTCCCGCCAGGCGGATAATCTCATAGGATACCCCGGCAATCAGCGGAAAGAGCGCAATCCGCAGTACTACCCGCAGAACCGGAGACTCTGTAACAATAAAAAAGCAGAAAATAATACTTACAATCATTACGAAAAAGAGAAAGCTTGTCCCGCATCTTTTATGCTGCTTTGAACTTTTCCTCACATTTTCCACGTTCAGTTCCAGTCCGTGCTCGATACAGTTAATGCACTTATGCTCTGCGCCGTGATACATAAATGTTCTTTTAATATCTTTCGTCCTGGAAATAAGCAGAATATAAAGAAGGAAAATGACAACCCGGATTACCCCTTCAAATACTGTCATAACTGCTCTGGAAGACGTGTATCGCTCCACAATACTGCTCAGATAATATGGCAGTACCATAAAAATTGCTACGGCAAGAACTACAGCTGCAACTACCGTAAGATTCAAAAATATCTTTTCCTGTTTTTCTCTTTTCGCAGCCTCTGCCTCCGTAAGAATCTCTTCCTCCTCATCTTCGAAGAAGCTGGCTGAATAAGTCAGTGTCCTCATTCCCAGAACAAGCGAATCCACGAAACTGAATATTCCCCGGATAAACGGGATCTTTAAAGGTGTTTTCCAGGGAATCACACTTTTATAGTCCTTTACATCCACCGCAATCTCACCGTCCGCTCTGCGCACTGCCACGGAATACTTTGAGCCATTGCGCATCATAATGCCTTCCAGGACTGCCTGTCCGCCTATGTTCGATGATTTCATTGTGCCTCCTGTCTTATAAACAACAAAGAGGCTGAGATGATCTCACCTCAGCCTGCAACGTATCATTTTTATTTAATACCATATTTTTTGTTGAACTTGTCAACACGGCCGCGAGCCTGAGCTGCTTTCTGCTGACCTGTATAGAACGGATGGCACTTGGAGCAGATTTCCACGTGGATGTTTTCCTTTGTAGAACCTGTTGTAAATGTGTTGCCACAGTTGCAGGTCACTGTTGCCTGATGATATTCCGGATGGATTCCTTCGCGCATGATTTTCACCTCTCTATTTTAAAATACTTATTTTACTCTATAAACAGCTTTCTAATTGTAGCATAAGATATTTCCTTTTGCAACCGTTTTTTAATAAAGTTTCTGCCGCATCATATAAATTTCTGCCGGATCACCTGACGTACAAGCTCGCTGTTTGACTTTGTATGCGCAAACATATTCAGAAGATTATCCACAGCTTCCTCCGCTTTCATGCCGTTCGTAGCTCTTCTTATAATATAAGCCGCTTCCTGTTCTTCCTTTGTCAGAAGCAGGTCTTCCCGCCGGGTCCCTGATTTTGGTATATCAATTGCCGGGAACACTCGCTTTTCCTGGAGTTTGCGGTCCAGCATCAGTTCCATATTGCCCGTTCCCTTAAACTCTTCATACACCACATCATCCATCTTGCTTCCGGTATCAACAAGGGCTGTTGCGAGGATGGTCAGACTTCCGCCTTCCCGCATATTTCTCGCAGCTCCGAAAAAACGCTTCGGCATATACAGGGCCGCCGGATCAAGGCCGCCGGAAAGTGTTCTTCCTGAAGGCGGAACGGTAAGATTATAAGCTCTTGCCAGACGGGTAATACTGTCCAGAAGAATCATAACGTCTTTCCCATGTTCTACAAGACGCTTTGCTCTTGCGATCACCATCTCGGAAACTCTTTTGTGATGCTCCGGAAGTTCATCGAAGGTAGAATAGATTACTTCCACATTAGGACCCGCAATGGCTTCCCTGATATCGGTGACTTCTTCCGGGCGCTCGTCTATCAGCAGAATCAGAAGATGCATGTCCGGCTCTGTTTTCTGAACAGACAGCGCTGCTTCCTTGAGAAGGGTTGTCTTTCCTGCCTTCGGAGGCGATACAATCATTCCTCTCTGCCCTTTTCCGATGGGTGAAACCAGATCCACAATCCGCATGGCTGTAGAACAGCCCGGAGTCTCAAGCCGGATCCTCTGGTTCGGGAAAACCGGCGTCAGATCTTCAAAGTTCTTCCGTTTCATAGCCTCTGCCGGACGCAGCCCGTTAATCGTAGATACATACAGAAGGGCGCTGAATTTTTCTCCCTGGGTCTTGATCCTTGTATTTCCGGTCAGAATATCTCCGGTCTTAAGGCCGAATCTTCTGATCTGAGACGGAGACACATACACATCATTCTCGCCGGGAAGATAATTTTCACTGCGGATAAAACCATAGCCGTCCTGCAGCACTTCAAGAATACCGTTTGCCACATGCCCGCTGTCCAGCATTTCAATATCGGTCTCTTCTTTTTTCTCCCGCATTTCTTCTTTTACTTCTTCTTTTGCCTCCGCACTGGCTGCTTTCTGGCGCTCCTGCTCATCCAGCGCAAGCATGGCTTCAATCAGGTCACCCTTTTTCATGCCTGAAATGCCCCTCATCTTTCTTGCCTTTGCAAGCTCTTTGAGCGTAGCCAGGGGAAGGGATTCATATTTTTCTCTTGTCATATCTGGTTTCCTTTCCTCGTTACTCATACTATTACTTCCTGTCCGTTCTTCCATACCTGTTCTTTCATTTGTACTGTTCCTGTTTTTACTTAAATGCTTCGGGAATCTTCGCCTGAACTGACGATAATCGAAATCTCGCATTACATAAGCTGATAAGGATCTGCTCCGCCTTATGAACAGGCAGAAGCATTCTCCTATCTGAATATATATTCCGATTATACAGATCTGCTCCGCACTTGTCAAGTTTGAACAGGAGTGCTATTATAAACCATGTTAAAGACAGTGGAAACGGCGTCCGGAGATACGTCCTTTCCTCTGTATGAACCTGCTGGGAGGATACCCGTTTTATGGATAATAAAAAGCGCTGGGGTGAACGGCGGTATTATTCTCTTGACTATGAACTGAAAAATACATTTGGTGAAAAAGTCTATAAAATCACGCTGAACGGAGGCATGACCTGTCCCAACCGGGACGGCCGCTGCGGCACCGGCGGATGTATCTTCTGCAGCGCAAAAGGTTCCGGAGATTTTGCCGGATCTGCCGCTCTTCCGATAGAGGCGCAGCTCGCCAGAGGGAAAAAGGATCTGGCGCAGAAACGCCCCATCCGCTCCTACATTGCCTATTTTCAGGCGTTTACCAACACCTACGCTCCTGTGGATTATCTGGAAAATATTTTTTCCCGGGCCGTCAGGGATCCGGACGTAAAAGTTCTGTCCGTGGCCACACGGCCGGACTGTCTTGGGGAAGACGTGCTCTGTCTCCTGGAGCGTCTGAACCGGATCAAACCTGTCTGGATAGAACTGGGACTGCAGACCATCCATCCCCGCACAGCGGAATACATTCGCAGAGGCTATCCCCTGGAAGTGTTTGATAAAGCCGTGTCAGACCTGCGGGCGGCAGGCATCCGGGTAATCGTCCATGTTATACTATTTCTTCCCGGAGAGACAGAGGAAATGATGATGGAAACCATTGATTATCTGAACCGGACGGATATCCAGGGAATCAAGCTGCAGCTTCTGCACATCCTCCGGGGAACAGACCTTGCGCTGGATTACGAAAAATCGCACTTTTATGTCCCGGATATGGAAACATATATCCGTGTGCTGGGCAGATGTGTCGCCCGGCTCCGGCCGGATATTTCCATTCACCGGCTCACAGGAGACGGACCGAAAGATCTTCTCATAGCGCCTCTCTGGACCGGCGCAAAGCGAACCGTACTGAACCGTTTTCAGCAGTATCTGAAAGAAAATGATATATGGCAGGGAAAGGAGTATTATGGCTGAAACATATACCTTATATAAACTGATCGTTTTATACATGCTTGACAAGGTGGATTTTCCCCTTACCACATCTCAGATTTCCGAATTTATACTGGATAAAGGATACACCTCTTACTTCCGTCTCCAGGAGACTCTCTCTGAACTGGGCGACTCCGGACTTATCAGAGCGGAAACGACGCACAACCGCACCCTCTACCATCTGACGGAAAGCGGGGCGGAGACAATCCACTTTTTCGCAAATAAAATATCTCCTGCCATTCAGCAGGATATCAATGATTTTCTCAGGGAAAAGCGGTACGACCTGAAAGAAGAGGCCTCCGTAAAATCCGACTATTATCTGAACACAAACCGCGAATTTGAAGTCCGGTGTCAGATTGTAGAAAACGGCTTCAGTCTGATCGATCTGAAACTTACCGTCCCTACAGAAAAGGAGGCGGAGTCCATCGCCGCAAACTGGAGCCGTCAGAGCCAGGAAATTTATACGCTACTGCTCTCGAAGCTTCTCTAAATATGATTTTATCTGCTTTTCATATCCCAGATCGCCGGGTTCATAGAACCTGGCGTCTTTTATTTCATCCGGAAGATACTGCTGCTTCACGTAGTGTCCCGGATAGTCGTGGGCATACTTGTATCCAGTGCCGTGTCCCAGATCTTTCGCGCCCCTGTAGTGAGCGTCTCTCAGATGCACAGGAACGGTTGTATTGTACTGCCGTACTGCCTGCTGGGCAGCAGTAATAGCATTGACCGCAGAATTACTCTTTGGCGCAGACGCTACATAAGTCACTGCCTGGGACAGAATAATCGCTGACTCCGGCATACCGATCCGCTCAGCTGCCTGAGCTGCCGATACAGCCACAGTAAGCGCCATGGGATCTGCGTTTCCCACGTCTTCCGAGGCGCAGATCATAATTCTGCGGGCAATAAATTTAATATCTTCTCCTGCATAAAGCATTTTTGCCAGGTAATATACCGCGGCATCCGGATCAGATCCCCGCATGCTCTTGATAAAGGCGGAAATGATATCATAGTGATTATCCCCTCTCTTATCGTAATTCACCGCTCTTTTCTGAATACATTCCGACGCTACTTCAAGAGTAATATGTATGATGCCGTCGTCCGCCCGCTCTGTAGTAAGCACACCAAGCTCCACTGCATTCAGTGCTGTTCTGGCGTCTCCGCCTGAAAGATCTGCAAGGAACTCCAGTGCGTCCTCGTCCAGCTCCGCACGGAAGCTTCCCATTCCTTTTTCCGTATCAGAAACCGCGCGCTGGATTAACAGACGGATCTCTTCTTTTGTAAGAGGCTTCAGTTCAAAAATACTGGAGCGTGACAGAAGAGCCTGATTTACCTCAAAATATGGATTTTCAGTAGTCGCTCCAATGAGAATCACGGTTCCGTCTTCTACAAAAGGCAGTAGATAATCCTGCTGCCCTTTATTGAATCTGTGAATTTCATCAATAAAGAGAATGGTTTTTCTTCCATACATTCCCTTCAGATCCTTTGCTTCCCGGATTACTTCCTCCATATCCTTTTTGCCTGCAGATGTCGCATTAATCTGTTTGAATTCCGCGCTGGTCGTATTGGCGATCACCTTAGCCAGTGTGGTTTTTCCGGTTCCCGGAGGCCCGTAAAATATTACAGAACTCAGCTTATCCGCCTTTATGGCACGGTAAAGGAGCTTGTCCTTTCCAATAATATGCTGCTGTCCTACCACCTCGTCCAGGGTAGACGGGCGCATCCTGGACGCGAGGGGCGCCTCTTTTTCCTGTGTTGTCTCTCTCATATAATCAAATAAATCCATAATTCCATTCATCCTCCCAGTCACAAATGCCTGCTGTATTCCTCCTGTTCAAACCGGACGGTCCGTTCCGGGCGGTCATATACAGTCCCATATACAGACCTCCTCTATCCGGTTACTGAATCCCTGACAGTTCCCGGATCACTTCTCCGGCCATCAGAAGACCAGCCGCCGGCGGGACAAAAGAAACACTGCCGGGCACAGGCCGTCCCGTTTCTCTCTTTTCCGCCTCATCTTCATTCCGGACCGCTGCCGGCTTTTCTCTGGAATATACAACTTTCAGATGAGGGATCCCGCGGTTCTTCAGTTCTCTGCGCATCACTCTGCACAAAGGGCATACACTCGTCTGGTAAATATCCGCAATCTCAAACAGCTCCGGATGCAGCTTGTTGCCTGTTCCCATGCTGCTGATCAGAGGAATTTTTCTGCGGCAGGCCAGCTCTGCAAGGGCGATCTTTGTACTTACTGTATCGATAGCATCCACAATATAATCCACCGGTCCGGCAAAAAACTGTTCCAGATTGTCCGGAAGGACAAACGTTTCCCATGTTTCCACCTGAGTTTCCGGATCAATATCCCTGATGCGTTCTTTCATCACTTCCGTCTTATATCTTCCGACAGTACTGTGATATGCTATAGACTGGCGGTTAATATTTGTAAGGGATACTGTGTCATTATCAATGAGAAGCAGACGGCCTACACCGCTTCTTGCCAGCGCCTCAATGCAGTGGGAACCTACGCCGCCTACGCCAAACACTGCGACCGAAGCCCGCCTGAGGCGCAGCATCCCCTCTTTTCCCAGAAGCATTTCCGTTCTTGAATATTCATGTATCATAATCAAATCGTTCCTTTTCCAGATATTTCGTCATTTCATCTAATCCATCAGCAGACGGTCCACTGTGACAAACTCGTACCCTCTTTCCTGAAGAATGTCGATAATACGCAGAGCAGCTTCCACCGAGCTGCTGTAGCAGTCATGTAAAAGAATAATATCATTTTCTTCCGTTTCCGTCACTACTCTCTGAACAATTTCATCGGTATTTTCCGTTGTCCAGTCAAAGGGATCCACAGTCCATTTCACATAAAGTTTATCCAGTTCTTCCTCCATATCATCCGGGAACGCGCCAAAAGGCGGTCGTACAAATTCTGTTTCTTTTCCCGTAATTTCCCGGATAAGCGCGTCTGTCATATCCAGTTCCTCATGAGCTTCCTCCCGGCTCATCTGCGCCAGATTTACATGGCTGTAAGTATGATTTCCGATCTGATGTCCTTCCTGGTACATCCGTCTGATTATATCATGGTTCTCATCTTTTTCAATATTTTGTCCGATCACAAAAAAAGTGGCCTTCACGCCCCGCTCTTTCAGTCCGTCCAGCAGCACCGGAGTACAGGATGCGTCCGGTCCGTCATCAAATGTTATGGCAACCTTCGGCCCCGGCCGGTTAGTATCAGCTTCTGTCTCCCCTGCTTCCATCCCTCCGGTTTCCAGACTCTGTAATCCACTGGCTTTTCCCGTATCTTCCGGAGCCTTTCCGCTATCCGCCTCATGCAGAGGGAAAAAGTTCAGAACACACAGAAACGCCAGCACCTGCATTTGGTATTTCAGATTCCTTCTCCCCTCTTTATTCAACTCTCCCACACAAGTACCTGCCTTTGTGGTTTCTACATCCTATGCGGACCGCAAACTGTACATTCTGAAATTTGAATTTGTGGGTGGAGAAAAGTCCGCCGGGGAGTCCGGGTATGGTGCCGGAGAGCACGCTTTCGCTCGGATTGCGGCGCAGCGGTACATAAGAGCGCAAAAGACGCGCTCTAAGTGCCGGCGCCGCTTTACGGCTCTCCGGCACCATACCCGGACTCCCCGGCTGCGCTTTCCCACTCACAATTCCAAATTCAACCAAGAAAAAATGAAGACAGAACTTTACCGGCTGATATGGGAACTGTATTCTGTGCTGATATTTGAAAACAGGTGCATTTTCTGTTTGAAAAGAGGAAAACGGACAAACAGCTAGCCGTAGTCGAAAAAGTTCTGTCTTCGCTTTTCTGGTTGTAGTTGAAATTATCGGTGGCAGTGCCGATTGGATAAGAACAGAAAATGGCGGGATGCGCCTTTCGGATAGCAGCTGCGGGAAATTTCAGCGACTTGAAGCGTAATTTAGTAAAACTTAAAACCCTGAGTTCAGGCGTCAGGATTTTCAATGGATCTGTCCGAACGGAACGTGAGTTTCCATTGAAAATCCTGTTTTTAGCCTGTGCTCAGGGTTTTGTAGTTTTATTTATTACGCGGAACGGAGCTGAAATTTCCCGCAGCTGCTATCCGGAAACGATTTATTCTCACTTCGTATTCTGACATTTTCGGACTTTTTTCAATCGTATGCCGCAGACAAATTCAAATCAACCCACGCTTCACTTTCGGCTCCCACAGGATGATTTTTCCGTTCTTCAGGCTCTTCTTCACATCAATTATTCTCTGATTGGAAGATCCCCGGAAGGCAAGCCGGATATCTTTCAGAGCCTCTACAAACCGGCCGTCTACCAGCACATCGATCATAGACAGCATTTCATCGGTATATTCGCATCTTGCGCGGCTCTCTGCCTGCAGTTCTTTATCAAACAGATATCCGCTGTAACACCAGACATTTTTCTCCGGATATTTTTCTTTTACTTCCCGCAGCAGCCCTGCAAGCGCTTTCTGATTGGCAGGTTCGAAGGGCTCGCCGCCCAGAAGGCTCAGACCGTTAATATATCCGGGAGCAAGAGCATCCAGGATTTCCTGCTGCGTTTTTTCCGTATATTCCTGTCCGTACCGGAAGTCCCAGGTATCCTGGTTGAAGCATCCCGGGCAGTGATGGGTGCAGCCGGAAACAAAAAGCGAAACCCTGACGCCCTCTCCGTTGGCAATATCATATTTTTTTATTTCACCATAATACATACTCTTATTCTCCTGGCAGCTCATTTCTATATTTTTCGCGGCAGTCCGCAGATATTCAGAAAAACAGCCGCCCTGCCCGTCAGGGTTAGGAGCGGCTGTTCCTGTCATTCTGCTGTTAACTTTATCACACATCCGGCGTTCTTACAAACGCAGATAATTTACAGATGGAGCACTCTTTCCTTAATCTCCTGTGTTCTTCCCTGGTTCCAGAACTGTGTGCCGATATAACCGCAGGTACGTCTTGCCACATTCAGTGTATTCTGATCCCGGTTGCCGCAGTGCGGGCATTCCCATTCCAGCTTGCCGTCCTCAGTAGTCACGATCTGAATCTCGCCTTCATAACCGCAGTTCTGGCAGTAATCGCTCTTTGTGTTCAGCTCCGCATACATAATGTTGTCATAAATAAAGCGGATCACCTGAAGAACTGCCGGAATATTGTCCTGCATATCCGGAACTTCCACGTAGCTGATTGCTCCGCCTGTGGAAAGCGCCTGGAACTGTGACTCAAATTTCAGTTTGGAGAAAGCGTCGATTTCTTCCCCTACAAATACATGATAGCTGTTTGTAATATAACTCTTATCTGTAATTCCCGG
The DNA here is from genome assembly GCA_019112765.1 of Candidatus Mediterraneibacter norwichensis. Lineage (GTDB taxonomy): Bacteria > Bacillota > Clostridia > Lachnospirales > Lachnospiraceae > Mediterraneibacter > Mediterraneibacter norwichensis. The sequence continues at coordinate 38,273 of DXIU01000058.1, read as the reverse complement.
TATAATACCGAAACGTTTCTGCAGACATTTTGCGAACTTGTAAGTTGTACTCTCAATCGGAGATCCGTAAATACTGAAGCCGATATTCGTCTCTTTCTTCCACTGATCGCAGGCATCGTTCATATGCTGCATTACAGCCAGTGCAAACGGAGTTGCCTCCGGATCGGTGTGGGATTTTCCTGTCATATATTTCACGCACTCGTACAGGCCTGCATAGCCCAGAGAGATTGTGGAATATCCTCCGTAGAGAAGTTTGTCTATTGTCTCTCCCTTTTTCAGGCGTGCCAGCGCGCCGTACTGCCAGAGAATCGGAGCCGCATCGGAAAGGGTTCCTTTGAGTCTTTCATGTCTGCACATCAGCGCGCGGTAGCAAAGGTTCAGTCTTTCGTCAAAGATCTTCCAGAACTTCTCCTCATCTCCGCCGGAGGAAAGCGCTACATCCACAAGATTGATGGTAACAACTCCCTGGTTGAAGCGTCCGTAGAACTGATACTCGCCCTTCTCGTTTTTCCAGGGGCTGAGCGCGCTTCTGCAGCCCATTACCGGGAAGCAGTTGCCTTCTTTGAGTTCCTTCATCTTCTTTTCGGAAATATAGTCCGGCACAAGACGCTTTGCCGTACATTTAGCCGCCAGCTCTGTCAGATAATAGTAGGGGCTTCCCTCTTCAATATTATCTCCCTCAAGCACATAGATCAGCTTCGGGAACGCCGGGGTTACCCACACTCCCGCTTCATTTTTCACGCCCTGGTAGCGCTGCTTGAGTGTCTCCTCGATAATCATGGCAAGATCTTTCTTCTCCGCCTCGTTCTTTGCCTCATTAAGATACATAAATACGGTGAGGAAAGGAGCCTGGCCATTTGTGGTCATCAGGGTAATAACCTGGTACTCGATTGTCTGGACACCTTTTGTAATCTCTTTTCTCAGCCGTTTTTCTACAATTTCATTGAGAACATGCTCCGGATATTCAATTCCCACCAGCTTCATCTCATCCTTAACTTCCGCGCGGATCTTGTCTCTTGACACCTGAACAAAAGGCGCCAGATGCGTCAGTGAAATGCTCTGCCCGCCGTACTGGTTGCTGGCAACCTGGGCGATAATCTGAGTGGCAATGTTGCAGGCTGTTGAAAAGCTGTGGGGCTTTTCTATCATGGTTCCGCTGATTACCGTGCCGTTCTGAAGCATATCCTCCAGATTGACAAGATCGCAGTTGTGCATATGCTGGGCATAATAATCTGAATCATGGAAATGGATAATTCCCTCTTTGTCTGCCTCCACAATATCTTCCGGAAGCAGCATTCTCTGTGTCAGATCGCGGCTGACCTCCCCTGCCATATAGTCCCTCTGCACACTGTTTACCGCGGGATTCTTATTGGAGTTTTCCTGCTTCACATCCTCATTGTTGCACTCTATCAGAGAGAGGATCCTGTTGTCCGTGGTATTCGCCCTGCGCACCAGAGATCTTTTATAACGGTATCTCACATATCTTCTGGCAAGGTCGAAAGCTCCTGTAGCCATAATCTGGTTTTCTACCATATCCTGTATCTCTTCCACAGATACCGCGCGGTTCAGTTTATTACATTTAAACTCTACATATTCAGCAATGTCCTCGATCTGAGAATCAGTCAGACTTCTGCTCTCTGTAGACGTGTCTGCTTTTGTAATCGCAATCACAATCTTTCTGATATCAAATATCTCTTCCGAGCCGTTTCTTTTAATAATTTTCATTCTCCGTTCTTCTCCTTCTCCGTAATCTGCAGCGGCACAAACGCGTCCCGCCGCTTTCCACAGTCATCTGGGATCTATTCTAATACAAAATATAGTATATTGCAATCCCCAAAACACATGATCATGTATTTTCAGAACGAGAAGATTTTCTTCTGAACATTTTGGGGAAAAGATATTTTTTTATTTCGGTTTTTATGCAAAAGAAAAAGAAGGAGAAATTTTTCAGGCAATTCAGTCAAAATTTCTCCTTCTCCTGCATCATTCACATTTTTCCGCGTTTACTTATTTTTATCTGCTATTATTTGGACTGCTTCAGTCTTGCAAAATAATCTCTGGACTCCCGTACTACTACGCCGCTCAGCGCCAGAAGAGCGATCAGGTTCGGAAAGGCCATCAGCGCGTTAAAGATATCCGCAATATTCCATACAACCGCAACCGTCATATAAGGTCCGATAAACACAGCCAGAATATAAAGCCAGCGATATCCTTTCACAACGGCCTGCTTCCGGTTGAACAGATATTCCACACAGCGCTCGCCATAGTAGTTCCAGCCCAGAATCGTAGTGAATGCAAAAAATACCAGGCAGAGCATCAGCGAGAATGAAGCCACAAATGCCGGGAACGGCAGTGCCTGCTGGAAAGCAGCCATTGTAATCTCAACGCCTTCCAGGTCCGGGTTCAGCCATGTGCCCGCAATTACGATGGAAAGACCTGTCATAGTACAGATTACAATCGTATCAATAAATGTTCCTGTCATGGACACCAGTCCCTGACGGGCCGGTTCTTTTGTCATGGCCGCAGCTGCCGCGATCGGAGCGCTTCCCAGTCCGGATTCATTGGAAAAGATTCCCCTGGCAACACCTTTCTGCATGGCCACTACCATAGTTCCCATCACACCTCCTGCCAGAGCGCTTCCTGTAAATGCAGATTTCACAATGGAAACGAGCGCGCCCGGAACAGCCGGAAGATTGGTGGCGATGATAATCACTCCCAGCGCCACGTACAGGATCGCCATAAACGGCACTACAACCTCGGAGACTTTTGCAATACGTTTAATGCCGCCGATTACAACCAGACCTACGCAGAGCGTCAGAAACAGACCGGTTACTACGGTTGCCGCAGAATATTCTCTGCCAAAAGCTGTAAACAACACATGAGATGTCTCGGGATCAAAAAAATCCTTCACCGCGGAAGCAATACTGTTTACCTGAGTAAATGTACCGATTCCGAACAGTCCCACACACGCGCCAAAGAAAGCAAAGATCTTCGCCAGCCATTTCCATTTCTTTCCCATACCGTTTTCTATGTAGTAGAACGGGCCTCCGAGCACATGTCCCTCCTCGTCGATCGTACGGTACTTGATTGCCAGCAGACCTTCCGCATACTTTGTAGCCATACCGAAAAATGCAGCTACAACCATCCAGAACAGCGCGCCCGGTCCTCCGGCGGCAATTGCCGTTGCAACACCGGTAATATTTCCGGTTCCGATAGTAGCAGAAAGCGCCGTGCACAGCGCTCCAAAGCTGGTCACTTCACCTTCACCGTCTTCTTCATTTTTCACCATGAATCTGAATGCTTTGCCAAGATGCCTTATCTGTAAAAGGCCCAGGCGAACTGTGAGAAAGATTCCCGTTGCCATGATGAGACAGATCAGCGGCAGACCCCACACCGCCTCATCGATTACAGTGATAATTCTGTTGATTTGCTCAAACATTCCTTTATACCTCCATCCTTTTGCCTGAGAGACTCGCGGTATGACTGTAAGATAGGAACAGACATCCGCTTACACCTTCGGCGCTCTTTTTTACAAAGAGACTCTCCTGAGTAAATTTTTCTGCGTTTTCACGCAGCGTAATATAGAATATCACTTTTCACCCGGAAGCGCAATAATAAATGTCATGAAAAAAGGCACCCGGATTAACCAAGTGCCACATCTAAAATCATCATCAGCGTAAATCCAACAGCAACTCCGATCGTACTTATATTGGAATGTTCTCCGGTCTGTGCTTCCGGGATCAGCTCTTCCACTACCACATAGATCATGGCTCCGGCCGCGAAGGACAGCAGATAGGGAAGCAGCGGAAGGACAAGACCCGTAAGAAGAATCGTGAGCAGCGCCGCCGCAGGCTCCACAATCCCTGTCAGACTTCCGTAGGCAAAGGCTCTGGCCTTTGAAAGTCCCTGGCTTTTCAACGGCATGGATATAATAGCTCCTTCAGGAAAATTCTGAACCGCGATCCCGATGGAAAGCGCGAAAGCGCCGGCAAGCGTCATCATAGTGTTTTCTGACAGAACGCCTGCGAAAGTCACCCCTACCGCCATGCCTTCCGGAATATTGTGCAGGGTAACGGCAAGGACAAGCATGGTGGTTTTTTTTAAATGAGCAGGCATGCCTTCCGGCTTTTCTTCCGTAAAATGCAGGTGAGGCGTCAGCGTGTCGAGAAGCAGCAGAAATCCCATTCCCAGCAGAAATCCGGAAGCCGCCGGAATCCACGCTGCCGCTCCTTTCCCCGCAGCCATATCAATAGACGGAATCAGCAGGGACCAGACGGAAGCCGCCATCATGACACCTGCCGCAAAACCCAGCAGCAGTTTCTGAATCCGGAGATTCATTTCCTTCTTCATAAAAAATACCATAGCCGAGCCCAGCGTGGTCCCGGCAAATGGTATGAGTATTCCCAATAATGTATTCTGATTCATTCTTCTTCCTCCAAATCCTTCAGAAATTTTCATCACTGTCTTATCATATGCATCAGAGGAAGCTTTTGTCAATGTTTTCCGCGCCGGCCTGTATGGCAGATTCTGACGTTATACTTTTGCCGCAAGGTCCCGGCCTGCGCTGCGGCATTCTTCCAGTGCCTCTTCATCCGGGGTCTCATTTGCAATGATGCCTTCCGCACGCACGAGTACCGCGCCTGCATTTTTCATGCGCTCAGTCCAGTCACGCATCCACTCGCCGTCTCCCCAGCCATAAGAGCCGAACAGGAGAATATTTTTTCCGGAAACAAGAGGCTCCAGAGCCTCCACAAAAGGTTCCATCTCTGTCTCTTCCAGCTGCTCCGCACCCATAGACGGGCAGCCCAGCGCAAATGCGTTCCCGGATGCCAGCGCCGCCGGATCTGCGGCAGATACTTCCAGTACAGCAGGCTCCTGCCCCGCCATACGGATTCCTTCCGCCACGGCCTCTGCCATAGTCTGCGTATTTCCGGTTCCACTCCAGTATACAACTGATACACTCATTGTTTCTTCCTCCATTTCTGATCAGAGAGCAATCTCACGAATGCTCTTTCCGGTTAAAAATTCATTTACCGCACAGTTCTTCGCGCGGTCGTACTCCTTGAAAGTCATTCTTGCCCAGGCAAGGTCACTGTACACTTTCCAGTATCCGATCATCAGATATTTTCTTCCTTCATTTTCAATGAAGCCTCTGACATCCTCAATGGGGTATCCGAGAAATGCGCCGATCTCATGGGGAAAACCCATTCCTCTCTCAGAACAGTCCCGGACTCTCTCAGCCAGACGGTGAAGCATTTCCTCCAGCTCCATTCCTCCGTATCCGTACTCTCTCAGAAGTGTGTGAACTTCTGTTCCGGACAGATACTCTTCCATCTGACCCGGCCTGTAAAACAGAATCAGACACTTTTCCTCCGATCCGGAAAGCCTGTGCCAGGCGATATTCATACCGAAGAAAAGCTCAGGCAAAGTGTCGTACAGTTCTGCGTCCATTGTAATAACGCAGGACACTTTCAGGCCCTTTAAAAAAGGCGCGCACTGCAGAGCAATCTGAAATCCAAGGCGGATTCTCTGATTTCTGTTTTTCAGATAATATGACAATACTTCTTTCGGCATGGTTTCCTCCTGTATTTTGAGAATGATTTTCAATTGCTTAAATACTATCACACTTCATCTGCTATTTCAATATTGATTTTGAAAACTTTTCTCATTTTCATGTTTTTTATCCTGCAACACTGGTTTTTCAGGACATATTCCGGCCGGAACTTCATATCAGTTGTTCTATGTTATTTTCACCAACATTTTTCTTTTTTATCCTTTTTTTAGTTGTTCCTCCGTAGGCTTTAGTGTATAATGATTTTAGATATTTGAGAGGTGAAAAGTCTCAAACAATACATACATAAAGGAGAGATTCGCCATGGTAAATTTAATAACAGGCCCGAGAGGCAGCGGAAAAACACAGCAAATGATTGATCTTGCAAACGAAAAGGTGAAAACTTCCAATGGAAACGTCGTATTCATCAAAAAAAGCCACAAGGATACATACACGGTAGATTTTAATATCCGCGCAATCCGTATGGCAGATTATCCTGATATTCTCACCCTTGAAGAGTTCGTAGGATTCCTGTACGGCATGGTAGCCGGCAATCACGATATCGAGACAATTTTTATCGACAGCGTTCTGAAACAGGCTAACATTACACTGGAAAGCCTTCCTGTTTTCCTTCAGAAACTGAACAAGATTTCCTCCGAAAACAATATAGATTTCTATCTCAGCATCGGCGCTGACAAGAAAGATATTCAGAATACAGATTTCTCTGATTATAATGTAATCAGCTGAATTTAAAGGAAAAAGAGAGCCGGCGGCAATCTGTTTTATCACAGACAGCCACTGGCTCTCTTTTTCTGTTTTTCCGTGCGGCGCACTCTACTCCGTGCCGCCGTTTACATCTGCATTCTGCTCCGTATTCTCCTTCGGTTTTTCCACACCATTCAGAGAGAGTACAGTATTGGTCTGTTCGCCTTTTCTGTACTCAATAGACACTTCATCACCTGCATCATACCGGATAATATCTATAAAATCTGTTACAGGGATATCAAAAATGTCCTCCGAACCTTCCACCATAATATAATAATGGGAATTTCCATCCACAACTCCCTGTGCAATCTTCGTAATGGGCGCTTTAATCGTCAGAATATCACCGGTATCTTCTTTGCTTTCACTGATGCCGTTTTCGTACATCAGATCCGAATACGCCGCCTCACATTCACTCACAGTGTCTCCCACTGCCACAATCTGATATTTCTGCACATTTACCATAGCATACATTTTTACCAGACCGGCGTCATCCTTCAGGGCAATGAAATACGTAGGTTCTCCCGATATGTTAAGAAGCAGCGGAAATGTTGCTTTATACTTCAGATTCTGCACCTGACCTTCCGCCGAAGACATGGCGGAAGCTTCTGTAGCTCCCTCTACTTCATAGAACTTCGTCTCCATGGTCCGCTGGTTCATCAGAACAAAGCCTACGTTGGACTGGTCTCCCGTAATAGACGTAACACCGGTGTATACCCATACATCATCATCAATCGCAAGATAATTATATCCGTCCGTTGTTTTCAGGCAGTCCTTCTGTCCAAACACACTGTTTATAAAGCCATGCTTAAGCGTTCCGTAATAATCATACAGCTCTACAAGCATATCTGCCGAATAGGCCCGGTCTATCCACTGGGGCACATCTTCTATAGCGTAGTCCTGTGTCTCTCCTGTAATCGCATTGCAGAGAACCACACGTCCGATTGTCTCTCCGCCGAACAGGCCGATATTAAATTTTTTCACAGGACAGATCCAGTAAGGCGTTCCTTCTTCATCGATCTCAAAACTTAAATCATTAAAAATATACGTGGGATATTTAAACCTGAGATGCCGGTAAATATTCCTGTTAAAATGGTCGCTGGCCGTATATTTCATTCCCTCGTCCAGCTTTACAAGCTCTGTATTCTGGGTTGCCATATCAATTTTAATATACGCAGGGATCCCCTCGCCGTTATTATTGAACCATTTAATGATATCCGCATATTTCAGAGGCGACACCCGGACCGGACGATCCTGATAATTAATCTGAGAATACAGTTCATCCACTTCAAACTGGGATACCATATCGACCATGCTTCCCATCTTCCGGTTTCCAAGAAGTGTGGCGGAATCCCGGTCAAGGAGCGGAATCTGATCAAAGGATAATTCTTCAATGTCTGTTGTAAACTCCCCTGTCTCCACCTTCATAAGCTGCTGATATTTCTTCGCATTTACTACAGGCGACGACAGAAGCAGTCCCACAAGAAAAATCAGAACAAGGAGCAGCAGAACTGCCAGAATTCCTTTCAGAACTCCGGAGTTCTTCAGTTCTTTCAGGTCATAATATTTCAGTTCTTCCTTTTTTACATAGGAAACTGCAAAAAACACTGCAGCGAGCACAACAACTACTATCAGGAAAAACCAGAAATCCATGGAATGAATGTTCAGCGCCGGAAGCGCCGTATAATAATAAATGCCCAGCGCGCAGAGAATTATAACTGCGGCCAGCAGTCTGCTCTTTACTTTTTTCATAAACCTTTTCCTTTCATTTTACTGCTGTCAGAATCTTCTCCTCCACAGATCAGGAGACAGGAGCAGAAGATAAGGGAATATCTCCAGTCTTCCCACCAGCATGTCAAAGCAGAACACCAGCTTTGACAGAGGGGAGAACATATGGAAGTTTTCTACCGGCCCTACTTTGGAGATACCGGGTCCCACATTGTTTATTGTTGTCAGAACACCGCTGAATGATGTAGCGAAATCAAAATTATCGACGGATACAATCAGAACAGACATAACCAGTATAAAAATGTATGCGGCAAAAAATGTATTGATGCCCCGCATTGTATCATTGCTGACTTTTTTCCCGTTGATCTTCACCATGGTAACCACATTCGGATGAAGAATTTTCCTGATCTCCTGGCGGATGGATTTGCACAGGATCACAAAACGGCAGACCTTGATGCCTCCTCCGGTGGAACCGGCACAGGCTCCGATAAACATAATCGTCAGAAGGACCACCTTGGATAATTCCGGCCATAGTTCAAAATCTGCCGTATAAAATCCCGTTGTCGTAATGACCGAAGCCACCTGGAAAGAAGCATAGCGGAAGGCGTGAAAAACATTTTCGTATATACTGAGGATATTTACCGTAATGACCGCAACCGCCGCGGCAATAATACCCAGATAAGCTCTCAGTTCTTCATTTTTCAGCACACTCTTCCAGTTCTTAAGAAGCAGAAGGAAATACAGGTTAAAATTGATTCCGAACAGAATCATAAACACTGTAATTACGCCGTCTATATACGCGCTGTCGTAAAAGGCCACGCTGGAATTTCTGTTGGAAAAGCCTCCGGTACCCGCGGTACTGAAGGAATGTACAAGAGCATCATACAGATTCATGCCTCCAAACATCAGAAGCACTACTTCCGCCGCTGTAAGGACAAAATACATCTGGTACAGAATTTTGGCGGTACTTCTTGCCTTCGGAACAAGTTTGTCAGACTCAGGGCCCGGAACTTCCGCGCGCATAAGCGGCATGGCATTCTCATCGCCCAGAGAGGTAACCATCATCACAAACACCAGCACTCCCATGCCTCCGATCCAATGAGTAAAGCATCTCCAGAAATTAATGCCCATGGGCAGGGATTCTATTTCCTGAAGAATCGTGGAGCCGGTTGTAGTAAAACCGGACACAGTCTCGAAAAACGCATCTATATAATTCGGGACAGATCCTGTAATAACAAAAGGAATGGAGCCGAACAGCGACCAGAGGATCCAGGCAAGCCCTACAATGGCAAATCCTTCTTTCCCGTATATCCTGCTGTTCTTCGGCTTTTTTCTTCCAAATATAAGGAAGATCACACCCAGAACCGCAGCTACAATCAAAAAGGAGACGCCTGTTTTTTCACCGTAAATCAGTGACACGAGAGCAGGTATTAAAAGCAGGGCGCCTTCGACGCCCAGCATTTTTCCTAATATATATATGATCATTTTTTTATTCATCGCTTCTGCCTCTCACTTACATCAGAATATCAGCGATATCCTCAACATGAGGTTCCATTGTAACGACAATTACACTGTCGCCTGGTTCAATGCAGTCATCACCGTTTGGAATAATAATCTGATTTTTCCTTGCAATACAGGCAATCAGATTATTCGACCTGAGCTGCAGATCCTTAAGCGGAATTCCCGTATACCTGGTCGCGGATTTTACGATGAATTCAAGAGCTTCAACCTTGTCATCTACAAGCTGATACATTGTCTCGACATTGGCGCTTCCCTGAGAATTCTTTCTTGCCCTCACATAGCTTAAAATGGAGTCCGCCGTGGCAGCTTTCGCCGAGACAACACTATCTATGCCGAAATCCTCGACAATATGCGCCCGCCTGTCTTCGTTGATTTTTGTAATAATCTTTCCGATCCCCTGTTTCTTGGCAAAAAGAGATACAATGATATTCTCCTCATCCATTCCGGTCAGAGCCACAAAGGCATCCGCCGCATCTGCTCCCTCTTCAATCAGGAGGTCGTGATCCGTAGCATCTCCCTGAATGATAACCGCCCTGGGAAGAAGTTCGCACAGCTCCTCGCAGCGGGCTTCATTTCTCTCTATGATCTTTACCTGCATCCCAAGGGCACAGAGCTGTTTTGACAGGTAGTATGCCACTCTTCCTCCGCCGCAGATAATCACTTTTCTGATCTTTTCCTTATGATTGCCGTGCATTTTGAAAAAACGCTCAATCTCCGCATGTGACGCGGTAATATGAAGCCGGTCTCCGGGGCGGAGCACATAATAACCGTCCGGAATAATCACTTCATCTCCATGCTCTACGGCACATACGAGCACCTGAACCTGGAATCTGTCATACATTTCCGCAAGAGACCTGCCCACCAGCCTGCTCTGAGCGCACACCGGAAATTCGATCAGCTCCACTCTTCCTTTTACAAATGTCTCAATTTTACTGGCATCCGGAAACAGCAGCAGCCGGCTGATCTCATTTGCTACGATCAGCTCCGGATTAACCGCCATGCTCAGATGAAGATCTTCTTTGAGAAGTCCGATCTGTCTGTAATAAACAGGATTTCTCACCCGGGCAATCGTATGCCTCGCTCCCAGCCTTCTTGCGATCAGACAGCTGAGCATATTGCATTCATCTGCTGATGTACATGCGATTACAAGATCAGCGTGAGGCACATCTGCCTGCTTCTGAACCTCTGCGTCTGCCCCGTTTCCGGCTACGCAGGAGATGTCCAGACGGTCAATGGCAAATCTGAGTTTCTTTTCATTGCTATCAATCAATACCACATCATAGTTTTCAACGGACAGCTGTTTTGCCAGCTTATACCCCACTTTTCCGTCACCAATAATAACTATTTTCATTTCTTTTCCCTCGGTATTTTATTTGTTCATTTATAGCAGAGCAATTATAGCACCATTGATATCAAAGTACAATATAAACCATATTTTCTTAACAAATGAAGAATTGAAAAGAAGGGGCATACAGCTTTTCACTGCATGCCCCGGAACAGTTTATCTTTATTCTTCTGCCGCTCTTGCCGCAATCTCCTTTTCCTGCACATCGGAAGGAGCCTGCTCATACCTTGAGAATTTAAACTCATAGATTCCCCGTCCGCCTGTCATGGAACGAAGTACAGTGCAGTAGCCGAACAGACCTGTCATAGGAATATCCGCCTCAATCACCTGTTTGCCTCCGGCAACCGGCGTCATGCCAAGGACACGACCGCGTCTCTTATTCAGATCGCCCATAACATCTCCGGTATAATCGTCCGGAACTGTCACCTTCACAGATGCGATGGGCTCAAGAAGAACCGGCGACGCCTCCATAAATCCTTTCTTAAACGCCTGGATTGTAGCCGTCTTGAATGCCATCTCAGATGAATCAACAGGGTGATAGGAGCCGTCGTATAAGGTAGCCTTCACACCTACTACCGGATATCCCGCAAGAGGTCCCTTCAGTACAGACTCCTGGAGTCCTTTTTCGACTGCCGGGAAGTAGTTCTTCGGAACCGCGCCGCCTACCACGCACTCTTCGAATACATACGGCGTCTCAAGATCTCCGGAAGGTTCAAATTTCATCTTAACATGACCGTACTGTCCATGTCCGCCGGACTGTTTCTTGTACTTGGTATCCACATCTGAATTTTTGCGGATTGTCTCGCGGAATGCGACCTTCGGCGTCTCAAGAGTAATCTCAACTTTATATCTGGCTGCCAGTTTGCTTGCCACGATCTCCAGATGCTGATCACCCATGCCGTAGAGAAGCGTCTGTCTGTTCTCACTGTCATTTACAGCCTTCAGTGTAACGTCCTCTGCGGTCATCCTTGCCAGGGCCTGGGATACTTTATCCTCATCCCCTTTGTTCTTTACCTTGTATCTCATGTATGTATATGGAACGGAATAGTCTGTTCTGGCATATGTTACCTGAGTCGCTTTTGTAGAAAGCGTATCGCCGGTACGTGTATTAGTAAGTTTTGCGATCGCTCCGATATCGCCGGCAAACAGCTCCGGTACTTCCGACGGCTTATTGCCGCACATGGTATAAAGTTTTCCCGGCTTCTCCTCAGCATCCGTATCGGCGTTATAAAGAATATCATCCCCTTTGAGCACTCCCGAGCATACCTTTACGAAGGAATACTTTCCGATAAAGGGATCTACCATTGTCTTGAATACATATGCTGTCTTCGCTTTCGCGAAATCATAGTTTGCCTCGAAGATATCATTTGTCGTACGGTTGATGCCTGCGCAGGTTCTCTTATCCGGGCTGGGGAAGAATCTTACGATATCTGACAGAAGATTGGCAACACCCTGAGCCTGAATATTGGAACCCATGGCAACCGGCACGATATCTCCGTCCATAACTTCCGTACGCATGGCGGACCGGATCTCTTCCACAGAAAACTCCTCGCCGTTAAAGTATCTTTCCATGAATTCTTCGCTTGTCTCGGCAACTGCCTCCATAAGAGAATCTCTCAGGATCTCCAGGTTCGGTTTACAGTAATCCGGGATCTCGCACTCTTCTCTCTGGCCGATTCCCGTATACCTGCGGCCTGCGTTCTTAATTACGTTAATGTAACCCACCAGTTTCTCATTCTCACGGATGGGCTGGAAATGCGGCGCGATCTTCTTGCCATATCTGGCGGTCAGATCTTCCACTACCTGACGGAAGCTTGCGTCGTCTACATCCATTTCCGTCACATAGATCATCCTCGGAAGATTGTATTTATCGCAAAGTTCCCAGGCCTTCTCCGTCCCGACCTGAACGCCGGCCTTTCCGGATACGACGATAACCGCCGCGTCCGCAGCGCTGACCGCTTCCTCTACTTCGCCGACAAAATCGAAATATCCCGGCGTATCAAGGATGTTGATTTTTGCTTTTTCCCACTCTATCGGAATCAGACTTGTACTGATTGAAAATCCGCGTTTCTGCTCCTCTTTATCAAAATCGCTGACCGTACTGGCATCGGAAACTTTTCCCATACGGTTTGTGGCGCCTGATACGTACAGCATTGCCTCCACAAGACTTGTCTTGCCGCTTCCGCCGTGTCCAAGCAATACCACGTTTCTGATTTCGTCTGTTCTGTAAACCTTCATGCTGCTGCCTCCTTGTATGTAGTTATTCTGCACACCTGTTTCCTCTACAGGCGTGCACATCATGGGTACATTGTACTAAAAATCCATCATAATTACAACTCTTTTATGAATTTTTCACATAACTAATGCATTTATTTACTTTTGCAAGGCAAAGTGATAAAATATTTTTAGTTATGCCAAAATCGGTCTGCGGCTTTTATCCGTCTGCAGAACTGCTATATTTATTATTGAAAGGATTTCAAATATCATGGAACATAAAAAAATAGGCTTTATAGGGCTGGGCCTGATCGGCGGTTCTATCGCGAAAGCAGTCCGCAGATACTATCCGGACTGGGAGATCGCCGCCTTCGACAAAAGCCGGGAGACTCTCGCCCTTGCCGTACAGGAGGGGACGATCCACACGGCCTGCTCTTCTATCGACGATAATTTCAGAGACTGCAGCTACATCTTTCTGTGCACACCGGTTGCATATAACACGGCCTATCTGTCACAGCTGAAAGATCTGGCAGGAAAAGACTGTATTCTGACAGATGTGGGAAGTGTCAAGACTTCCATCCATGAAGAGGTTGCCGCGCTGGGAATGGAAGAAAATTTTATCGGCGGCCATCCTATGGCCGGGTCTGAAAAAAGCGGATTCAGCAACGCAAAGGCTCACCTGATCGAAAATGCCTACTATATCCTTACCCCGGCGGCAAAAATCGGGAAAGAAAAAGTGGAGGCATACAAAAATTTTATTGAATCCCTGAAGGCCCTTCCCATTGTTCTGGACTACCGGGAACATGACTTTATCACCGGAACAATCAGCCATCTTCCCCATATTATTGCGGCCACACTGGTAAACTTTGTCCATGATACAGATACGGAAGACGAGCTGATGAAGGCTCTGGCGGCCGGCGGATTCAAGGATATTACACGAATCGCATCCTCTTCTCCGGTCATGTGGCAGCAGGTGTGTCTGAAAAACCGGGGAAATATTTCCCGCATACTGGGACATTATATTGAAGCACTGGAGAAAACGAAAACATCCGTTGATACAGGCAATGAGGATGAACTGTACTCTCTTTTCGAGTCATCCCGGGATTACAGGGACTCCATGCCCAACACTTCTGCCGGACCTATCAAAAAGCAGTTTGCCCTTTACTGCGATATTATTGACGAAGCCGGAGGAATCGCCACAATTGCCACGATTCTTGCCAGCAACAATATCAATATCAAAAATATCGGAATCGTGCACAACAGGGAATTTGAAGAGGGTGTTCTTCGCATTGAATTCTATCAGGAGCCTGCATGTACAAAAGCAGCCGCTCTGCTTCAGAAATACCGGTATATAGTATATGAAGTATAAACAGCCCCGTGCTGTAACAAAACAAAAACGAAGAAAGGAATCAGATTATTATGGAATTATGCGGCATTACTGGACTGAAAGGAACCGTATCTGTCCCGGGGGACAAATCCATCTCCCACAGAGGCATTATGTTCGGCTCCATTGCCGACGGCACTACAGAAATTCACAATTTTCTCCCGGGCGCGGACTGCCTGGCTACAATACGCTGCTTTCGCACGCTGGGCATTGAAATCGAACAGGAGGGCTCCACAGTCACTGTTCACGGAAAAGGACTTCACGGTCTCTCTGCTCCGACCCATATCCTGGATGTAGGAAACAGCGGTACCACAACCCGCCTGCTTTCGGGAATCCTTGCCGGACAGCCTTTCGAATCAAAACTTTCCGGGGACGAGTCATTAAATTCCCGTCCCATGAAGCGTATCATCGATCCCCTTACTCAGATGGGCGCGGATATCTCCAGCATCCTGCACAACGGATGTGCTCCGCTGTACATTGCCCCCTCCCGGCTTCACGGCATACACTATGATTCGCCGGTCGCAAGCGCGCAGGTAAAATCCTGTATTCTTCTTGCCGGGCTTTATGCCGAAGGGGAGACCTCTGTAACAGAACCCGGTCTTTCCCGGAACCACACAGAGCTGATGCTGAAAGAATTCGGCGCGGATATCCGCTCTGTCCATGAGCTGGACTGCTCCAGAACTACGGCCATTGTTCAGCCCTGCCGGGAACTGCACGGGCAGAAGATCACGGTACCTGGAGACATTTCCTCCGCTGCATACTTTATCGCGGCAGGACTGATCGTTCCGGACTCCGAGATCTGTATCACAAATGTAGGCATTAATCCTACCCGCGCCGGAATTCTGAAGGTATGTGACGATATGGGCGCACAGATCAGACTGAGCAATGAACGGACAGAAGGAGGAGAGAAAATCGCCGACATTACGGTAAAGACAAGTCAGCTCCACGGTACAGTTATCGAGGGAGATATTATTCCTGCCCTGATTGATGAAATCCCCATTATCGCCGTTATGGCCGCTGTAGCAGAAGGAACGACTGTCATCCGGGACGCGGCGGAACTGAAAGTGAAGGAAACCGACCGCATCGAAACTGTCACCGACAATCTGAAGGCAATGGGATGTGACGTTACTCCCACTGAAGACGGCATGATTATCAAAGGCGGCAGGCTTAAAGGTGCTTCCATCCATACTCTGCTGGATCACCGTATCGCCATGGCATTCAGCATTGCCGCACTGGCAGCAGAAGGACGTACCCGCATCCTGGACAGTCAATGTGTGGATGTCTCCTATCCCTCTTTTTATGATACATTTGAAGAGCTGCTTTAAACCGCATCTGTGTATATTCCCGTGTAATATATCTCATACAGAATGACGGACAGCAGGGATTTTCTCCTGGAAATCCCTGCTGTATTTGTTTTGTCAGCTATTCAGCATCAGTAATATTTTGCCGAAACATGCTTCCCCATCTGTTTCATTATACGGATGAGCTGTTCTACCAGATTCATCCGCATACTCAGGTCAAAGCTCAGCTCTGAATTTTTGTGTGCCTTATTTACGGAAGTTCCTACAAAGAGATTCAGCTCCGTACACTCCTCGATCAGCAGCTTTGCCAGCCGGGAAGCGCCGTTATCGGCATCCAGTTCGTCAAAAAATTCCTCATCAAACTCACCGTTCGCGTATTTTTTCAGAAGCTTCAGGCATTTTCCAAGAGTGAGCACTCCTTCTGTTACCAGATCAATTCCTTCGATCTCTGCCGCAGGCGGTACATCCGGATCAGCGCTGTCCGCCCGGGTTATGATTTCTTTGCCCAGGAAACGGGCAGCTATATTGGAACTGGTGCCGCCGGAAACGACTTTTTTCCCTTCGGAGCGCATGAATTCATGCATAAGCCGGTCGTCATCGGCTTTGTCCTTTGGAGGACCGGTAAATATATTTACAATTCTGCGCTCAATCACTCTGGCGACGGCAATGGTTGTATCATCGCCGGGCCTTTCTTCATAAAGCTCATCACAGGCCTGGCTCAGAAGGACTGCCAGCCGGGAAGCTGACAGCGTCTTCTTCGTACACTTCAGCGTATATTCTGCCATAGCCTCCCAGGTCCAGCCCTGCATATTCAGGATCGAACCGGCGCCTGCGTAAATCACGCCGTCGCTCATCAATACAAAACAGTCATTCTTCTTCACCTGAAACCGGTACTCATGGATCTTTTTCCCTTCGATTTCCCGCACTTTATACGGGTAATCCAGAATTTTTCCATCCCGGATAAAGACGCAGGAAGGATTGTCAAATTCTGCCAGATACGCCTGCCCGCTGTGGAAGATCTGCAGGATGGAAAATGTGGCATAGGCAACCTTCCGCACTTTGCATACCGGAAGCGTTCTGGCAATGGTTTCCACACAGGATTCTATGGCAGCCCCTTCCCGGAGCATAGTGCCCAGTATTTTTGACGTCAGAGTGGCCAGTATATTGGCTTTTACCCCGCTGCCCATACCGTCGGCCAGAATCACGATATCTGAATCACCGGTTTTGAGAATCTCCACTTTGTCTCCGCACAGTTCCTCCTGATACTTATTCAGACTTCTCCAGGCCACATCAATACTTACACTCATAGGCCTAGTCCTCCTCGTTCAGAATAGAATCCCGCAGCTTTGTCAGAGTCACCTTGGTCTCCGCCGTGGTCTCTCCCAGCAGTCCCGCAATCTCCTGGGCCACCATCATCTGTTTCTCGATAACTTTCCGGGCCATCTCAACGGTCTCGACTTTCAGGTTATAATGCTGTTCCCTGATTTTTTCCTCCCGGGTTATATCCCGGAACATGACCAGAACCGCATCCAGATTTTCAATATATACAATGCTCTCTTCTGCCGTTATTCTGCCCTTTTCCAGCTTTACTTTTTTATTCAGGACAGACTCCCTGGTAAGAAGGGTCTCTTCAATATCTTCTGTCTCTATAAACTCAAATATATACCGCTGCACTGCCTCGTCATGACCCACGCCGAGAAGTTCCTGTCCTTTCCGGTTGCAGTCCAGGATCTTCATATCATTTCCCACAACAAAGATCATATTCGGCGTAGCATCCAGTACGACATTGGACATGGACTCTGCCTTTGTCAGGGCATAAGGCATACACATGGACAGTTCCGCCTTTCCCTGAAAAACAGCCGCGGCCTTTTCCCGGCAGGTGGAATACCCGCAGGCGCCGCAGTTCAGTTCATCGGCAGGCGAATATTTGCCTGTGGATCTGAGAATGCGGGTAATCTGCTCCTCCGACGGCATGGGATCGGAAAGACTCCGGCCGCCGAACTTCTTTGTCATTTCCTCCGGGCTCATATCCGGCAGGTCACGTGCAGCCTTATAGGATACAGCGTTTTCAATTTTCACTTTTGTTTTTACATAAGATGTATTCCAATGAGCAGAAGCAGGTCCTTTCACGCAGCCGCCTTCACAGACATTTGCCTCGATAAAGCAGTGATCCAGCTCTCCCTTCCGGAGGCACTCCAGCATCTCCATACAGTTCTCCAGACCGTCTACGAATACCTTATGGTATCCGTCCGCCTCTTCTTCCGTTATTACCGACTGGATCACGCCGCCGCTGACCGGATAGAGCCGGTTGATCTTTGGATCCGGATTGCCCATGGGCTTATCCGTACAGGCATGAAGGTCAATTCCCGCCTCGTTCAGCCAGACTGCCAGCTCCTCAAAAGTAAGGATTCCGTCGATTGCCCCGGCAACTCTCTCGTCGCCTTCAGCCTCCTGCTTTTTGGCAATGCAGGGGCCCAGAAATACCACTTTCACATCCGGTCCGTACAGTTTTTTGATATAGCGTCCGTGCGCCGCCATGGGAGAGACTACGGGAGCCATCATTTCTGCACAGTCCGGGTAATATTTTTCGATCAGATCATTTACACTGGGGCAGCATGTAGTAATAATATTGGGCATTTTCGCCTCGCGGACCAGTTTCTTATACTCATTGGTTACAAGAGCGGCGCCCTCGGCTGTCTCTCTTACTTCCGCAAATCCAAGCTTCTCCAGAGCATCCACCACCTGTCCCGGTGTGTCGAACTCCAGCACACCTGCATAGGACGGCGCTATGGAGATTACGGTACGGCAGCCCTGCCGCAGATATCCCTTCACCCGCTCCAGATCACTGGCAAATGTCTTGGCGTTCTGGGGACAGACTTCCAGGCAGCGGCCGCAGTTGATGCAGTGGTCAACCATGATCCTTGCCTGTTCGTCTCTGACCGCGATGGCCTTCACCGCGCAGTGGCGCACACATTTGTAGCAGTGACGGCATTTTGCATCCTTAAAATCAATGACTTTCATTCCGGTAAATCCTCCTTTATTCCGGCAAAGCCGGACAGACCGGTATAATCGGTCCGGACTGCATGTAACACAGTTATTGTAACACAGTCTTCCGGCTTTCGTGAACCGGTCAGGAAGGTTTAAAATCAATAATCTGCCTCATCCCGGTTTATGCAGGGCAGCTCTCCGGACAGTTTCTCTGCAAAATCTTCTTCTGTTCAGGAGCGCCTGTCATAAACCCTGTAGTGATAATATAGGGCAGCAAATGCCGCCCGCAGATAATCTCAAGGACAAAGAAAAACCCCGAAAAAATAAACATAATAAATAAAACCGGGAAAGTCACATCCTGCTCTCCCTGCACCGTGCCTGCAAGACTTCCTGCCAGAGCAAGGGTCTGCTCTGCGAACACATCCCACTGCAGTGCCGCGGAAACTCCAAAAATAAGAAACATACCGGCAGTTCCCTGCCAGAACCATTTTCTGCGGACATAAAACAGAACATACATCCCTGCACAGAAAAGAGTAATAACCGGATAAACCAGACCTGCCGAAAAGGAAACAGAAGAAGCAGAACGGATAACCAGAAGAATTCCATAAATTCCTGTAAGCAGGAAAAAGAATTTCTGAATGGCCAGTGTCTGTTTTTCTCTTATATTTGCCTTGACCCGGAATTACCAGAAATGCTACAATGCATTTACTGTAAGTAAATACAGTCAAGGAGGAATTTTCATGTACAGCCAGCAGATAAAGACCTTCGTTCAGGTCGCAGAACGCGGAAGCCTGTCGAAAGCTGCAGAAGATCTGTTTGTTACACCGGCATCTGTCATGAAACAGATGAACGCTCTGGAAGAGCGCCTGGGGCTTACACTGCTGAAACGCACAAACCACGGGATTGAACTGACCGAAGCAGGGAAATATATTTATCAGTCCGCGAAGCAGATCATGGCCGAATCAGACGCTGCCGTACTTCATGCGCAGACAATCCAGCGGTGTGAGCAGAAAACAATCCGGATCGGGTCCTCTTTCCTGAATCCGGGCAAAGTCCTGACCGACCTCTGGAACAGGGTCAGTCCTGCCCCCTCGGAGTACCGTTTCAAGATCATACCTTATGACGATGATCATGAACAGATTCTGTCTGTGGTAGCCTCTCTGGGAAAAAAGATGGATTTTATGGTTGGCGCTTTTAACTCGCGGCAAATGCAGAATATGAGCTGTTTTCTGGAACTGGGCAGATATAAGCTGTGTATCGCGGTTCCCCGGAATCATCACCTTGCTTTAAAAAACCGCCTGTCGCTGAATGATCTTCACGGCGAGCATCTGATCGTGGTAAAAGGCGGAGATACTCTTTATCTGGATCATTTCAGAGAAATCATAAAAATGACGCACCCACAGATTATTCTTGAAGATGCGCACTATTTTTACGATATGGAAACATTCAATACCTGTGAGGCAACCGGTTCTCTTCTGCTGACGCTGGACGCATGGGCGGATATTCACCCCGCACTGGTCACACTTCCTGCTGACTGGGAGTTTACTGTACCATACGGACTTCTGTACTCACCGGATATTTCAGGAGATGCGGCAGCCTTTCTGGAAATTGTCCGAAAAGCACTCCATGATCCGTCTTATTTAAATACATCACTTTGATTTGAAAACTGAAATAAGGAGCTGAAAATTAAAATGAAAGCATTCGAAAGATTATTAAAATACGCTGCAGTCAGAACTCCCAGCGACGAGGAAAGCGATACCGTACCCTCTTCCGCCTGCCAGTTCGAACTTGCCCACCATCTGTACCGGGAACTTTTTACTATGGGGATCACAGACGTGAAAGTGGACACCCGGTGCTGCCTGTACGCGCACATTCCCGCCACGCCGGGTTACGAAGACCGGCCGAAGCTGGGATTCATCGCTCATCTGGACACAGTATCCGACTTCTGCGACCGGCGGATCATCCCGGTGATTCATGAAGACTACAACGGCCGGGAACTTCCCCTTGGCACAAGCGGCCGCATCCTGTCGCCGGATATGTTTCCGCATCTGAAAGACCTGAAAGGGCGCACCCTGATCACAAGCGATGGAACAACGATCCTGGGAGCTGACGATAAGGCAGGTATCGCTGAAATCATAACCATGGCAGAACGGATTCTGGACGAGAATATCCCCCACGGTCCCATTTCCATCGCCTTTACTCCGGACGAAGAGATCGGCATGGGCGCCGCTCATTTTGATGTGGAAGAATTCGGCGCTGACTTTGCCTACACACTGGACGGCGATACGGAGGGCGAGATCCAGTATGAGAACTTCAACGCCGCCAAAGCTGAATTCCGGATCAGCGGCGTGAATGTTCATCCGGGTTCTGCCAAAGACATTATGGTAAACGCTTCTCTTGTTGCCATGGAGATCAACTCTATGCTGCCTCAGGGCGAAACGCCCCGGGATACAGACGGATATGAGGGATTCTATCATCTCATTGACATGCAGGGCGACGTGGGCCATGCAGTACTCCGCTATATCATCCGGGATCATGATGCAGAAAAATTTGAAGAGCGCAAAGAGACGCTCCGGAATATAGAGAAAACGATCAATGAGAAATGGGGACGAGGCACGGCTGCTCTCACTATTACAGACCAGTACCGCAACATGGCGGAAATTATCGCCGGCTGTATGCACCTGATTGAGAATGCGAAAAAAGCCTGCGAAAATGCAGGCGTTACACCGCTTGTTCTCCCCATCCGCGGCGGCACAGACGGCGCTCAGCTAAGCTTTAAGGGACTTCCCTGTCCCAACCTGGGAACCGGCGGCCACGGATATCACGGTCCCTATGAGCACATCACCGCCGAGGGCATGGATGCGGCCTGTGACGTCGCACTGGAACTTGTGAAGATATACGCGGAACAGACAGCGCTCTGACCGTACCGTACGGTACGGTCAGATCTGACTGTTCTGTCCGCTCTTCAGATCTGTCATTTCAGTACAAAATGATTTCTGTTAAAGGAGAGGATCCCCTCATCCCTCATCCTGCACAGCTCTGCGGACATCGCGCTCCGGTCCACGGAAAGAAAGTCCGCGAGCTGCTGCCGGTTAAACGGAATATCAAACACCGGACTTCCGGCCCTCTGGGACTGCTCCGACAGATAGGACAGAAGCTTTTCCCTCGTCGTTCTTCTGGACATATGCTCCAGTTTCCGGGTGAGCATTTTATTCTTTTGCGCAAGCACAGCCAGAAGATTGCGAATCAGCCGCCCGTGGAACTGACAGGCTGACGGGCACATGGTAAGGATCCGTTTCACATCCAGAAAAAGCACCTTACCCGGTTTTACGGCAACAGCGTTATTCAGTATTTCGTCGCTTCCGAGACAGGCATACACTTCACCGAATATTTCCCCTTCTGAAATCTCACTGAGGATACTCAGATTCCCCCAGTAATCTTCTTTCTGAATATGGATGCATCCCTCCAGCAGCAGCGCCACACTGTCAATGTGCTCTCCCCTGCTGAAGACATATTCCCCCTTACGATAACTCCGCGTGACTGCGGACAGGCAGTCCAGTATAGATATGAGTTCATCCTCGCTGATTCCCTGAAACAGCTTTGAATTTTTTAATAGTGATAAATATTTTTTCATACATCACCTTTCTGTTGTATTT
This sequence comes from Candidatus Mediterraneibacter norwichensis, assembly GCA_019112765.1. Taxonomy (GTDB): domain Bacteria; phylum Bacillota; class Clostridia; order Lachnospirales; family Lachnospiraceae; genus Mediterraneibacter; species Mediterraneibacter norwichensis. The sequence continues at coordinate 15,823 of DXIU01000058.1, read as the reverse complement.
CCAACTGTCTTGTTTTAAACAGAGTATTATACTCACCTTGTAAAGTCAAGCAATGCAATAGAAAAACTAATCACAGTACCGGCATACAGACAAAAATACGGCCGGCGCTGACAGGAGGTTTTAAAAATGTCAGATAAACTGTTTTGTTTTCAGTGTGAACAGACCGCAGGATGTACCGGATGCACCGGGAATGCCGGCGTATGTGGAAAAACCGCGGATGTAGCCGGACTTCAGGATGAACTTACAGGCGCCCTGATCGGCCTTGCTCGGGCAGCCAGCGGAAATGCCCCCTCCCCTTCCACTCACCGGGCAATGATCGAGGGACTGTTCACAACGGTCACCAATGTTAACTTTAACGAAGAGACGATCCGGCAGCAGATCGAAAATGTAACAAGAGAGAAAAACGCTCTTATCCCAGGCTGCGCGCAGCCGTGCGGCAGAACGGAGGATTACGATATGGGACTGCTGTGGAATGCCGACGAAGATATTCGTTCTCTGAAATCCCTCATTCTGTTCGGGCTCAGAGGAATGGCGGCATATGCGTACCACGCTATGGTACTGGGCTATTCTGATGAGGAAGTCAACACTTTCTTCTATGAGGGAATGTTCGCCATCGGCGAAGATCTGAACATGGAGCAGCTTCTCCCCATTGTAATGAAAGTGGGCGAGGTCAACCTGAAATGCATGGCACTTCTGGATCAGGCAAACACAGAAACCTACGGGGATCCGGTTCCTGTCACCGTGCCGCTGACAGTTGAAAAAGGACCGTTTATCGTGATAAGCGGACACGACCTGAAAGATCTGCAGCTTCTTCTGGAGCAGACAGAGGGAAAAGGAATCAACATCTATACCAACGGTGAGATGCTTCCGGCACACGCATATCCAAAGCTGAAAGCCTATCCACACCTGAAAGGAAATTTCGGCACTGCATGGCACAATCAGCAGAAAGAGTTCGCGGACATTCCGGCTCCGGTCCTGTTTACGACCAACTGCCTGATGCCGCCGAAAGCAAGCTACGCAGACCGCGTATTTACAACAGAAGTTGTCTCATATCCGGGAGTCATCCACATTGGAGAAAATAAAGACTTCACACCTGTCATCGAAAAAGCGCTGGAGCTGGGCGGTTACCCGGAAGACAGGGAATTCACCGGAATCAACGGCGGAAAGACAGTCACCACAGGATTTGCGCGCAATACCGTATTATCCGCCGCAGTCACCATCATCAATGCAGTAAAAGACGGCGCTTTAAAGCACATCTTCCTTGTAGGCGGATGCGATGGGGCAAGAAAAGGCCGCAGCTATTATACGGATTTTGTAAAGCAGACGCCTTCCGATACGGCAGTGCTCACTCTCGCCTGCGGGAAATACCGGTTTAATGATCTCGATCCGGGCACCATCGGCGGACTTCCGCGGATCATGGACATGGGACAGTGCAACGACGCATACAGCGCAATCCGGGCTGCTCTTGCTCTGGCGGATGCGTTTGACTGCGGCGTCAACGACCTGCCGCTGACCCTGGTGCTGTCCTGGTATGAGCAGAAAGCCGTCTGTATCCTGCTGACACTCCTGCATCTGGGCATCCGGAATATTTACCTCGGGCCTACGCTTCCGGCATTCCTGTCGCCCGGCGTACTGAATTTTCTTGTGGAAAATTACGGAATCCGCCCGACTACAACACCGGAGCAGGATCTGAAGGAGATACTCGGATAATATCACAGAGATCATCTGATACAGAAACCGGATCTTTACAGAAATACAGCATTTTAAAAGGGGCCTTGCGGCCCCTTTTCTTCCGTATCTCTTCTGTCAATATTGTTGACTCTTTTACTCTTCTTTCCACAATCGCTGCATGATTTCCGGGAAGTCAATCTCCAACTGTCCGTCATAGATCCTCACAGGCACTTTATCGCGGAACGTATACATCGAAATTTCCGGCGCATCCTCGCCCTCAAACCAGTAGCATACGATCTTTTCCCGCTTCCGGTCCACGATCCAGTATTCCCGTACGCCGGCATTCATATATTTCTGCATCTTAATCCCATAGTCTCTCTTCCGGCTGGAATCCGAGACGATCTCAATACAGAAATCCGGCGCACCGCAGATTCCTTTCCGGGTAATCCTTTCATCTTTGCAGATCAGAGCGATATCCGGCTGCACGATCGTTCTGTCATCACAGTCAATCTGCACATCCAGAGGAGACGACAGCACACGGCAGGGACCTTTGTTCTTTCGGATATAAAGCCCAAAATCCAGCAAAATTTCTGTTATCAGCTCCTGATGTGTAAATGAAGGCGCCTCAAGAAAGATAAGCACTCCGTCAATCAGCTCCGCCCGGACATCTTCCGGCAGATTCTTGTAATCGTCTGCCGTATATTCTCCCTGTCTTTTCGTGACATACGGAGCAGCCGCTTCCCTGACAGCATCCGGCAGATTCCGATATGCCTCTTCGCCGGCTTTCGCCCATAAACTGTCTGTCCGGTTATAAGCCGTATCATATATGCTTCTGCCGGAATCAGGTTCCGCAGCATCTCTACTGTCCGGATTATATAAGACACTTTCCAGGGCCCGGAGGGTGTCATAGCGGGGCGAACGCGTCTCTCCGCTTAAGATCTTGTTGATCGTTCCCACCGGCACCCCCGACAGTTGTGAAAGCTGTTCGGTTGTAAGTCCCAGTTCTTTCTTGCGTTGGTTCAGATTCTCATAGAGCATAAGACCGCCCCTTTCTACTACCTTATGCTCATGATATACCCGTTTTTGACAATTGTCAACCGTTTCATCCATTTACGGTTAATTATGGCTTATTTAATTTCTCCAGGTTATACTCCTCCTGTCTTTCCATCAGCCAGCGTATTCCTGCCGCAGTCCGTTTTTCCGCATCTTTATAGTGATTTCCGGGATTCAGCTGAAAGACTGTACTGATTCCTTTCTCTCTGTAATACTTTTCTATTTTCTCTGTATTCTCCTGAACGGTTTTCATATAGGGGTTGCGTGTTCTGGCTTCTTTGCTTCCCAGTGAAAAGTATAAATAATCCGGTGTGCTTTTCATAGTATGCGACGAAACATATTCTGTAATTCCCGGATACCACAGAGAGCCCGACATACTGGCAGCTCTTGAAAAAAAGTCAGTCTGGTACAGTGAATACAGGGCAAAGAGTCCTGCAAGGGAATACCCTGCGATTCCCCGCCACAGTACAGGCCCTTTTATCTCCTTTTCCGCCTCTGGCACAATTCTGCCAATAAAAAGTTTCAGATAATCATCGGCCCCTCCTGTACATGGATCAGCATTTTTGAAAACCGGCGGAATCTCCCAGGGCGACATATCATGATTCCAGTCAAGACTGCTGACAGATACAAGCGTAAACGGCGGACAGCCATCGTCTCTGAGAAGGCGAAGCACCTGCTCTCCTTCCCCCGCAAAGGTATTGAGATAGATCACCGGCCGGTCCGGTTCATCACACGGATAGACAGATATCTGTTTCTGTCCGATGGTAAACTGATTCATTCAGATCTTCCCCTCTTTCTGTCTGGCGAACTATGTGGTGCTGACCGGTATAACAACGGCACAGGATTCCGGCCGCCGCATTATAGTCTCCGGATCAGTTCCCATATCGCCATCATAATATCTGACGGAAGGAATTTGGCCGTCAGACGATGAACCATGCATACCAGCGTGACTTCCACTGCCGCCTGACAGTTGAGACGGATCATAGCGCTGCTCTCCCTGCGTGCCACATCCTGCCAGCTTCCTATTTTCCCGAATCCTGCCCCATTCACGAGAATCCCTATCTCAGGCTTTTCGGCTTTCAGTTCCTGTTCCAGCCGGTCTGCCGCATCTTCTTCAGTCAGATCCATAGCAAGTATGTGGAGAGGCACAGCACAGTCCTGCTGAAGCGCCTCCAGGCGTTCCCGCCGCCGGGCAATGACCCAGATTTCATCCAGATTCTTTTCTTTTTCCGCGATCTGCAGAACAAACTCCTTTCCCAGACCGCTGGAAGCTCCTGTTACAACTGCGATTTTCATCAGGTATTCAGATCGGATTCCCTGCTTTTCCATACCCGGAGAATCCAAAGTCTCCTTTCATATAATGTAAGATCAGTCGCAGAATAAAATCTTTGCTGCTGAACCTGTTAATTCTCATTATATGATTCGTTTCTCGAAATTACAATATAACCCTGGCAGCCTTTTCCGCCTGTATGCTCCGCTTTTTCAGGAACATTCTGGCAATGCAGGGATTCCCGTAATCCAGTATTTCACTGTAGCCAAGATCAAGCTGATCGATCGCGCTCAGCTCTTTCATAATCCGCAGGGCGTCGTCCTGATGATAGAAAGGATGCAGCTCCACCTGATTGACCATGGGCGGCACTTCACTGGCGCCGTCAATCCAGAGCTTTGTAATAACAAACAGATCTTCCCTGCGGGCTTTCCCTTCTTCCACAATCTTTTTCAGAGCATTTCCGACTTCCCTTTCATTGCCGTAGGAAGCAGCTGTATCAAACATGCGGTATCCGCTCTCAAAAGCTTCCCGCATACAGCGTTCACACTCTTCCGGATCTTTCATCTGCAGTACACCGAATCCCAGAAGGGGCATACTGACTCCGTTTCTCAGTGTTAAGCTTTGTTTACTATTCTCTTTTCTTTCCTGCATCCTGACTTCCTCTTTCTTTCCTATTCCTCTTTCTTCACAGCAGTTCGTCCGCAGACTTGTTTTCGGATTCTGATTCCTGTAAAATACAGTTATGTTCATTTTCAGCAAATTTCCATGCCTTACAATGCAAATTTCAGACATGTATAAATTCCGGGCACGATGAAAGGAGACTGCTTATGATTGAAATCCACTTATTCGAACAGCTTGTAGCCTTCGCTTCCTGCGGCACTCTGTCTGCAGCGGCGGAACAGCTCCATATCTCCCAGCCGTCCCTGAGCCGCTCCATGCAGCGGCTGGAAGACGAGCTGGGCGTAAAACTCTTTGACCGGCAGAAGAGCCGGCTTACCCTCAATGAAAACGGGGCGCTTACAGTGCAGTACGCCCGGAGCCTGCTCATGCAGGAAGAATCCATGATCGAACAGATCCGGGACTATGACCGGAAAAAGCGCACCATCTCCGTGGGGTCCTGTACTCCTGTGCTGATCCCTGATTTTGTCTCTCTTCTCTCCAGCCTTTACGAAGGAATGACCATCTCCACGGAAGTAACCGGAGACCCTCATCTGGCTGAGCAGCTCAGAGAGAATAAATATCAGCTTGTAATTTTTCACGAAGAGCCCGATGCAGAGGACTTCTATTCCCTGCCCATTGAAAGCGAGCACCTCTACGTTTTACTGCCGCCGGTCCATCCGCTGGCTGACGCTGACGGACTGTACTTAAAGGATCTGGACGGACAGACCTTTCTTCTCTACTCCCAGATCGGATTCTGGGACGGACTGTGCCGCCGCAAGATGCCGTCCTCCCGTTTTCTCCTGCAGCAGGAAATGGACGTCCTGGGAGAACTTGTGGAGAACTCCGCATTTACCACAGATTACGTCATGAAACGCTCCCGGCAGGAAACTGACCGTGTAATCATCCCGATTCTGGATGAAGAAGCAAATGTCACGTATTACTGCGCCTGCCTGAAATCTGAAAAAGCGAGATTTATGCCCGTGTTCCGTCATTTCCGCTGACTGTTTGCCTGAATCAGCTCCGCTGTCCTGTGTCCAGAAAAAAAGCCGGAGGAAGACTTTTCCATTGCCATCCCCCGGCGTCATTTCAGTGGTCATTCAGCATATAATCTGCCGGAATGCTATTCCTTCTGCTTACTCATGGATCTTCATACTGTGCAGCATTTTCGCAAATGCCGGGTCATCATGATTTACGATCTCGCTGTGTCCCAGATCCAGTTTCGCGATCTCCGCCATATCATCCGCGTCAAGTTCGAAATCCCAGATATTCATGTTCTGCTCCATGCGGTCTTTGTGTACGGACTTCGGAATTACAACCACGCCTCTCTGAACATTCCATCTCAGAGCCACCTGAGCGGCGCTCTTTCCGTATTTCTCTCCGATCTTTGTCAGTACCGGATGGGTAAAGATACCGTGATTGCCCTCTGCGAACGGTCCCCATGCCTCCGGAACTACTCCGTACTCTTTCATAAGCGCAAGCGCATTCTCCTGCTGGAAGAACGGATGCAGCTCAACCTGGTTTACTGCCGGTTTTACTTCCACAGACTCGCAGAAGTCCGCCAGACGTGCCGGATAGAAGTTGCAGATGCCGATGGCGCGGAGCTTTCCTTCTTTATAAGCCTCTTCCATCGCGCGGTATGCTCCGATATAATCTCCCATGGGCTGATGGATCAGATACAGATCCAGATAATCCAGTCCAAGATTGTCAAGAGATGTCTGAATTGCTTTCTTCGCTCCTTCATAGTCTGCGTCCTGTACCCACAGTTTTGTAGTAATAAACAGTTCTTCGCGGGGAACACCGCATTTCCTGATGGCCTCTCCTACTGCTTTTTCATTCATATATGCTGCCGCCGTATCGATCAGACGGTATCCGCTTTCGATGGCGTCCAGAACCGCCTGCTCGCACTGTGCCGGATCCGGCACCTGGAATACTCCGAATCCTTCCAGGGGCATTTTTATTCCGTTATTTAATGTTACATATTCCATGTTCATTTCCTCCTAATCATTTTAGATATCTTTCTCTTTACATGTAGTATTGTAGATCGTTTTCTCCGGAAAGTACAATGCCGATTCAGCAGAAGTCTATAACCTGAACGCATAGAATCCCCGCAGGAATCCGGTTCCGGATAAACCGGAACATTGATTCCTGCGGGGATGACCTTTTCTCCGGCGGGAACAGGACGCTCCTGCTCCCGCAGTTTATTATTCGGTTTTCTCTGTCCTCATCTGAAACAGAACGTCTCTTTACTACGCCGCAAAATTACCTGTATACAGCTGATAATACTTTCCTTTCGCCGCAATCAGCTCATCATGTGTACCACGCTCGATGATCCGTCCCTGTTCCATAACCATGATACAGTCGGAGTTCTTGACTGTGGACAGACGGTGGGCAATGACAAATGTGGTCCGCCCCTTCATCAGTGCGTCCATACCTGCCTGATTTGACTATCTGATGAATGAGAAGTTTGTCCAGTTTGCCGAGCCGGAACAGCTTGAAGAATATCTTTTTACCGCCTGCGGCCAGACCGCTGTTCTGTACCATGCGGAACTTGCCGCCGCCCTTGACCTCTTGCCGGAGCAGACACAGGGAGAAATTTTCCGTTACTATTTCCTGCGCCAGCCGCAGCGAGTGATCGGCGTACATATCGGCCGGACTTCTGTCATAGTTTGGCCTTGCTTTTTGTACGAGAGAAAACTATACTAAATCTTAGACAAACAACTTCTTTTGTTCAATTCAATAACGTACTTAATTCTTGTGGGAGGGAAAATATCATGCGACGAAAACTTATTCCGTTGCTTGCCCTTTGTATGTTGCTGTTTTCCGGGTGCGTCCAAAATACCAGAAATAGCTATGATGTACCAGATAATTATTCAGTTGGAATTATCCGTACAAATGGTTCAAGAAATAGCAGCGACATACTATATTTTGATGCCAATTTGTCACAAACAGGTTCCATTCACTATGATTATGCAACAATGGGAGAATTGTTCTATCCCCCTGTAATTTACGATGGTTCCTTATATATTGTGCCACAGGGACAAGCAAACAAGAAAGATGAAAAAACTATTCTTCGCCAAGATTTAGATACTTTTGAACAGAATGAATACTATTTGGATCAGATAGCAATTTATGGTTTAAGCGTTGATGCATCGGCTATTTTTGCAGCCAACAATATCAATCAGCAATCTTTTATTAACCGAATTGATAGGGCGGATGGAACTGTAAAAACCGTAACATACGACAATTCATATATTTCTATTGTATATTCGTATCAAGATAAATTGTATGCTTTTTCAAGCCAAAGTACGCCGTCTGGAAAGAATGAAACTTTACACTGTCTTGATCCTATAACACTGGAAGAACTGAAAAGAATTGATATTTCAGAATTTGGATGTGATGTCTATTCCGTGACAGGGGTTGGCGATACTTTGTATTTTGCTCCCATGGTAACTTCACAAGACACATTCAACCAAATTGTATGCGCTTACGATATTTCCACCGAAGAAATTAGTACAATAAAGTTTTCAGATGATGTCTTTCACCTTTTGAATATGGATGATAAGTTATATGTTACACACGGAAATCTGGTAACAGGGGAAGGTACAACTTTGTCTGTTTATGAAATATCGACAGAAAAAATTGATACTTATGATTTGGGCGTGTGGATAGGGCAAATTGCCATAAATGACGATTATTTGTATTTAATGGGAACGGGCAGAATTGCGAAGTATGATTTACACACTATGAAAAAAGAGATGGAAACAGAAATTCCTCTTGAGAATGGGGACTATCTATCGGGTATTTTTACGCATTAGCACAAGCAAAAAAAGATGCCGGGCGCAGGGGCTGTATGGCCTCTGCGTCCGGCGCTGTTTTTTTGCCTTTATGCCTGCTCCATTGGGAAATTCGGCAGGGCTTCCAACAGTTTCATAATTAAGTGCTGCTTCATATCCTCGTCCACGGCCAGCTCGTCGATCATGGGGGCATAGTGTTCAATCACCTTTTCCGTGGCCCACTTCTCGCCCGCGACGGCGGCTTTGATCGTGGCGCTGTCCAGCAACATTTCCTGTTCAGCCATCCCTTAAACACTCCTGTCATAGTTTTACTATGAGCATACCACAGAAGCGTCGGGAATACCACCATCAGAAGAATATTCCTACGCATTTAGAAGCCCTCTCTGGCGGGGAATGGATAATCTGTCCTGCCTGCCCGCCGACCATGCCGGGAAAGCCCTGAAATAGCGGGCTTTTCAGCGGCTTAAATGCGTAGACAAGAGGTATCTTTTCCGCTGCCGTTCGTCCTCTTTCTTCTGGCGCCTGACTGCCTCTGGATATGACCTATACTTACACTCTATTATTCATATTTCCTGCCTTGTACTATTCGAGAAAGCGAATTATAATATTAAGGTTGGAGGTGCAAAATGGACTATATGACATTAAAGGAAGCTGGCGAAAAATGGGGTGTGACCCCTCGTTGGATAAATTATTACTGTTCTTCGGGCCGTATTCCCGGCGCTATGAAAATGGGGACTGTCTGGCTCGTTCCAAAGGATGCAAAAAAGCCCATTGATGGCAGGACAAAAAAAGCAAGGAGCAATCGCAATGGAAAATAAGATTATATTGATTGAAGATGATGAAGAAATCAGAAGCATGGTGAAAGACTATTTGTCAGGAGAATTTCAAGTGCTTCCTTTTAGTGATGGTAAAACAGCTATTCATACTATCAAGAATTATGACGAATACTCTCTTGCACTCATAGACCTTATGTTGCCGGATATGAGTGGTATGGAGATTATTAAGACTATTCGGCAGGTCAGCACTATTCCGATTATTATAATCACAGCCAAAGACAATGACACTGATAAGTCATTGGGGCTGAATTTGGGGGCCGATGATTACGTTGTAAAGCCATTTTCTCTAATTGAGCTTACTGCAAGGATTAAAGCCAATATTCGGCGTGCCAGAACCTATCAAGCCATGCCAAACGATGCAGGTGTCAAGATTAAAGATTTAGAGATTGACCCAATAAGTCATACTGTTAGCCGCCAAGGAACTCTGATAGATTTAACGCCCATTGAATTTGAAATTTTGCATCTGCTGGCAACCCATCCGGGACAGGCTTTCTCAAAAGAACGCTTGTACGAACTCATTTGGAAAGAGCCATATTTCGGAAATGAAAACGTACTAAATACCCATATCAATCGACTGCGCCTAAAACTGAAAAACGGTGAAGAAGATACGACAACCTATATCAAGACCTTATGGGGAATAGGTTATAAGATGGAGGATAACAGATGATACTATTCTTTTCCATATTATTAGTTGTTATACTATTTGCTTTGCTTTTCTTGCAACGAACAAAATATCAAGCAATGAATAAAGAATTGCATTATATTAAAGAACGCATTGCAGATTTATCTTATACAAAAGAAAATTCATACATTTTAGTACCATCTGAGAGTATACAAATTAAGGAACTTGCTGCTGAAATAAATCGATTATTAGATAAATTTTATTCTCAAAAGGCGGAATATGAGCGTTCAAAAAAAGCCATGACGCAAGTGCTTACAAATATATCCCATGATATTAGAACTCCACTTACCGTTCTAAAAGGATATAGTGAATTATTATGTAAAGAAGCTGAAAAAGCTGACGAAAATAATTTTTATAATATGGCTACTAAAATTGATCGTAAAGCAAGTGAATTGGTTATTACAATCAACGAATACTTTACAATGTCAAAAATAACATCGGGCGATATGAAAATTGATTTACAACGAACGAATATTACCGAACTATGTCATGAAGTGATTTTGGACTATTATGATATTCTGGAGCAAAAACATTTTTGCGTTGAGATAGATGTAGGGGCTTTACCCGAATACGCTTATGTTGACAAAGATGCCTTGAAAAGAATTTTGAAAAACCTAATCGACAATGCAATCAGACACGGCGGCGATGGGAAATACCTTGCCTTACGGTTAAGCAGCATGAACGGAAAAATAAGAATTGATGTTGAAGATCATGGGCAAGGTATTTTGGAAAAAGATCAAGAGCAGATTTTTTACCGTACCTATACAACGGCTCATAAAGGTTCAGGCAGCGGGCTGGGACTGACGATTGCAAAAAATCTTGCATTACAAATGGAAGCAGATATTCAAGTTATAAGTAATCCGGGATACAAAACAGTTTTTTCTCTGATTTTGAAAAGTTAGAAAAAAGTTAGATTTCGGGCAGAAAAAAGAGAAGTCTATTTTGTATACTGTTATCTGAAAGGAGACAGACAAAATGGAATATATTATGGAAACACATAATCTAGTGAAGTCTTATAAAAATAAGACTGTTGTAAACTCCGTAAATATCCATGTGAAAAAAGGTGAGATTTACGGTTTTGTTGGGCCAAACGGCGCGGGAAAAAGTACAGTGATGAAAATGCTATTGAACCTCACACAGCCTGATTCTGGCGATGTTTACATTTTTGGCGAGAAAATCGGTAGTACAAGTTATGAATGCCGCAAACGCATCGGCTCTATTATCGAACATCCCTATTTTTATGAAAAAATAACTGGACGTAAAAATCTTGAATTGCATTGTGAGTACATGGGCTATCACAATACGGAAAGAATTGACGAAGTGTTGAAGCTGGTTGATTTGCAGGACATTGAGGGAAAAGTAGTATCCCACTATTCAATGGGTATGAAGCAACGACTTGCAATCGCCAGAGCAATTTTAACCAAACCGGAGTTTTTGATTTTGGACGAGCCGATTAATGCTCTTGATCCTGAAGGTATTCGAGAAATGCGAATGCTTTTCCGACGACTTAATCAAGAATTTGGAATTACCATTTTCATATCAAGCCATATTCTTTCGGAAGTTGAACAAATTGCAGATACAGTAGGTATCATCCAAAATGGAAAACTTCTCAAAGAGAGTTCGATGATAGATATTCGTAAATCACAGACAGATTACATTGAATTGGAAGTTGACGACATCAGCCGGGCTGGTTATCTACTGGAACAGAAGTTTGGAATTACCAACTTCAAAGTTATTTCGGGCACAAAAATTGAGATATACGATCTTCAAAAATCGGTCAAAGAACTTTCAGCCTTATTGGTGCAAAATGGTATTGGAATTGCCAGTATAGGGATGAAGAAAAATTCTCTGGAAGATTACTTCTTCCATATCATTGAGGAGGTGTGAATAGCATGGCACATTTGATGAAACTTGAATTAAAAAAGATTCATTTCTTGCGGTATATTTTCATCTCGATTGCCGCAATTATCCTTAGTATGTTTTTTGTTTTTGTAGCCTTAAACGATACATCAGATAATGCTTACACCTTTGAAAGCGCTTTTCGGGCTGTTCAGCTAATATTTGCGTTTGTATATGTGATTTTCTTTGCGGTTTTAGTTTCCGCGCTGATTATCAGCGAATACAATAACAAAACCATTTTACTTATGTTTACATACCCGATTGATCGTAAAAAGCTTATCATTTCTAAACTTTTCATTATAACCTTGTTTATGGTGATTTCTATTTTATTCGGGTATCTGTGCTGTTCACTGTTCATTCTTGGTGTCGATTGGAAGTTCAATTTGGTTGCTGGTGATTTTACTGTAAATGTTCTAAAAAACTGGATATATGCAGCATTATCTAGTACCGTTGTATTTTGTTGTTTAGGCTTTTGGTCATTTGCTGTTGGTATGATAAAAAAGTCTGTCACAGTAACAATAGTCAGTTCCATTATTTTTATCTATCTGCGACAGATTGTGATTGCAGCCAGCGAAAATTATCAAGAAAATATTTGGGTAATTATCGCTACTTTGGCAATTTCTCTAATCGCTTTGAAATATACCTTTACAAAAAAAATTATGCAGATAGATTAGCAATATTAAAATTCATAAATAACTGCCGGACGACGGCAAAAGAAAAAAAGCCGTCGTTCGACAGACACTATCCATGCTTATTGATCGCTGCGGCGGCTTTGAACAAATCAAGGCCGCCGTTCTTTATACCCTCATACAGAGCGACGCCCTGACGCTGGCGGGATCGGCGGCCCACGGAGGGAGCCGCCATGAAGCAAAAAGCGTTTCGACATAATACGACGGGGTACGCACCATCAAAAAAAGCCCGTCCCCGGCTACGGGGACAAGCAGCCATAAGTATGAACTATACCATATAAATCATCTTCATATTGCTTTCAGTTTCGCCCGGTGGGTCTATGACCTGCCGGGCGAAATTTGTTGTTTTCTGCGGTTCTTTGGTGCGGGCCGGAGCCGCTATACTGCCACCGATGAAAGGAGCGGTGGAAACAGCTTAATCTTCTCATTCTCCCGCAGATCGGGGGTGAGAAGATGAACGAATACACCTCTGACTATGTGGAACGCTGTCAACTCGACCATTACTGCAAGCTGGTTCTGTACCATGAAGCCATTGACTACCTGCGGGAAATGCAGCGATACCGTAACCGGCAAACATCCTTAGAGGATATTTCCCCGGCGCAATGGGACAAGCTCTCCACGCTGGACGAGTACCCAAGCGACAGCTTTGTATTCTCGGCCTTTGGCTATGGCCTACATATCCGGGACGAGCTGGTGGCGGGAGCCTTTGCCAGCCTGCCGGAGCCGGAGCAGCAGATTTTAATTCTACACTGTGTAGCAGCTATGGCGGACGGTGAGATCGGCGGCCTTGTTGGAATGTCAAAAAGCGCCGTCCAGCGTCACCGCACAAAGACTTTGAAAGAATTGCGGCAAAGATTGGAGGACGACGGAGGGAGAAAACAGACATGAAGCAGCCCACATTTCACGGCAGGGTGCTTCTGCCCCTGTCTGTATTTGCTGACGCCCGCGCCGGTGATCCGCTGGCAATGGAGCGTATCTTGCGGTACTATGACGGCTACATGAATAAGCTGTGTACCCGGACGCTCTATGATTTTGACGGTTCGCCTCATGTGCGGGTGGACGAGTACATGAAACACCGCTTGCAAAACAAGCTGATCCGGGCCATCCTAAAGGACAGCCTATGAGAAAACGCCGGGCGCAGGGCCAGCAGGCCGCCGTGTCCGGCGTTTTCCTATGGGTTGTTTTCTACGCATTTCAAAGCCGGTTTCGGCGGGGATTGGATAATCTATCCCGCCTGCCTGCCGACTGTGGCGGAAAAGACTTGATTTTCATGGACATTTATTCCCCTAAATGCGTAGACAGGAGGTATCTTTTCCGCTGTCGTTTGGCCTCATTCTTCCGGCGTATGGCTGCCTCTGGATATAGCCTATACTTACACTCTATTATTCATATTTCCTGCCTTGTGCTGTTTGAGAGAATGAAATATAATAATAAATGTTGCCGGAAGTTAGAACAAAATCTTCATGGCCTCAAAATGGGTAAGCACAAATGAGGACTTTAGATTTCTTCCAAAGGAGGCCCTGTTGAGAATATAAAATTAGGAAGTGGTAACATGGAACAAATCTTAATTATCGAAGATGATACTGACATCAACAATATGATGGCGTCAGCGTTGACAAAAGCAGGGTATGAATGTAAACAGGCATTTTCTGGAACAGAAGCCATGCTATATCTCAATAATGAGAAATTCAGCGTGATTATTCTGGATTTAATGCTTCCCGGAAAGAGTGGAAACAGCATTGTCGAGGAAATAAAGCCTCATTTAGATACCCCTACTGATGTGCCAATCTGGGAAAAATACACGCTGACGATTGAAGAAGCGTCCAAATATTTTCGCGTCGGGGAAAACAAGCTGCGTAAACTGGCCGAGGAAAACCCTACCGCTGGCTGGGTGATTATGAACGGCAACCGCATCCAAATCAAGCGGAAGCAGTTTGAAAAAATAATTGACAGCCTTGACGCCATATAGTGAAATCGGGCCTTGAATATGCTATAATATCTTTATAGCGTGTCAAGGCTCTTTCCGTCATGGAAAGGAGCATGACGATATGCCGAGAAAAGAACGAGATGAAAAAAGGCGCGACAGTAAAGGCCGCCTTTTGAAATCTGGAGAGAGCCAGCGACCAGACGGAAGATACGCTTACAAATATATGGACACCTTTGGAAACCCCAAGTTTGTGTACTCATGGAAGTTAGTACCCACCGACAAAATCCCTGCCGGGAAGCGCCCCGACCTTTCTCTGCGTGAAAAGGTCAGGCAGATACAACAGGACATTGCCGACGGGATCGACCCCATCGGCAAGAAAATGACGGTCTGCCAGCTTTATGCCAAGTACATCCGGCAGCGGGGAAACGTGAAGCGTGGGACGAAAAAAAGCCGCGAACAGTTGATGAAACTTTTATCGGACGACAAGCTGGGGGCGGCCAGCATCGACAGCGTGAAGCTGTCCGACGCAAAAGAATGGGCCTTGCGTATGCAGGAACAGGGTGTTGCCTATAACACCATCTGCAACAGCAAGCGTTCCCTGAAAGCGATCTTTTATATGGCTATTCAGGACGATTGCATCCGCAAGAACCCGTTTGACTTCCCGATCAATGACGTAATCAACGACGACACGGAACCAAAGGTGCCTCTCACCCCCGCACAGGAAGAAGAACTCCTGAAATTCATGCAGGACGATCCCGTGTATGCCAAGTATTGTGACGAGGTTGTGATCCTGCTGGAAACAGGGCTTCGGATTTCCGAGCTTTGCGGCCTGACCGAAACCGACCTGAATTTTGAAAAGCGTTTTGTCAATGTAGACCACCAGCTTTTAAGAAGCACAGAGGATGGCTACTATATCGAAACGCCCAAGACGGACAGCGGATTTCGGCAGGTGCCTATGAGCGCAGCCGCGTATGAAGCGTTCCAGCGAGTGTTGCAGAACCGCAGAGGCGCAAAGGCCATTGAGGTTGACGGGTACAGCAATTTCCTGTTCCTGAACCGGGACGGCCTGCCGAAAGTGGCCGTCAACTATGACGCCATGTTTAAGGGCCTCGCCAAGAAATTCAACAAGTGCCATAAGGAGCCATTGCCGCCGGTAATGACGCCCCACACCATGAGGCACACATTCTGTACAAGGATGGCAAACGCCGGGATGAACCCCAAGGCTTTGCAGTACATCATGGGACACGCCAACATCGTTATGACGCTGAACTATTACGCACACGCCACTTTCAATTCCGCACAGGCGGAAATGGAACGGCTGGAAGCGGCCAAGGCGGAAACC